>CAZNFQ010000105.1:0-6688 GCA_964571965.1 uncultured bacterium | reverse complement strand
ACCCGCCTGAGGTTTCAGCTTCGGCGAACAGGCTTACCCTGGAAGACAAAACTCCCTCCTGAACCGTAAGGAATTCATCCACGTACTCGGTTACCTTACAGACCCCCTTTGCTCCGTATTCCAACTGGAGGGTTTTCATGTCAGGAAGAACGGGAACCGCCGATTCCAGTATGAAGGCGGTAAGGCCGCTGCTCCGGACAACCGGCAGGGCATGCCCCAGAAGACCGAAACCGGTAACGTCGGTCATGGCGCTTACCCTGAAGTCCTTCAGTACACTGGCTGCGTACATATTGAGCCTGCTCATGGAGTCCGTTGCGGTTCTGTACTGCTCAGAAGTAAGTTCCGCCTTCATCATGACATTGCCGTAAACACCGGTACCAAGGGCTTTCGTTAGAATAATGGCGTCTCCGGCCCGTGCCTTCGTATTTGTTTTTATGTGATCGGGGTGAACCGTTCCCGTTACGCTCATGCCGTAAAGCAGATCTTCCTGCTCCATGGTATGGCCCCCCACAAGGGCAACCTTCGCTTCCACCAGCTTGTCGCTTCCACCGGCAAGCATTTCACCTATGACCTCTGCGGGAATAAGCCCCGGGGGATAAGCCAGCACGTTCATTGCGGTATGTGCATTGGCCCCCATGGCCCAGATGTCTGAGAGAGAATTCGCCGCTGCTATCCTTCCATTCATTCTGGGGTCGTTAACAATGGGGTAGAAGAAATCCACGGTCTGCACCAGGGCAATGTCGTCGGTGATACGGTAGACCCCAGCGTCATCCATGTTCTCCATACCCACAAGAAGATCAGGGGTTGCGTACCTGGGAAGTTTCTGTACTATTCCCGCCAGCCTGGCAGGCTTCAGCTTGCCTGCTCAACCGGCGCAGGGAGCGTAGTCCAGAAGTCTTATCTCCTTCCCTGTACGCTGAGCTCTCTCCGGCTGTTCTGAGGGTTTTTCCCCGTCTATCTTTCCGGCCAGGAACTCGCAGTATGTGGGTTCTTTCTTCCCGTGGTGGAAGTCGATGCACCGGGCACACCTGCCGTGCCTGCTGCAGTCCGCAGGGCATGGGCAATTTTTGCCGTCGTAGAGTTTCTGAGTCATTTCCTGCCTTCAGGCTATTCCATTACATAAAGCTTATGAAAATCTTCGGTAAACATATCAAAAGCGAGGATACCGTGGGAACTCACATCCATATCAATGTAGTAAGCCGAATCCGGAAGCTCCACATGAACCTCCCGCAGGAACTCACCATCAGCAGACACCACGTCCCATACATCTCCGGGAAGGCCCCCCCTTCGGCACCACAGATTGCCTTCGCCGTCCATTCCAAGCCGACTTATGAACGGATGATCCCCGGGCATGTTTACACTGTACTGCTCATTGCTGCCGTTTTCAGAAAATACGTAATGCAGCGGTAACACGCCCGGAACCATGTAATCTCCTTCAGCAGGGTCTCTTTCCCTGTCCGGAAAGAGATTTATAGTATCCGTCAGTTCCGCGTTTGAATCAAATACTTCAACGGCCCAGTTATCCGAACCTATCCTTGAGAGATAAAGGGTTCCGTTGCCGGCCGCCGTGATGGTTATGTAACCGGGAATGAAGTCGGTGGAAGGACTTGCGTCGCCCTGCCAGCGGAAATAGTTTGCAACCACTTCTCCGGTAGCAACATTATGAACGTTCAGCTCATAAACGATCCTGTAACCGTCATCCCCGGGTTCCATCCTGAAAGTGGAGAATGCAAGAAGAGAATCATCCACGGCTGCTATCTCAATGGGAACCATCAGGGTTTCACCGTCTCCCCAGCTTCCAGAGAATTCTCCGTTCTCATGGAACACACTTACTTTCCCCATTCTTTCGACGACAGCAATAAATCCTGAATCAAAGGCTTCCATCATTACGGGGGTCTGAAACTCTCCAGGGCCCTCACCGAAACCCCCGAAACTGTAGAGGAATGCACCGGTGCTGTCGAAGACGGAAACGGTTCCCTTTACCCTGTCCAGAATGGCCGGTCTTCCTCCGGGAAGAGTGGTGAAATCCGCTATGGCACCCAGTACGTAATTGCTGTCTCCCATGAGAACACCAATGGAGTCCACCGCCTGCAGAGTTTGAGCACTGTCAGTTGTACCTGAATCTGTCACCGTTTCGCTGGACGGAGCTTCACCGCAACCCAGGTTGATAACAACAATAAAGGCAAGAATAATCACGTATCTCACATCGTACCTCCATAAATAGTGGATTGTCTCCAACCAGCAGGTAAGATATAATTGTTTCACAATATTTGAAAGGCGGTATATATGAAATCTTATCTGTTTTCTATTTTAATAGTCGGAGTTGCCCTGGGGAATGTCGACATTCTCATCCCTGAATCGGGCCAGGTTCCTGTTGTAGGCTGGACCCACACCAGCACACCTCTTCTCATGTACTGTGAGGAACCGGCCCAGCCCGTCGTGGCAGGTTGTACCAGCCCTTGCATTTCCATCAGCCTTCACGAAGGGTCGGACTCAGACCCGGTTCTCCTTGCAGTTTCCGGGGAACAGGATTTCTGGAACTTTTCTGCTACTTTCATGGTGTTCGATCTGCCCGGTTTATCTGTTACGGCAAACAGACAACTTGCTTCTGATGAAATAGACCCCCCTGTATACTGTTCCTGGTTTTCGTTGCCAATCCTCCCAAGATATGCCGACTGCCAGGAAAACAGAAGAATGTTCCTTGTTATGAATACAGGATACACGGACAGTTACGTTCAGGATGAAACCTGGATGACCACTGTTTCAATTGATCCGTGGTCTTCTTCTGTTGTGAACACTGCGGATACCACCCACTGGAGACAGGGTTTCTTCACATCATGGTGTCTTCTGTCGGGACAGATTCCCCAGGGTACCCTGCCTGCATTCACAATGGCTTCAGGTTCCTGGGATGGATATCCTGGACCCAGCTACTATGGCATCAACAGCATCTATCTGGAATCAGGTACATTGCGCGAAAATGCACTGTACGCAATAATTGGAAATCCGCCAGGAACCTATTGGGGAGTAATTGCTTCAGGATACAGCCAGACCGGTCAGATTTGCCTATGGGCCGGCGATGAAGGTGAAGTATGGTGCAGCAGTTTCACAACCTCTGTAACAGAACCTGAGTCCTCCCCCATGGTAATAGACCATGACGAACTTCCATTTGCCGCTGCCATGACAAGAACCCGGGACGATAACGGGCTGCTCCTCGCATGGTACGACGGTTCGAACATCATGGTACGCCACTGGCAGGACGAGTGGAATGGTTACGCCCATGTTGTGGAACCCTGGATCAATGTATCACCGGGGAACATCGCCGTGTGCAGTGATACCGACGGGTACTGGGTTGCCTGGAAGGATGACACCTCGGCAATTCCTGAATACAGGTTCATTGCAAGAAATACCGTTACAGGAATAGAGGAAGCAGAAACTCCGGTGGATAATCCTCTCCGGATTTCAATCGGGCAGAATCCCATAACCGCTGTTACCTCTTACTCTATCGATCTGCCTGTACAGGAGAGGTATACCCTCACCCTTTACGACATCTGCGGACGGGATCTCGGGGAAATTACTTCCGGAGAGGGGAAAGAGGTTGATGGAGTGCTTGACCTGTCTGCCTATCCCGCTGGAATCTATACCCTGGTTCTTGGAACGGAACAGGGGACTTCCACGGTCAGGGTTCTTAAAACAGGAAACTGAACTGCAGTCAGCGTAGCAAAATACTCAGCACCAGGGGCTCTTCACCAAGTTCGAATGATGCGTCGTCGAAACTTGGGGGGCCGGCAAAGCCCGTGGCATTGTTGGAAACCCCCACCTTCTCACTGGGAGGGCCGTACCAGTGCATGTCCAGCTGGCCGTCTCCATCCTTATCGTGATAGGCATAGATTGCATAGGTCCCCGGACTCAGTGAGCTGATCGTAAAAATCAGAGGGTCGGAATCAACGGACTTGATCTCTTTGTAAACGGCTTCTTCTATCTCCATGGGAAAGGCGTCTCCAGGGCCGAATACTGCCAGTCTTGCTTCACCGGATTGCTCCTCGAATCCGGTAACCTCAACGGTGAGCAGTGTTGTCTGGGAAATCTCACCGATCAGCAGCAGGGTTACGGCAAGGAACATCTGTACCTCCGGATGTGAGGGTTCTTTTTCACAGTCATTTCCCCAGGAAGAGCCTTCCTGCAAGGTGCTCGGGAAGGCCGGCGGCGCGTATGGCAACTGCAGCAGCTTCAATGTCGTACTCCACCCTTACGTGCCTGAAGGTTCTCTTCTCGGTGTCCAGAAGAAGGTATGCCGCCCTGGGGTCTCCGTCCCTGGGCTGGCCAACGCTTCCGCAGTTGATAATAGCCACATCGTCGGTGCTGCCCGTTTCATCCCCCGAACAGTCTCCGGTTCTGGTCCACTGCATGGCATAGTGGGTGTGGCCGTAGATGGAAAGGTACTCTCCGGCTGCAAGCACCGCTTCAGAGGCATTTGCCGCTGTCATTATGTATGTCCAGGAAGAGGGGTTTGCAGGGGAGGCATGGGTGAGGTTGATGCCATAGAAGAAGGTTTGAAGAGGGAGTTCCTGAAGCCAGAGAACCTGGTCCTCCTCAAGCCTGGTCCTGGTCCATTCAATGGCTTTCTGCCCGTCGATGTTGAAACTTGATATGCTCATCAGCCCCGCTGCTCCATAATCATGGTTCCCGGCAACGGTTTCATCTGAGATCTGTCTAACGAGATTAATACAGGCCACAGGATGTGAGCCGTATCCAACGGTGTCTCCAAGGCAGACAGTTCTGTCTGACTCTTTCCCGTCGGGATGATCCAGAACTGCCTTCAGAGCTGCAAGGTTACCGTGCACATCACTTATCACCCTTATCAGCATAATTACTCCCCGCTGAAGACAATCTCTGGAGTTTCCGTCCTGTTGTCAATGAGCCCTGCCTACTCCTTTTTTCTGAAAAGAAGCCTGTCAAGGACTCCGTTCACGAAGGAACCTGTTTTAGGCCCCTCGAACTCTATGGCAAGTTTAACCGCTTCCTTCACCGCAACCGGTGCAGGTATATCCATGTAGAGGTGCTCTGCCAGAGCCTGCTGAAGGATCAGCCTGGTTACCGGAGTGAGTCTCTCCATGGACCAGTTCTGAAGTGCTGACTCAATTTTCCGGTCAATATCTGACCTGTGTTTCAGAACCGTTCTGCCAAGGTCCCTGAGCCATATCCTTGTTTCCGGATCTGTAACTCTCGTGGAAACGGACATGGATTCAAGGTTCTCGTCCAGGGACTGTTCGTTCGCCTCTGCTGCATATCTGCACTGGAGAAGGAATTTTCTTCCTCTGGTTCTCTGGCCCAACCTATTCCTCCGGCAATTCTTCGTTTGGCACGGTGAAGCCGTGTATCTGCTCGTACAGGTTAACCAGTTCAATGGCCGTCATTGCCGCTTCGAAACCCTTGTTCCCGCTCTTTGTGCCAGCCCTGTCTATTGCCTGCTCAACGGTATCAGTGGTAACCACACCGTAAACCACCGGAACCTTCGAATTCATTCCAGCCTGGGCAATACCCTTGGCATTCTCGTTTGCAACGAAATCGAAATGGGGAGTGTCACCCCTTATGACGGCTCCGAGACATATCACCGCATCAAAGGAGCGGCTCTGGGCAAGATTTGCCGCAACAGCTGGAATCTCCCAGGCTCCGGGCACCCAGAACACGTTAATATCGTCTTCCTCCACTCCGTGACGAAGCAGGCAGTCCTGCGCTCCGTCCAGGAGCCTGCCAGTTATGAAGCTGTTGAAACGGGAAACTACTATGGCTAACTTGAGATTTTCTCCGTCAAGCTGTCCTTCATGAATCCAGGCCATTTTCATCCACTCCCTTCAGCAGGTGTCCCATTCTGTCCCTCTTCGTTCTAAGGTAGAAACGGTTTTCTTCGGTGGGACACACCTCTATTCCGACACGTTCAGTTACCTGAAGTCCGTAGCCGGATAACCCAATTATCTTCTTCGGATTGTTCGTCATGAGTCTTATTGTGGAAAGGCCCATGTCGCTCAGTATCTGTGCGCCTATTCCGTAGTCCCTGAGGTCAGGGGCAAAACCCAGTTCCACGTTGGCATCAACAGTATCAAGACCATGGTCCTGAAGGTGATAGGCTTTGATCTTGTTTGCAAGACCTATTCCCCTGCCCTCCTGGGACATGTAAAGGACTACACCGAGACCCTCTTCGGCAACCCTTCTCATGGCTGCGTGAAGCTGCCCGCCGCAGTCGCAGCGCCTGCTTCCGAACACATCGCCTGTGAGACACTGTGAGTGCACCCTAACCAGCACATTTTCTTTACCTGCCAGATCGCCCTTCGAAAGGGCAACATGGGTCTCACCGTCTGTAAGGCTTTCGTAAACCCTCATTTTGAATTCACCGAAATCCGTCGGCAGCATGGCCTCGGCAACACATCTGACGAGTACCTCGTTCCTGTGACGGTACTTCACCAGTTCTTCCACACTTGTAATCAGCAGACCATGTTTTTCAGCGAATACCTCCAGATCCGGCAGTCGGGCCATGGTGCCGTCTTCGTTCATTACCTCGCAGATAACGCCTGAAGGATGCAGCCCTGCAAGACGGGAAAGGTCCACAGCGGCTTCGGTATGACCGGTTCTTCTTAAAACTCCGCCGTCCCTTGCTGCAAGGGGGAAAATGTGTCCGGGTCTTCCAAGTGCT
>CAZNFQ010000104.1:0-6772 GCA_964571965.1 uncultured bacterium | reverse complement strand
GCAGAAAAAAAGCACTTCTGTGGTCTTCCCTGTCCGGTTTGTCAGAACCCCTTGGCGCCATTGCGGGTTACTTCCTTCTTCGAAGGTTTTTTTCCCCTGCAATGTTCGGTATGGCATTCGCTTCCGTTGCGGGAATAATGGTTTTTATATCTCTGGATGAACTTTTACCCGCAGCCGAGACCTACGGAAAACACCATTACTGCATATACGGTGTTATCGCTGGTATGGCCATCATGGCCCTGAGCATGCTGCTATTGGGTGAATAACCCCCGGATCGCTGTCCTCCGGGATAGCGGCTTCTTCCAGCTCTCTCTCCTCCGAAGGTATACAGCCCGTTCTTATGATGGTGTTCGTTTCCCTGTGGCGAATTGCCAGATTTTTCCATTCGTACTGACCGGGATTCAACCTGGCTGTTTCCTCTGCGGCGGTTCCTGATACCGCTGCGAATTCCACTCTGTCTGCGGGGGTTTCCAGCTTCCTGAAGTTCATTTCCCAGCCCATTCCCGGGGTATGGGTGCAGTGTGCGGCAAGCACTTCACAGCCTGTTCTCCGCCAGAGTTTCCAGGGAGCTGAAGGAACCAGTACCGGTACCCCGAAGGCTGTTATCCATGTTCCGCCCGGCCCCCCGTAAGCCGTTGATCCGTAGTGTATTATGCCGCCCTGTTCCAGTGTCCTGTACATCCATCTGGGGTTTTCATCCGGAAAATGCATCACATTCCATTTCTCTCCCGGAGCCAGCCTGGATCTTCTGCAGTAAAGCGGCATGTCCGCGTATCTGCTTGTTACCACATGAACTGTGTAACCGGCCATGCCGAGAATCACGTGAAGTCCCCGTTCATCTCCGTAATGGGGCACCAGCAGCAGAACTCCCCTGCCCCTTCGGACGGCCTGATCGAGAACCTCCCGGCCCTTCCAGGTTACCCTTTTCAATACCCCGGCCGGTTCTTCCCGGGAAAGGTAGAAAAGCCCCAGGAGATTTCTCTCATGGGTCTTCCAGTAGTCGGCGATGATCTCATCCAGTTCCCCTCCGCTGAGATCTGCATAGACCCTTTCAAGATGCGACCTGTAGAGTGCACTGGTGTTTCCTGATAAACGGTGCCTCAACCGTGACATCAGATCTGACAGCCCTTCAATCCCTGCGGGGTTTCCGATGATTCTCACTGATGTTCGGACCAGCCGGTAGTAAAGAGAAGAAAGTGAAATCTTTGTCATTGTCCCTTCTTTCAGCGGTGAAATCTACCACTTTCCTCAGGCGGTGTCAGTTCTTATTATCTGAGCTATGGAACACATTCTTGTTGTAGGTGCCGGTCCCGCCGGTTCAGCGTGTGCCTGGCGGCTCTCCGTTCAGGGGATACCATGCATACTGGCAGACCGATCGTCTTTTCCCAGACCCAAGGTGTGCGGGGGGGTTCTCTCTGGCAGGGCAGCCGATTTCCTTCGGGATACAGGAATGCTTTCCCCACTGGAAATTGATGACCTTACCCTTCGAAGCCACTCTTCCATGACCATAAGCTCAGATTTCCGGGAACTGCGAACTTTCAGAGAGGGAATGCCCCCTGTTAGGCTTGTTAACCGTACGGAATTCGACGGATTTCTCAGACGCCGTGCAATAGAGGAGGGAGCCATTCCACTGAAGGACAATTACATGGGAGTTTCCGGGAACACGGCCCTCTTCAAATCCGGGAATCAGATAGCCTTCAGAAGAATGGTGGGAGCAGACGGCGCGGCAAGCCGTGTGAGAAGAACGGTGAAAGGCAGTTCATTCAGCAGGCCATGCCCCGCCTTCAGTGCTGTGGTTCCCCTTTCGGAGAAAGCCATATCTCCCTTCATGGACAAAGGGCTTCAGATATTTTTCTTCAAAGGTTTTACCGGCTATGGCTGGCTCTTCCCCAGGAGAGAAGACATCATAACCGGCGTGGGGTCTTTCACCGGATCTGGAAGAACAGCGGAAAGACTCATGTCACAGCTCATGATCCAGACAGGTCTCGGCACATCCCATGCCTCTACCGGAGCGGTTTTACCCGCGGGAAATCAGCCGGTGTTCACAGGACATGGCTCGGTTCTCTTTGCCGGTGACGCAGCCGGCCTCTGTGACAGGGTATCCGGAGAGGGTATTTCCCATGCCCTTGAAAGCGGTTTCGCAGCTGCTGAAGCTATCATCGGGAACAGGGAATCCTGGGGTACAGGAACCCGCTGCATCCAAACCGTTAAGCAGTCCATGAAGTACAGAAAACTGCTCTACGGCAAACCATTCAGATCCATTGCACTGAGAGCCCTTTCCGGAAGTGACAAATGGTACAGGAAGTACTGGGCCATAGTTTGCGGTAAAGAGAGTTACGGTAGCCTGTTAAGAAAGTGACGAATATCTAGTTCCCCACAACGGTAACCATTGCTGATACGGAGAAACCCCCTCCGGAAAGCCTCACGATGTATATCCCGTTTCCGCCAAGTTCATCTGTGTTTACAACATGGCTCCCGGAAACAGAGGGAGTTCCCCGGTAAACAACCCTTCCGGAAAGATCGTAGATCGCAAGGATGCCCCAATCGGGGTTTTCAGAATACCGGAGGGTAAAAGCCGATGATGCGGGATTTGGGAACACAGCGATCCCACCCGGGTTTTCCAGTTCGGGACCGGACTGGAAATTGTCCCGTGGACCATGATGAAACCCCATATCAACAATGGATGAGTCGGGAACGCTGTCGGTTCTGGTCCATGTGAATTCAAGGCCGTATGCACTTGAAAAGCCTCCCCCTGCGTCTATGCACGGGCTGGTTTCAGGCTGTCCGGCCTGGGTATGGCTGAGGTACATGTCGCCTTCAAGAAGCGGGTCTTCCGATATGTTGCCTTCTGTTCCCGTGGGGTCCGGAAGGTTGCCGTAATTGCCGTCGGGATTACCCCATACACAGTTGAAGGTGAAGACTGGTTCACCGCCGTTCTGTATATAGAGTGCAGGCCCCGTGTTTCCGGTAATGATGCAATGGCTTACAGGGGGAGAGCAGTCTACCCTGAAATACACTGCGCTTCCCGTGTTCTGGGATTCATTGCCGTAAAAGGTGCAGAAGGAAATATCCGGGTTGGAGAGGGCATAGCAGTATATCCCTCCTCCGTCATCGTGGGCGTAACCGCCGGTGAAAAGACAGTTGAATATCACCGGAGAACAGTGATAGGTGTACAGGCCGCCGCCATCGTCCCAGGATGTGTTGTCAACGAACCTGCAGCCGTAGATCTCCGCCTCTGATGAATAGAGATACACCGCACCACCTGCAGACTGGCATGTATTGCCTTCGAAAAGACAGTAGCGTATTACAGGAGCACCTTTCCAGGAGTAGACGGCTCCGCCATTATCGGCTGTGTTCTCCCGGAAAAGGCAGTATTCGATCAAGGGGGAGGCATGGCCAGTGTAAACTGCTCCGCCGAAGGGCTCAGACAACGGGCTGCCCCCGGTAAACTCAAGCCCGGATATTACAGTGGAGGAATCCACAGTGCCGTAACCCAGACCGTCTATGCCGATGATGCTGCCTGTGAGGCCGTCGCCGGAGAGTACCACGGAGGAGGGGTTTTCCGTATCTCCCGTGAGGACTACTCCGTTGTGCTCACCGTTTATCGTGACCAGATTCGTTCCGGACCCGGAATGGATCCCGGGCAGAACGAGGACTGTATCGCCGGGAAGAGCTTCATTCATGGCGTTCTGTATGCTTTCCCCCGGGGCAACAGGAATTACCGTTCCAGCGAGGATCAGAAAAAAAAGAGTCACCTGGTCACCACCGTTCTGCCGAAGGCTTCTCCTGATGCCCACCTTGCCCTGAAAAAGAGCGGCCCCGGTGGAAACTCCCGGGATGACACGGTACAAAGGGCTTCACCATTCCCGTTCACCGGAATATCTTTTCTGCCCACAGTTCTGCCGGCGATGTCATAGAATGACATTTCAACATAAGCTCCTGAAACCTCCTGCAACGTAATGACCGATTCACCTGAGACGGGGGATGGGCATATGGAAATGGTGATCCGGTCCGGGGTGCCCTGCCGGATACCGGTCTGATTCATGTTCACATGGTGGAAACCCATATCGGAGATTCCCTGGTCCGGCAGACTGTCCGTTCTTGTGCTCAGCCCGGATATGGAACTTCCCTGGACATCTTCATGACCGCCGTTAACGGCGGGACTGTTTTCAGGCTGTCCAGCCTGGGTCTGGGATAGGTTGAGAAGAACGTCGGCGAAGAGGGGATCCCGGGAAATATTCCCGTTCATGCCGGTGGGATCATCCATGCCGTTGTAATTGGAGAATTCATTGTTCCAGCAGCAGACATTGCTTACCACCGGCTTGTTGTCACTGATTACATTAATGCCGGCCTTCCCCAGATTCGACGTAACTATTGAAGATGTTATGGTCAGGGCGTCGATGGTGTGTATCCTTAAACCTCCGCCGTCATCGTATGCTTCGTTTTCATGCACCGTGAGGTATTCCAGCGTGGAGGTTCCCTGGAGAATGCATATACCTCCACCGTCATCGCCGGAGTAATTACCTGTGAAGAGAGAATTCACAAGGTGAACCGCAGACTGGTAGCTGTTCAGACCGCCGCCGTCATCTGAGCTTTCGTTATTCACGAACCGGAGCATGAAGCCTGTGAGTGCGCAGGCGTACAGGTCAACTCCACCACCTGTCACCAGTGCAAGATTTTCAGTCAGATCGGTGTAGTCAAGGCTCAAGCTTCCTCCCTCTGCGCCGATACCACCGCCTATGATGGCTGTGTTCTGGGTAATCTCGCAGTTGCTTATCACAGCTGATGCTTCCCCTGAGAAAATGCCTCCTCCGTTGAAAAAACCGTTTCCGGTTGCGTTTCCACCCCTCACCACAAGATTTGCTATGAAGAAAGGGAATTCGTTGGGACCTTCCAGGGTTATCACAGATCTCTGCATTCCTTCTCCGTCAAGAACAGCCCTTTCAAGGGGTGAGGAAATCAAGGATACCCCGTGTTGCTCCGGTGTGCATGAAAGAAGGGGTTCACCACTGGAACTGGTGTAGGTTCCCGGGGAAAGATAGAGCGTATCTCCGGGGGAAAGTGTTTCAAGTGAATCCTGAATTGCGTCACCCGGGGAGACAGTAAGGGTGAAGCCCGATGATATGCCTGTGATAATAATCGCCGCTGCGGTGTAAGTGCACTTCATCATTCTCCGATCAGGGTTATCCGGGCGGCCTGGGTAAAGCCCATGTTCCTCATAACGGCGAAGTAAACACCTGAGGGAAGATCCCGGGTTTCCAGGGTCAGCGAGTATTCACCGGACTCGAGGTCGATGCTGACGGTCTCAGTTACCTTTCTTCCCGCCAGATCCCTGATTTCCACTTCAGCGGTTACCGGAGCTATTGCAGTTAGCAGGATCATAATGTTTCCGGAGGAGGGAATGGGCCCTGTCAACTTCATGCCCACCGCTCCATTTTCAGGCCATTGGGGGTTCCAGCTGCCTGTGGAGAAAGGAGTTCCTCCCAGGGGGCCCCTGATCCAGGAAAACGGGTTTGAATTGTCAGACAGCAGATCCCGGAGTATTAGCGTTGTACCGTTACCGGAAACATCCGGCCATGGGTATTCAGGAAGATACCGCAGGGTATCTGCAGTTGCTCCTGAGGGATCCGCCAGGGTTATCTCATCACCGCCGTCGGAGAGGTTGAAGCTGAGACTCCAGCGGGGAGCAGGCAGGGTTGGGAAAGCAGCCGAGAAAAGGAACGAATCACTGGCAAGAACAATGCACTCTCCCGGCTGAACCACAAGTTCACCAAGGGTTGTAAGGTTCTCAGGGTTCGCATCCCTTATTGACCATCCTGCAAGGTTAATCGCGGTTTCACCTGTGTTCACGGCTTCGAACCAGTCTCCGGGATTGAAGACAGGGGAGCTCATGTAGTTGATCTCAGAAACAACCATGGAACCGCTGGAGGGTATCCCCGGTTCCGGTTCCGGCTTCACCGGGCCGTTAGCCGCCCTGTGCTCCGTTCCATTCCTTGTACAGTACAGCTGCAGCCAGTTTTCCAGCCCTGAGTATTCACCCGGCAGAACGAAGAATGTATCCGTTGTGAACGCCTGGTATATAAGATCTTCTTCATGGGTGAACAGGCTGTCTGGGGAAACGGCCAGGCGCCAGCTGCAGCCGGTTCCTCCGTTGCTCCAGGAAACAAGCAGGTCTGTTCCATGGGCTTCCACCGGGTAGATCCTGAAGGGCAGAGGCCACTGGGTAAACTGATTCTGAAGGTTGCCGTATCTCGCTTCCGGCCAGCTCTTAATGGCCTCCACGGCGTTCCAGAACTGGTCCATTGCGAAGTCCCTGTATGGATCTGATTCAACAAGAGGGGCAATTATTCCAGCCAGTGAATCGATCTTCCCGGATTCGGTGAATGAGAGCAGAAGCGGGTACTGTGATTCTATCTCCTGTATGAGATCTGCCCTTATGGAAGGGTTGCACCACATTCTCCAGAGAAGCGTGTTCCTGCGGTTTCCGTCATTACTTGAATTTCTCCAGTAGGGGAATTCCGGTCCGTATTTCCCCCAGGTTCTGTCCATGTCCCAGGTGATGTATCTCCATTTCCCTTCAGCCCCTGTTCTGTCCAGCAGAAGGTGATAGTTGTGGTAGTAGGTACTGCAGTGCCCCAGAAGGACGTTGGTGGCAATGCATGAGACGAGGTCTTCGTAGTGAAACCTTTCATGAATATCCCCCGCGAAATCCTCATCCGGACTCAGAAGCAGCCAGTAAATAAGCAGCACAAGATCGTCCCAGGGCTGGGTA
>CAZNFQ010000103.1:0-7201 GCA_964571965.1 uncultured bacterium | reverse complement strand
TAACAGGCAGTAACTTCTCGTCGTATTCACCGGAGCTTCTCGATATCGATCCCGGCGACTATGTGAAGATCGTATTCAAAGACCTTGGATGCGGTATTGCAACGGAAGACCTGGAAAAGATATTCGATCCATACTTCAGCACGAAAACCGGGGGCACCGGCCTGGGGCTTGCAACTGTCCATTCTGTGGTAAGAAGGCACGGAGGCAGAATCAGGGTTTCATCGGAGGTGGGCAAGGGTACTGAATTCATCATGTTTCTGCCGGCTGTTCAAAACTCTGAAAAGGGCTCAGGCCATATCGAGGATAAAGCCTTATCCGGGGCGGGAAGCTTCAGGATCATGGTCATGGACGACGAAGAGGTGGTAAGGAACGTTTCCCGGAGCATGCTTGAACACCTTGGCTGTGAGGTGGAAACAGTGCCGGACGGGAAAAGGGCAGTGGAACGTTACCGGGATGCCGGAAGGTGTTCAAATCCCTTTGATCTGATCATCATGGATCTGACCATTCCCGGGGGAATGGGCGGGGCGGAAGCGATGAAGCAGATACTTGAATTCGATCCTGCGGCAAAGGCCATAGTATCCAGCGGCTATTCAGAGAGTCCTGTGATGTCTAACCATTCTGCATACGGTTTCATAGGAGTAATGGCAAAACCCTATACACTGCAGAAGTTGAAGGAAACTCTCATCCAGATACTGGGACCGGTTCAGAAAAACACATGAACCGCTTAAAACTACGATGGAGTGGATTTCAGGTTTTCTCCAGGTTATGCGCAGTGCTGTGCTGGAAACGGCTACGTATTTCTATCGTTCATGAGCGATCCTGACTTCTGCATTGAGAGACACTCAGAGACGGGTATCGATTCTGAGTTCATCACAGGGGAGGCAGAGGCTATCCCTTCAGATTCCAGCGATTCAGGTTATGACGAACCCTATGCTTATGTAAGCTTCACCATTAACGGTGTGTTCGTGGAACCGGAATCGGAACCTCTGGAATTCAGGCCCCAGATCGGAGCTCTGGCCATGGATGGATGGGTGCGCCTTGGTACCGAAGACGAGGAGACTCCTGTACTCCTCTGATGGAGAAGTCTGCAGCACTGTAATGATTACGGGAATACCGGAAACAGGCAGGCTCAGATACGTTGTTAAAGAGTACGGGGCAGTGGTCTGGGCCCCGTATACGGAAGACTATCCGGTATTGTACGTTCTATGTCTGTCCTGTGCTGATGCTGAAATGATTCAGCGCTCTACAGAATCGAGAATCTCAGTTATTATTTCAGGCCGCCAGACCATTCCTATTTCCGCGTCCAGGTACTGGGCAGAGTATATCCCCAGGAATCTGGTTTCAACTTCATCGTCATCACCATAACGCCTGAGTACCACTGGAGCCCCGGACATTCCCTCACGGGTGGTTGCGTCAATAAGAAAAGCCCTGGCACCCTCAACGTCGAGTTCATACTCGGAAGCCATGTGGGCTGTTTTCCATATTGGCATTTTACCCGTTGAAGATCTGCCGTAGGGGAAACCGATGATGTACAGAGTAATGCCGGGTACGACACTGAGATCCGACTCTGCCAGATTAAGGTCAAGCGGGTGTATGTATGCACCGTCGGGAATGTTCTCCAAGGGCAGAGCAGCCGCATCGGCCCTTTCATGTTCATGCTCCAGCCATCTGGGTTCCCCTTCATCCGTGTAAAGATCCTCGATCCCCACGATCCATTCACCAAAAAACCGGCCATGATACCAGATATGGATCTCTCCGGGAGAGGATGAATCGGGGTAAAGGGGTGAGTTCTGGAAGAAATCTTTCCCTGTGAACACATGAAGATTCGAAATCAGATAGTATTCAGATTCCCTTTCCACGATGAAACCAGTGGCGGAAAGGGCGGTGCTTCCTCCGTTAACGGAGTTAAGGTACAAACTCTGCATGCTCAGCGGATCATACCTGCCGGCAAAAAGAACCAGAATACAAAAATACATGACACTCCTGCCCTGAAGGGTGCAGTGAGAACATAACCAACGGCATTGGCAATAGACAAAAACAGTACGGCGGGGGAGAAAAAAACCGGCCCGAAGGCCGGTTTCATTTACCTGAAGCTGAAGTACTGGTCAAAGGGTTCAACGTAGCCCTTGGGAACATATTCCCCGGTTTCTTTTACCACTTCATATTTCCCTATATAGTCGCCGGAGATTACCCGCTTAAGCATCTCTATGAGTCGATCGACATCTTCACGGGTGCTGTAGCATCCAAGGCTCATCCTTACCATACCGGGCATTCCGGATTTATCACCCTTGAGGAAATCCACACGCCATTTCTCCGCTTCCTCGTCTGACAGACCAAGCAGGGTCACAACATAGGGGTGTGCGCAGAAACAGCCGCTTCTGACTCCAATTCCACCTTCATAGCCCAGTATTGCAGCAAGAAGAGAGTGATGGACACCTTCGAGGTTGAAAGGAATTACACCCACTCTGTCGAGCCTGTCCGGGTCACTTTCACCGTAGATCATCACTTCGGGTATCTTCTTTAGCTCACTGAGTGCATACCTGGTAAGTTCGACCTCGTGCTGCTCTATTCTCTTCATGGTGTATTTCATCAGAGCATTGGCAGAAGCGGCCATGGCAACTGCACCGGGCACATTGGGGCTTCCAGCCTCTTCTTTGTCCGGAAGACCTGCCCAGTAAACCTCATTGGGGGTAACTACATTAACGGTGCCGCCGCCGCTGTAATCGGGAGAACAGTTCAGGAACACATGCTTCGGGCCTATGAGACAGCCTGTGCCGTATGGAGCATACATCTTATGCCCTGCAAGAACCACGAAGTCCAGATGTTCGGGATGGTCCTGGGGTTTCATGTCTATTTCACGATGGGGAGCCAGCTGGGCTGCATCAATGAGGATCAGAGATCCTGCTTCATGAACCTTTCTTGCAAGTCTGTGTATGGGCTGCAGGTATCCGGTTACGTTTGCAGCACCGGCAACGGCCACCAGTGAAAGATGGTCCTTATGCTCCGCAAGTTTTCTGTCGAAATCTTCTTCATCGAGTCTTCCGTCAGGAAGAACGTCCACGTGTACAACGTTGAAGTGGTCCCGCCAGGGAAGGTCGTTGGAGTGGTGTTCCATTCGAGTGGTAATAACAACGCAGTCATCACCGTGGGGAAGACTGTGTGATAGCTTGTTAATTGCCTCGGATGCATTTTTCCCGAAGATCACCGTATTCTTCGAAAGATCAGCCTTTACGAAGCTGGCTATTATCTCCCTGGATTCATCGAAAATTCTTGTGCTGAGCCTGGATTTGAAACCGGTACCCCTGTGAACACTGGAGTAAAACGGCATGAAATCCTCAAGTGCTTTCACAGCGTCGATAATGGGAGGAGTGCTTGCACCGTTATCAAGATTTACGTAGGTCACGGTCGAACCGTTAAGAAGGGGTGTCTGCCTTCCAAGGCCTAAAATTCTGTCTCTCATCTTCCACCTTGTGTTCTTAATGGACCAGTGGCATGAATTCTGTAATGCACAACAACAGCAAACATAACAATACTTTTCATGAAACTCAATCCCCGTCTGGAGAATCAACGTCTGCGTAACAGGATATCATAGTCTTTCATGTGTTTCGTGAAAAGTGTTAATTTCCCTGTGCCTGAAACAGAAGGTCATGTGGTCGTTTACCATCCCCGTGGCCTGCATGTGTGAATAGCAGATCACAGCCCCGAAGAACCTGAATCCAAGTTTCTTCAGGTCTTTGCTTATCCTTCTTGAGAGTTCTGTTTCAGCCGGGACTTCGCGAACACTGGAAAAATTGTTCACTACGGGACGGTGGTCGGTATATCGCCAGATGAAATTGCAGAAAGAGCCGTATTTTGAAGCGATGTCCAGGAATATCCCCGCATTGTTCACCGCGGCTTCTATTTTCATCCTGTTCCTGATTATTCCGGGATTCTGAAGCAGTCCGTTAACGTCATCTTCTGAAAAGGAGGCTATCTTATAAGGGTCGAAACCGCAGAAGGCTTCTCTGTAGTTTTCCCTTTTTTTCAGAACGGTCATCCAGCTGAGTCCGGCCTGTGCGCTCTCCAGCACAAGAAACTCGAACATTTTCAGTTCGTCGAAAACGGGGACACCCCATTCAGTGTCATGGTATTCCTTCATTATTCCCGGGTTTTCGGCCCAGGGGCAAGTGTCTGTCACTTTTCTCCTTAAGAAAAAACCGTTGTGTTCGGAGGGAATAAAGATAATATTCCCGGTGAGCTGCGGCTCGTTCAACGAAAAATAACAGAATGGAGGATGTATGCGAAGTATGCTGTGGACCATTGCGGTTTTTTCCTGCACTGCACTTGCCGTGCCCAGGGGCGTTGTTACGGTTTTTCATGCGGGCAGTCTGACTGTGCCCCTTGAGCGTATAGAGGAAATGTTCGAGGAACTGTACCCTGAAGTGGACGTGCAGCGGGAAGCTGGAGGCAGCGTTGCCTGCGCTAGAAAGATCACGGAGCTCGGCCGTGAATGCGACGTTATGGCATCGGCTGACTACAGGGTAATAGACAACATGCTCATCGACGAGTACACAGGGTGGAACTGCGTTTTCGCAACGAACCAGATGGTTCTCTGCTATGTACCTGAAAGCCGCTGCGCAGATGAGATCAATTCAGACAACTGGTATCAGATACTTGGAAGAGAAGGAGTGGAGTGGGGCCACTCTGACCCCGACGCAGACCCCTGCGGATACAGAACTCTGCTCACCCTTCAGCTCACAGAGGAATACTATGATCATCCCGGTCTGTTCGATGAACTTATCCAGGGACGAAACCCGGCGAACATCAGACCCAAGTCCGTGGAACTCATCGCCCTTCTTCAGAGCGGCCACCTGGATTACGCCTTCGAGTATCTTTCCGTGGCCGTTCAGCATGGCCTGAACTATGTAGAGCTTCCCCCTGAGGTTAACCTGGGAGATCCTGACATGGCCGAGTTCTATGCAACTGCATCCACAGAGATAGCCGGAAGTGAACCGGGCACCTTCAGAACCATGACCGGAGCACCCATTGCCTACGGTTTAACGGTTCCGGACAATGCTCCCAACAGAGAGGCCGCCGTGGCCTTCGCCGCTTTCATTCTGAGCCCGGATGCGGGTCTGGAGGTACTCAGTGAGATGGGCCAGCCGCCTTTCATCCCCGTGAGGGTTTCACCGGAAACCGTTATTTCGGAGATCCCCGGGGAAATAGCCGCTCTTACGGAGTAGGCCGCAATGCTGAACCGGGGAATGTTTTTCTGGGTAAGTTTCGTTTCCGCTGTTGCGGTAATGGGGTTCCTGGCACTTCCGGTCATCAACATGATGGCTGCACCTGAATCATCAGCGCTTAGGGAAACCATCGCTGATAAACAGGTTATGGATTCCATTCTTCTCAGTTTATACACTGCGGGATTTGCCGCTGTGATCTGCCTTCTGGCCGGAACACCCTTCGCGTACCTTCTTGCGAGAAAGACATTCCCCGGGAAAAGTCTCCTGATGAGCATAGTTGATATCCCAATAGTGATTCCCCACCCTGTTGTGGGAATTGCCATACTCGGCGTAACCGGCAGAAACCACTGGTTCGGGCGGATACTTATCGATCTTGGAGTCAGGGTGATGGGAAGCAGGAACGGCATTGTCGCCGTGATGGTTTTCGTTGCAATACCATTTTTCATCAATGCTGCCAGGGAAGGATTTGCTTCTGTATCTCCAAGGCTGGAAAACGTTTCGATGAGTCTGGGCGCTTCCAGATTCGCCACCTTCAGAAAGATAACCCTTCCCCTTGCATGGAGAAGTATTCTCGCGGGATTCATAATGAGTACCGCCAGGGCACTCAGCGAATTCGGGGCGGTTGTAGTGGTGGCATATCACCCCATGATAGCACCGGTGCTCATGTTCGAGAGATACGAAGCCTATGGCCTCCGCTACAGTCAGCCCGTGGCGTTCATTCTCGTGGTTGTAAGTCTTATCGTTTTCGTTGCTCTCCGTCTGGCAACTTCCGGAAGAGCGGCAAAACTGGAGGAACGCTGATGGTGAAACTGCAGGCGGTATCCAGAAAGCTTCCCGGTTTCACCCTGGGACCTGTGGATCTCACCGTTCCTTCCGGCGGTTTCTTCATGCTAATGGGGCCCACTGGCTCAGGAAAAACACTGATACTCGAAACCATTGCAGGTCTCAGCCTTCCTGACAGCGGCGGTGTACTTTCCAACGGAAGGAATATCACCTTCGAGAAACCGGGCAGGAGGGATGTGGGTATCGTCTATCAGGACAGCGCTCTTTTTCCCCACATGACAGTAAAGGAAAACGTGGAATACGGTTTAAGATGGAGCGGCCCCGGAGGAAAATCGTTCAGAGAGCTTGCTGATATGCTGGACCTTGGCGGTATCATGAACCGATATCCCGGGAAGCTCAGCGGCGGCGAAAAACAGAGAACCGCTCTTGCAAGGGCCCTTTCCACCGGGCCTTCGGTAATCCTTCTGGACGAACCCATGAGCTCACTGGATCCTCATTTCCGGGGAAACCTCCGCAGGGAACTCCGGGAAATACACGCCTCCACCGGCACCACGTTCATCATGGCAACCCATGACTTTGCCGACGCGCTGTCTCTTGGCACTTCAGGAGCTGTGATAAACAATGGGAAAGTGGAGCAGCAGGGGGACATCGATGATATCTTTTTCAAACCGGAGACTCCGTTCATGGCCTCATTCGTGGGCATGAGGAACGTAATCCCCGTTGATTACAAAAACGGTCAGGCAGTTACCGCCGGGGGAATGGAAATCAGTCTGAACAGTGAAGCACCACACGGAAGAGGGCATGTGGCCGTGTCTCCGGACTCCATAGTGATATCCCGGGATGAGTCAGATGTGATCACAAGTGAGAGGAACAGGTTCAAAGGCACGGTGGAGGAGGTTACCAGGGACGGTTATGGCTTCCTGGTGGGGATCAAATGCCGTGATGTCATACTCTATTCTGCAATTACACCAGCTTCCCTGGAACTGCTGAAACTAAAGGAAGACACCACGGTGTATCTTTCCTGGAAGGCTTCCGCGGTACACGTATTCTGAACTTCCCAATCACATTGACCATCTTGAGTCAATCTGGAACCGACTCGGAATTCATGAAAACACGGACGAAAGCGCTGCAAAATCATTTCAAGGAGAACGGGGGCGCCTCTGAAGAAGCGCCCCTTTTATATTTGGAGTAAACTA
>CAZNFQ010000102.1:0-7259 GCA_964571965.1 uncultured bacterium | reverse complement strand
TCATCCCAGCCCAGAAAATCCAGTTCCGTTTCAGGTATGCCGCCGGTTCTCTCGATGTATGAGTTAAGTTTGGATACCGTCATGAAAAGGTATGCTCCCATGTTTTCCAGAACCACTTCCCGGGGTATGTCAGGAGGTGCACTCATTTGCTTTATCTGATTCCACGCATTCCATACGGACCCGGCCAGTACCAGAAAAAGAAAACATGCAATAGCAAGTTTAACTTTACTGCCTGAGGATTCAGTGGCGTTTTTTCCATCACCCCCGGAAGGGATGTTCTTTTCGATGAGATCCTCTGCCCTGTTCAGCATCTCTTCATTCTTCATGTTTTCCCCTATTCTCCAAGTATGACCAGCCTTGATGCCTGGCGGACATTCCCCGGGGCTGTAACGTCAACAATGTATGTTCCGGCAGGAATCCCGCAGAGGTTCAGATTTCTGTGTTCAGGCTCAAGAACACCCCTCTGAACAACTCTCCCTGAAAGGTCGAAAATACTGAACTGAAGCTCCATGTTCATGGTTCCCTGCCAGTTAACAGAGGTGGCGGAGAATGCGGGATTAGGACCAAGGAACAGAGTTCCCACTCCATTTTCAGGAGGGTAGGTCTGCTCATCTATTCCAAGAACCGCCGTGCTGAGTATTTTGGCGGAGGGATCGAACTCAACGGAAACAGGTTCGAAACCGATGGTGAAGGTTTCCTCCTGATCGGGTACTTCGTTCCAGAAAGTAATGAGTGTATCCTGAGAGCTGCCTGAGACAAGGAATTCCACCGGCATCCTGAAGAAGTTACTCACCATTTGTGTCTGATCGATGTTTATGGTGACATTCCAGTCTGCACCCTGCTGAACCCAGTTGGAGGTAATATCGTAAACGGGATAGCCCTCGCCATAAACCCACTGGTCGAAAAACCACGATATATCACCGTACTGAGCGGCAATGTGATCTATGAAATCCTGGGTTGTTGCGTTGCTGTACTGAAACTCGCTGAAGTATGTGTCATATGCTGTGAAGAACTCCGTATCCCCCATGAGATTCCTCAGCATGTGAAGCACCGAAGCCCCCTTCTCGTATGTGGTATTGCTCCAGAGTTCAGAAGGGGTCTGCGGGTCCACAATGGGAAACAGTTCACCGCTGTTGAGATATGGCTTCATGATGTTGTTTACAACGTAGTCCAGGTATTCTTCCTCGCCGTATGTCTCCATCCATATTGCTTCGGAGTAGGTGGCAAAACTCTCTGACAGCCATACGTCTGTCCAATACCTTTCTGTAACGCAGTCGCCCCACCACATGTGACCCATTTCATGGGCAAGAAGCCAGTCATAGTTGGTTCCGCCGTTTATGGCTGACGCAAGATGATAAACCTGGGAAAGATGCTCCATGTCCCCGTTGGGCGTCTGCACGTAACTGAATTTGCAGTCCCATGGGTAGGGTGCATAGGCGCTTTCGAAGGCGGCCATCATCTGATCCACGTTCACGAAGGAACCCAGAGCGTCTTCCACATCCCAGGAATAGACATAGTAGTATATCCTGGAATCGGTTGAATCATGCAGAACCTCATAGTCAGCAACACTGAGAGCTGCAAGATAGGTAGACATGGGCTGATCCATTGTCCAGTGATAGGTGAGAGTACCGTCCATGTTGTCGGTAACACCTGAAGAATCGCCGTTCGCAACTGCATACAGTGTATCAGGCACCGTTATGTGAAAATCGAAGGTTGCCTTGTCTGAGGGTCTGTCATGACAGGGGAACATGTACTTGCCCATGGAGGGATCAGCTATGAAACCAACCCCCATATGGTAGGTTGCGTAGGGATGGAAATGAAAACCGCCCCAGGACTCCTCCGGAGGGGTTCCATTGTAATCGATGACAAGTTCCACCGTGTCCGGCGGAGACACCGGTCCAGGCAGCGTTATGAAGAGTGAATCACCTGTCTGGCTGAAGGAGGCTGCTCCTGTAACCTGAGTCACCGTAAGCTGTTTCAAGTAGAGCTTGAACTGAGAGAGGTTGGTTTCTGTTGGAACAAGGGTTATCTCCGCTGTGGCATCAATGGTCTCTGCCGCCCTGTCGATATCTATTGAAAGATCGTAGTGCTGAACGTCCACAGGTTCCAGCTCGAACTCCTGGTAAATGGGTTCCAGAGAGGGAGTAAGGGGTCTGGTTAGAATCATGGGACTGAGCCTGGGACTCCAGGCGGACAGCAGAATCAGTATTACGCTCATTGTTGACTCCAATCCAGGAGAAGACCGTTAATGAATTCCCTGAGGATACTCAGTCTGGGTACCACATCTTCACTTATGTGTTCGACACAGTCCAGAAGACGAAGAAGTCTGTGTGCATCGTTGTATGCCGCATCACCTTCCTCCACTTCCTCAAGAAGAGGAACCAGATAGGGCTTCAAAACCGGCAGCTCGTAGGGAAGGGCGGAATTGAACATCATGTCAGCCTGTTCCTGGTAGGGGAAGATGTTCATCCTCTCTCCCCTTCTCACACTGGACCATCCGTTAATGGTTTCAGTGGCTGAATAGCCTCTCCTGAAGCTGTCCCTGACGATCCTTCTCATCAGTCTTCCGTCCGAAGTGGACATTCTGGTCAGCCTGTCGATGTTAAGCGTGGTGAGAGCGCTTATGTATATCTTGAACTTTTTCTCTACTTCCACTCCGGGAGTAAGACTGTCATTAAGACCGTGAATGCCCTCTATGAGAAGGAACTCGTTTTCCTTCAGACTCATGGGGGTGACGTCGTCCTCCCTTGTGCCGCTGTGAAAATCGAACAAGGGAAGCTTTACGGTTTCACCCTTTACCAGGCGTGAGACATGATCTCCGAAAAGTTCTGTATTAAGGGCTCCGATACACTCGAAATCATAGCTTCCGTCTTTATTCCTCGGTGTTTCGGAACGATCTCTGAAATAGTTGTCCACGCTTATCATTCTGGTTCCGAATCCCTCTGCCCGAAGGTAGGTGGCAAGCATTCTCGTGAAAGTGGTTTTTCCGCTGCAGGAAGGTCCTGCTATCATTACGATCCTTTTTCCGGGGAACTCGTCTCCAAGACGGCTGACGATCTGTACTATTCTCCTGTTCTGATAGAAGTGGCTCATCATTACCACTTCTCGTCCTGAATCCTCCCGGATCCTCCTGTTCAGCATATCCACGGTGTGAACCCTCATCCTGGAAATATGCTTCTCCTCCAGGTCCAGTTCACGGGATAGAACGGGACTCTCTTTGTATGGCGCTATCTCAGGCCAGTTGGAGCTGCCGGGGAATCTGAGCAGGAAAGCGCTTTCCAGAGGTTTCAGTTCCCAAACCGTAAGCCATGATGTGTCTGGAACGGTTGGACCCATTGCAAAAGCCCATGAATCCTTAAGCCTGTTGGTCCTGTAAAAATCCATGCCTTTGTGCCATCTGGGGAGCAGGGAGTGCTCGCCCACAAGACTTAACGCCTCTTCCGAAGTGAGGATAGAGTGACGGATGGGGATTGCCTCTTTCACTATCTTCTTAAGCTCGTTATCCAGGGTTTCACAGACCTCGGCCTCTTTGCCCTTCTTCATGCCCTCGATTCTGCACCTGTAACCCAGGGAAATTGAGTGTTCCACCCAGAGTTTCCAGCTTGGATATGCCCTTTTCACGGCCATATCCAGGGCAAGTATCAAACCCCTGCGGTAAACTTCGCGACCTTCTGATACCCAGGGGGGGACCGGTTCACCCTGAACTGCATCAAGGGGAAGGGTCAGACCGGTTATATCGCGCACCGCTATGGACTTCTTGCTTCGTAGGAATTCCTGATTCATTGGTGTTCCTTTCGGTTTTTGATGATGGATAATACACCTAAATGAGACCTCCGGAAAGCCCCACAGGAATAATCCCGATAAGTTCCAGCCATACCTATCTCCTCATTCAGTGGTCATATATGGCTTGCTCCATTCCCCTGTTCAAAATCCCCACCGGCACCCTCCAGCGGCAGACGGTCCCAATGTCTCAGCCTGATCCTGCTCTGCTGCCCATAGGCTAATTGTCTTTAAACCTGTTTTATTTTTGCTGTAATACGACTTCAATCCAGTGGTATGGTTTCATGCCTTTTTTTTGGGATTGGAAACGAACCTGCCCTTTACTTAGCTGATATCTCTTCTTCTAATGAATAGATAATCCTCATGGGAAACCTTATGGTCCAATCCTTGACCTTGGTCGATCTTTTCTTCATTGTCTTTTCTAAGGAAATGGAGAAAAATCATGACGTTTTTTCATGTTCTCGTTCTTGCGATCTGCTCCTCCTCTCCCCTATTGGATGTCACCGACACCATCGACCGCGGAGGAACGGCTGTTTACACTGTCTCATTGGAAGAGTCAACTTCTTACTGGATCACACTGCGATCCCGGGACGGAGTAACTGATCTTAACATTGCTGCCGTTTCCAATGAGATGGATTTCGAAAACTTCATGAATCTCCCCTACAGGGATGATTTCATTTATGCCATGGAGTTTGCCATCGTCACCGGTCTTGAAGTTGGTGACGAATCTCTGACCCTCCCCGCTGAGTACTCCGGTCCGGTCTACATCGTGGTCCATGATGCCGGGGGCGCAGGCGGAGAGTTCATTCTCACCGTTCAGTAAGGTTTCATTGTACCAAAGAGAATTCACCGTACTTCAGCTGAACAGCTCCGTGAAGGAAATCCTTAACAGCGGCTTCCCTGATGATTTCTGGATAAAGGGTGTGGTAACCGGTCTCAGACAGATATCCGGAAGGGGGCATACGTACTTCCAGCTGGCTGATCCCTCCCCCTCAGGCCAGCAGCCGCCTGCGGTTGTGGACTGTGCACTTTTTGCCGGAGACAAGGCGGCGATCTCCATGGAAGCCGGAAGGCTGGGAATGGTATTCGACCTTAAAAACAATACAGAGGTGAGGCTTAAAGCCCAGGTGAACTTCTGGGAACGCTCCGGACGCTTTCAGATAGTAATGAAGGGGTTCGACCACACCTTCTCCGGAGAATCCGCAGCCATACATCTGAAAAAACTGGTGGAAAAACTTTCAGCAGAGGGGGTTCTTCAGGAAAACGGAACACTGGATTTCCCCGTTCTCCCCCTTACAGTGGGTCTGGTGACCGCAAGGGACTCCGCCGCCGAACGTGACTTTCTGAAAACACTGGAAGAATCTAAATACCCTTTTCGGGTATATGCTGCATATGCCACTATGCAGGGACTTGAAACGGCTGAATCAGTGTGCTCCGCTTTTACCGGTCTCCTTATGTCCAGCGTGTCGGAACACTTGGATGCAGTTGTACTCACCAGGGGAGGAGGCTCTCAGACCGACCTGGCCTGGTTCAATGATGAAAGAATAGCCAGAACAATAGCTCAGCTTCCCTGGCCTGTGATTTCTGCCATCGGCCACGAAGTAGACACCACACTTCCGGATCATGCGGCCCACACCAGGGCCAAAACCCCCACCCATGCGGCATCTATACTGGTGAATCAGACAGCCGCATTCGACGACCTGGTTTCCGGAATGAGCAGGGGTCTCGCATCGGCTTTCTCACCCAGAATACGAATGGAAAAAATGAAGCTGGACAACCTTGTTGATAGACTGTCTGCTTCACTGAAGGCCTTACCTGAAAAAAGGATCAGTGCTCTGAAGAGGATCAGCACTGAAATAGCCATAGCAGCCAGGAACAGGCTTCACGTCTCTGAGAAAGAACTGACCGCCCTTGAGAATGCCGTATCAATGAGGGATCCGGACAAAATGCTTGCTCTGGGATGGGCGGTGGTGAGGAACGCATCAGGAAAGGCCATAAAAAGTGTCAATTCGGTGGACAGAGGAGACAGGGTTACGATCTCCATGCAGGGAGGCACCCTTAAGGTTCTTGTGGAGGAAAAGAAATAATGGACAGTAACTACACTGAAATGCTTGCGGAGCTTCAGGGAATCGTAGAAAAACTCAGCAGGGACGACTGCCCTGTAGACGAACTTGAAACATATGTGGAAAGGGCTTCGGTCCTTATAAAAACACTGAAAACGAGACTTGCCAAAACCGAGGAATCAGTTGCGGGGATCCTCAGTGAGATAGGTGACTGATGGGCTCTCCGAAATGAGTATAGCCGTCTGCGCGTGTTATTCTCACATCAAGCATTTCACCTGAGCGGTAATCGGTACCCTGAAGAATGACCATTCGATTGCCCTTTGTTCTGGAAGCGGTCTGTCCCTTGCCCCTGGCGGCACCTGTAACTAGAACCGTCATCTCCCGGCCTTCCAGGGCCTTCGATTTAGATGCAGTTATCTCTGTCTGCATTTCCTGAAGGACCGCCAGTCTTCTCAGTCTTTCCTCAACGGGAACAGCGGGAGTTATTTCAAGGGCGGCGGTACCCTTCCGTTCGCTGTACCTGAAGAGAAATGCGTAGTCGAACTGAACCGCCTCCATAAGAGAAACTGACTGCATGAAATCGTCGCTGCTCTCCCCTGGAAAACCTGCTATCATGTCGGTGGAAAGAACTATATCCGGCATATACTTCCTGAGCATTTCCACCTTAGAAAGATACCCGTTTCGGGTATATCCTCTGTTCATCGCCTTTAGAACAGAATCGCTTCCCGATTGAGCAGGAAGGTGAAACTGGTTGCATATATTTGTCCTGCTTGCCATTACAGAAGCAAGTCTCTCTGTAAGATCCCTTGGATTACTGGTAACGAATCTTACCCAGCAGTTATCTCCGGCGGCATCTGAAACCATCTCAAGAAGATCGGGAAAACCTGTGGATCCGTTTCTGTAAGAATTCACATTCTGCCCGAGAAGTGTAATCTCACGGAAACCGGCGTCAGCCAGCCTTTCCACCTCGGCGATTACCAGTTCAGCAGGCCTGCTTCTCTCCCTGCCCCTCACATAGGGAACTATGCAGTAGGTGCAGAAGTTGTCGCATCCCCGCATCACGTTGACGAATGATCTCGGGAACTGTTCTCTTACAGGAGTAAACCCTTCGTACTTTTCATTGCACTGCTCCGTAACTGCTCTCCGCCTCTTTTCAACCAGAAGCTCCGGAACGAGATGGTATGAATCGGGGCCTACCACCAGATCAAGAACAGCAATTTTTTTTATCAGTTCATCACCATGTTCCTGGGCAACACATCCACAGAGAACCACCAAAGGTTTTCTGCCGTTTTTCCTGATTCCAGCCAGGTGAGTAACCCGTCCTATGGCCCTGATCTCCGCGTGTTCCCTCACTGCACAGGTAACAACGAATACAGCGTCAGCAGAACGGGGTTCCTTTACGATGGTGTGACCGGC
>CAZNFQ010000101.1:0-7356 GCA_964571965.1 uncultured bacterium | reverse complement strand
CGGATACCCTCACCCACGCCATCTGGTGCGATGATCAGTACGTAAGCTTCTGGATTCACTTCTTCATGCTGGCGGACTTCACACTGATGACGTTCTTCGAGGAAACGAAGAACGATCCGGAAAACAAAGAGATCCACGACAGAATACACGATCTGTACAGACGATATTCTCCCGGCAAGCTCCACCTTGCCAAGTACTACACTTCCTTCACCTGGATGAAGAATCTCGCAGACAAGAAAACCGAATAGCCCTCACTGGTCTGCTTAAGCCTCTGAGAGTATCATTTATTCGCCTATGCGCATTGCGGATTCTTAACCTGAAGGAATAACTGATGGTGATCAAAGAAGGCTGGCTGTTCATAAGCCATTCATCTGAAGACGGCAGTATCGCCGGTGAGCTGGCCGCAAACCTTCAGCAGCTGGGGATATCCTGCTGGATCGCTCCAAGGGATATCCCCCCGGGAGCGGACTGGGCTGAATCGATAATGCAGGGGATCGAAAAAGCTGACGCGTTCCTCATACTTGCAACCGGTTCATCACTCAGCTCCAGCCAGGTGAGAAGGGAAACTGAAAAAGCCTCCAACCTGGATCTGCCTGTGATAACAGCTCTTTTCCAGACGGGAAAACCTCCCGGTTGGCTCCTCTACTACACATCATCAGACAACCTGATCCATCTTTCGGAAGAAAGTGTTCCGCAGGCCGCGCTGAGAATAATGTCCATGCTGCAGAAGCCGTCTGCCCGGGGCGTATCCCATGGCGGGGAACTCATTCCCCGGAGAAGGGACCATGGCAGGAACACCGCCGAATTCCGTTCATTCTACGCAACGGCAGTACACATCGGGCATAACATCCCTTTGTATCTGCGCAATCTCACGATGACCACCGCTCTGAAGATCGCGAAAAGCTTCGGAGGACAAGAGGCCAGAACGGCACTTCCCGGTTCTGTCTACCTGTTTGACGGCCTCACAGAGGGGAACACCGCAGAGAACGTGTCTTCCTGCACCATGGCCCTCGGCCGAATGCTTCAGGAATCCCTTGGCCCTGAATGGGGGGTTGGCCTCACAGCGGGTAAGGCGGCGTTCGACTATCCGTCGGAACTGCTCAGAGAGGCAGAGGGAACGGTAATGAATGCCGTGGAGCTATCGGAGAAAGCCCGTGGGAAGATCCTTGCCTCTGAAGAGTTCCGCAGAAGGTGCAGTCATCTGCTCGGTTTCTCCGTTCATCAGCCGGGTATCTATACTCCGGGAACGAATTTCAGCGGCGGCAAACCCTCAGGCACCACAGTGAGAAAAGAGGAGCTGCGGATTCTCACCGGTCAGCTGGAAGATCAGATCAAAGCTGCGGATTCTCCCGGACTCGGGGGTATACCCCATCGGATCACCGGAATAAAAGGCGATCACGGCAGCGGGAAAACAATTCTGGTGACCAGCTTCGTATCTCAGCTGCCGGAGAACTGCAGGGCTTTCATGTGCTCGCCCCTGGAGAGTGATTGGCCCCACAATAGAATATGGCACACCCTGCTGGAAGAGCTTTCCGGGGTGAAACAGCGGCCGCCTGACGTAACGGAACTCGAAAAATGGAGGGAAAACCTCTACCTGCTCCTGAAAAGAGCCTCTGAGAACAGGCATCTTACCATGGTTCTGGAAGACATAGACAGGTCGGACACCGCCGGTCTGCAGACATTTCAGCAGCTGCTTCCAAGGCATGACTTCAGTTCCCCGTTTCACTTTATCCTCACATACCGGGAACCACCGGCTACAGCGCTTAAGCGAGTACTTTCCCGTTTTCCCACAGTTGAGATAGAACTGGGCGGGCTTACGGCTGAACAGCTGGGAACAATCACGGGAGGCATCGGGGAATTCAGCCGCGAAACCCTGGAACACATCCTGGCCTTCTCAGGCGGGAACCCGCTTTTCGCCAGGGAACTTCTGGTGCAGACCCTGGGAAACGGAATGCTCACGGAGATCAACGGCCTGTGGCAGTTACAGGGAAATCCAGATACGCTTCCACCGGCAATGGAGGAGGAGGCCTTCGAGGTACTGGCGGAACTCACCCCCCTGCAGCGTGACATCCTGAGAATCGGAGCGGCTTCGGGAACGCATTTCTGTGAGAAGAGAATTGAACCGTCATTCACGAAGGACCGGGACAGGCTGACCACCCAGCTGACACAGCTGGTGGCCGGGGGAATACTTGATTCATCGGGAGGTTCATTCGGAACCAGATACAGTTTCACCAGGGGTTACATCAGACAGGCGGTACTCTCCACGATTCACACCGGCGGAGGGGTCAAGGCCTCTTCCTGAACTCTTCCGTCCCGCTGAACCAGAACAGATCTCCGTAACCGCATCTGTCAGCAATGGCAGCCGCTCTTGCAAGCATTTGACGGCCTTCTTCGGTTCTGCCGGAGGCAACCAGGGCTCTGCCCCTGCAGGCAATGGCAGAAGCGGATACGAGAACCGACTCGGTATCCCGAACCAACTCACTTACGCCGCAGGCGATCTGGAGGGCCTCCCGGTGCAGACCCTCTGCGGTTTTCGCATCAGCTTCAATGATAAGAGCCTCAGCGGCTGATACAGAGAATGACCCGTCGTGACCCTCAATGACCTTCCGGCAGAGTTCCAGAGCCTCACCGGGCCTGCCGTCCTTAAGTTCCGTAGCGGCCATAGTGCAGTATATCCTGTTCCTGTAACCGTAGTCTTTCTCCACTGCTATCTCCAGGGCTTTTTCAAGAGCGGCCCGAGCCCGGGGATAAAGCCCCTTCTCCATAAGCGTTCTGCCCCGGCCCTCAAGAATTCTCCCAAGCCAGTGAGTGTTTCCTGTGTTCGCATTGATCTCTTCCGCCTTCTTCAGCTGATCCAGTGATTCATCGAAACGCCCCAGTTTGCGAAGGCAGTCCGCATAGTTGGCCCTTGCCTTTTCCTCGCTCTTCCTGTTCCCGTTCCGCAGGTTGAGCTCAACTGCCTCCCTGTAGCCCTCCAATGCTTCCGTGAGCCTTCCAAGCCTGCTGATCTCGTTCGCCCTGTTGCCCAGAACGATGGCCAGGTTATGCAGATCACCTGCCTTTCGCATAACAACGGCTGCCTTTTCCATCATCACCACCGCATCACCGGTAAGCCTCATCTTCGAATAGACGTTCGCCAGATTGATCAGAGCCATGGACTCACCGTAGAGGTACCCCGTATCCCGGAACAGTTCCAGTGACCGGGTGGTGTAATCCAAAGCTTTTTCCTTATCACCTGAATCCAGGTGGAGAATGCCCAGATGCATGTAGGTGGTTCCCATGTCTTTCTTCTCATCCAGATCGATGAATACCTTCAGGGCTCTGAGATACAGTTCCTCGGCCTGCTCCAGTTTGTCCACATGGTCGCTCAGGGCCGCAGCCATTCCCGCAGCCGCACAGGCAGCTCTGTATGAGTCATTGCGGCCCTCGGAAAATTCCAGAGCCCTCTGGAAAAGCTCCGCAGCCTGGTGGTACCGGCCCTGGTCCTTCCTCATGAACCCCCTGGAGCAGAAACATGAGACAAGCCTTTCGGGAAGGTCATAACGAACCGCTATCTCCTCCAGCCTGTCCAGAATTTCTTCCCGTCGCTGCAAAAGCCCCATTCTCCCCAGAGCCTCTTCCTCCATCTGCAGGAAAAGGGCCAGCTGTTCTGCCCTCCGTTCCGTGAGACCAAGGCGCATGATGAACCCTTCGGCCCTCTCCGCCCATGTGATCACCGCCTGACTGTGATATATGGAGTTCATGTGTTCAAGGTATCTGGCAGCGTATTCAAGTGCCTTCTCCAGCATGCCGGCCTTTTCCCAGTGGGTGCATATCTCACCTGAAAACCTTGAGTCTCCGCGGTATCTCCGCTCAAGGACCAGAGCCGCACGCAGGTGCGTCTCCCGCCTCTCCTCAGGTTTCAAGGACAGGTAGACAGCTTCCCGCAGTGTGTCCTGCCTGAAGTGGAGCCTCCGGGAAAGAGAGGTTTCCTCCAGCAGCGCAAATTCATCGTTTTGCAGAATTATGTCTTCGAATTCCAGCGGGACTCCCGCTGTTTCCATTACAGTTTCAACCATGGAATCCCCCCCGAGAACACACAGGGCATTAAGTAACGTCCTGCGCCCTTCGGGAAGCCTTTCGAAGGCTTCATGCACCAGCCGCCGCATTCCGGTATCCTCCCCTTCTAAAGGTTCCTCTCCCTGACGGGCCAGAAGCTCCAGGTGCAGGGGCCACCCTTCGGCGGAACGGGCAAGCTTACCTATGCGGCGATCACGGGAGGGATCAGAATTCAGCAGCAGCCCGAGCAGTTCTTCCGATTCATGGTAACTGAGCGGTTGAAGGCTTATCTCACCGGCCGGGGTGCAGTTTTCAGGAACAGGTACACTGACGGGGGTTCCTCCGGGCATTGCAGGTCTGTATGCCATAAGCACCAGAAGGGGAAGAGAACCCAGCTCCGCAAGAACATCCACGAGCATCATGAGGCTGCCGCTGTCAGCCCAGTGCAGATTATCGATGAACAGTATCCTTTTGCCCTCTCTGAAAGATATCCTGAGCAGCCCGGCTATGAATGACGCAACCCTCTTCTCCAGTTTCGCCGGGTCTGAGGGAGCCGGCATGGAGGATGAAAGTGACATGGGGAGAAGATACCTTGCCTGGGATGCCAGAGCGGGATCAGCGGTGAAACAGGATTCCCGGGAAAATGAGGAAACCAGTCTTGCCCATAGAATGAAATCCACGGAACTGTCTTCCGGCTCGGCGGTCACCGCATTGAAGCAGGTTGCACCCCGGCAGACCGATGTGAGGAACCGGCCGGCAAGACTGCTCTTCCCCACACCTGCCTCGCCGCGTATGCCAAGGATCAGCGGACCGGAAGAAGCTTCAGCCTGTTTCAAGGCTCCTTTAAGTCGAAGGAGTTCGCTCCGTCGTCCAACGAAGTTCCCGGGACATTCCACCCTGCAGGGCTTGAAAGTGAGAAGAAACGCTCCATCTTCCTTCCGCGGGTTCATTAAGAGACCTTCTGCAATTTTCCCTGCAGCCTCATCCAGATTTCCTGAAGAGGCGTCGAACCACTGGAGGTTGGAGATCAAAAAATGAAGCCGTTCCGAAGGCCGGAAACTGCCCAGAAGCACCGGGTAAATCCTTATACCTGAAGCCAGGGCTATCTCAACTCTGGAAAGCAGCTCCTCACCTAAGCCCGATTCACGGGAAAGCAGCAGCACAATGGCCGAAACACCTGAAGTACCCGCGGGAACGGTGCGGATCGATCTTTCAGCCAGCGCGCTTTCCATGGAAGACGCCTGGCAGCGGCTCTGTTCATCGAAGCATAGTTCCACCTTGACCATGTCAGAACCTATTCAGGCAGAACAGAAAAGCAGAAGGTTTCCCCTGAAGGGCTTCGGTCCAATCCCAGCAGAACAGGGACCCCGGATGTATCGGAAAAAGCCCCGGAGAACTCCAGCAAGTGTCCTCCGCCGTTACCATAACAGAGAGATTCAATAAATGAGCGGGAAGAGCTGAACAGAGCGAGAAACCCGTGGGTGCTACCTTCTGCACAACCGGATTCCACCGCGTACCCCAGGCCGGCAAATTCTCCGTTCGAGAGAGGTTCTACCGAAGACAGATATGCTTTCTGGTACCCTTCAGGGGCAGGGGCAAAGGCGATAAAGGGTTCATCACCGGAAAGGTCGGTGCCCACAAGCAGGCCGGACCTGGGTGAAGTAAAAGCCCAGTGGCTTCCGCAGAAAAGGTAGCCATCAGGAACCGGGGTAACAGAGAGGAACTCACCGTATCCGCCCAGATCATAGTCCCTCTCCCACTGAAGCTCTCCTGTAAGATCATATCTGCATGCAAAAGCGCAGGTGTGTTCGAGACCCGGCCTTTCTCCGGCAAAGATCACACCTTCAGCATCGGCGCATGCAGCATTCACAGTGGTTTCATTACCAAAGGAATTTGTCCATAAAAGACTTCCGGTCCGGTCCACGAGAGCAATGCTGCTCCCGGCTGACAAAACCGCATCACCCCCGGAAGTACCGCAGCAGACCCTCCAGGGGGTTCCGCCGGTGTTTCCCGCACCGTCCCTGATCAGTTCCCATGAAACCGAACCGTCCTCACCGAACATGGAAACCGCCGTATCCGTGCAGTTCGGGTCCGCAGGCCCTGTTACCAGATAGCCCTCCGGCAGGCAGAATATTGAGTTGAGACCGTGTATGCGCCTGTGCTGGACAACAAGGCTGTCAAATGAACCGTTCATGGTGAAAATCACCCCTGTGGAACGGCCACCGGCCGGGGAACACGTACAGGCAGCTGCGGTCTTTCCGGTGGAATCGGTGCAGACATCGTTCACCGAATACCGGGCGGGTATGGTAAATCCGGTTACGCTTCCGGCATCAAAGCCCGTAAAACCCGGCGAAACACCCATGAAAACGAAAAGGAATGCGGCTGTAATTTTCACTGTACGAACCTCCTGTGCATTTAATCGTAAGTGTAAAAAGCATTTCTTTCGCTGCCTGTCATGCCCCAGGTGGGAACGAGGGACAGAATGGCTGACTGCGGATCCCTGTCCAGCAGGAAGAAGCATTCCCCGTCCAGGTAGATCTTACCCGCTGACGGGGAAAACCCAACCACTGTTTCAGAGAGTCTGATGTTTACACCTGTACCGTCAAGCAGAAAAGCATCAGACAGGGAGAGGATCAGTTCATCATCCTTCAGTATCCAGCTGCCGGTATACACAGTACTCTGCTTCATGGACTCCAGAAAGGCGTACTGGCCTGTATCCCAGAAGAAGTAGCAGCTCCGGTATCCCCCTGAAAGATCAGGTTCGGAATGCCAGAAACCGGTGAGGTTGAAGGATGACATTAACGCTATCAGGAACAACACCGATCAACTTCCCTTCTTGAAACTCCAAAGAGCAGTCTGCACAATGCTCATGAGCCTTTTTTACAAGGCACCCGGGGAACTACTGCACGCTGGAAAGCCAGGCAACCGCCGCTTCAAGAACCTCGTCCCGGCCTTCCTGCAGTCCGGAAACCGTTGGAAGAACGATTACATCCGGCTGAATACCCACCCTCTGGGTTTCTGACCCGTCGGGGTTGTATATGCCCAGACCAGAGAAGCCGGTTCTTATACCGCCGGGTATGGCGAATGTGTTCACATTCCCGTCCGCTCCGTTGGTGGGGCTGCCGAAAACCATGCATTCCGGTGCCAGCCGCCATGCCATGGTGTGAAACTCGGAACTGCTCATGGAGCCCTGGTTCACAAGAAGGGCAACCGGTCCCCGGTATGATACATCTCCGCCACCTCCTGCATAGAGAGATTCAGCTATGAAAAAGGTGCCTGGATTCTCCATGTCGCTCCTTGAAACAACACAAAAAACAG
>CAZNFQ010000100.1:0-7463 GCA_964571965.1 uncultured bacterium | reverse complement strand
GAAATCCCCGGCTTTTCAAATACGGAGAACAGAAACGGGACTACATCTATGTCAAGGATGTTGTCAGGGCTAATCTCTGTGCTGCTGAAGCGACAGGCAGCTGCGTTGTGAACTGCGGATCCGGCAAAGCCACTACTTTCAACAGAATTGTAGAGATACTCGGCAATGTAACTGACACCAGGAGAACACCTGAATACATAGAGAACCCCTTCCGGGGGAACTATCAGAGCGATACCACATGCGATATGTCATATGCTGAAAAGGCGATAGGTTTTGTTCCATCCTACACCATAGAAGAGGGTATAAGGAACTACTTCGAATCGGGCTGGCTGGTGTAAATCAGACCTTCACCTGAACTTGCCTGCCCATGGTGGCCCTGCACCAGTTTTCAGAGTCCGCAAGCAAACTCGGAAGGTACGGGCGGAAGCCGTGATCCATGGCCGGGATGGTACCATCCGGTGAGCTCATAGAAGGCTCGTATTTCAGGGGTTTCAATGGGTTCTCCCCTTCTGGCCTGTCCAAGACGTCCAAGAAGATCAAGGAAATTCACCTCCTTTTCGGGCATTCCGGCGAACATGTCCAGATCGTCCACATGCCAGGCATATTTATTGGCGAATAGTGGCAGGAATTCAAGATAACCAGACCTTTCAGCTTTCTCAAGGTTCAGCTCCATGGCTGAGTATGTGATCGCCACCACATCAAGAACAGCCCCCTGCTCCGCAGAAAGCTCAAGGCTTCGTTCCATATCGACGGTCTCGAACTGACTCACCGGGAGGCCATTGGGTGATCCATGCCCGTTCATCACGTATGGAACTGCCTCCAGGATCCGAAGCATCAGCTTTGTATCGAAGTGTGAACTCCAGGTCAGGCTGCTGTCTAAAAAGTCGTATGCGCTTGAAAGAAGCTCCGCTTCAGTCCAGATAACAGCATCGTACATGGCCATGGTGTGAATCCAGTTTTCCCAGAAATTCACCCGCTGCTCTGTGTTTACGGTGAACCGAAGATTCTCTTCCGGGTCAATATCGGTGTAATGCCATGTAACTTCTCTGCCCTCAATTACAGGACAGCCTGTCCAATCCCAGAAGACTGCAAGGGTATCGCTGAGATAGGGTTCCGGCAGAATATCCGGCACAGTGAGTTTGATCACTGCGTCACCGATGGGACCCTGCCATGTACCCCCTGTGGTAAGAATGTAATTCACCGAGTAGGCGCTCCAAGGTCCACCGCCGTAGTAGTCCCAGGCAGTATTGTAGGTGTTTTCCAGGATTACCGTTTCCCCTGGTGCGAATCTCATCTTCCACACTGCAACCACAGGCTGCCAGACCAGTTCCTCTTCCAGTGAACGGGCACATGTTCTGTAGTGAACCGGCACTTCAGCTCCGTTCACCAGGGCTCTGAAGTCCAGGTCGTCTGGAATGCGCTCTGATGCATCTATGCCGGTGGTGGTTCTCCCCTGCCACCATGGGGAGCTTTCTCCTTCTGCCAGAGATGAATCCAGCATGGCCACGAGCATGGAATCGGGAAACACAGTGTAGGAATCTCCAAATTTCGCATCCAGAGGGAATCCCACTGAAATGTACTGCTCCTCACTGGTGATGTTCACAAGTTCGAAGACACATCTCGCCTCCATCATGGGAAGCCATCCCCGGGAATCGAAGTACTGGAACATCCCACCGGAGGGCACAATCGAAACGCTTTCCGCAGCCATGGATATATCTCCGCTGGATGTGATTGCGACGGTTCTTCCATCGGGGAACTCGAACATCACCGCGGAATCGGCAAGCATAATGAGAAGAAGCAGCACGGACATCTCCTTCTGTAAAAACAGATCCTGGGATGAATATGGTTCATAGAGGTGAATGCCACAACAGAATTCCCTTCTGCAAAGCACTTTCCCGCAGCTGCAAATCCATGGATGCGGCCGGGGACAAAAACTTACGCTATATTCCCCTCCGGTTTTGCCAGACAGCAAGACCCGACAATCAACCAATGGAAAGAAACGGACGGCAACGAAGTGAAAAACAGAAGATTTGTTTTTCCAATGCTACTGGCTCTATTCGCAGTTCCTTTGACAGGCTGCGGCGGCGGACAGGCTGAAGAGACAGCAAACGAAGACGGAACTGTTGCAGAAGAACCGGTTAACACGGAACTAAGCGAAACCATTGTTCTTCCCGAGGGTTGGGAAATGACTGATGCAATGAGCATCTCAGAAATTGAAACCCTGGTGGGTGTTGAAGGAGGCTACGACACATGGTACGAGCCACTTAACGATGCCGCAGCGGGAAAACCACAGGCAAGCTACTATGACACAACCAGACCCGAAGACGGATCTCAGAATCAGAGCAAGATCAATTTCCTTGTTTATACATTCGACGGTGAAAGCAACTATGACAGGGTTTCAAGCTTCGTTCATGACAGCGTCGAAGTACCGGGTGACCTCTGGGACCGCGCGATAGTAGGCACAATGGGCGGAGATATCGACCCCCTTACCGTTTCCATGCTCATTCAGAGAGGTGATGTCTGTATCAGGATCAAATGGGAGTCCAGGGCCTATCCTGAATTCAACAATATCGACTTCAGCGTAAAGCTTGCTGAACAGCTGATCAGCAATCTCTATGGTGGAGAGCGAAACCTGTAGTCAGGATTTATCTATATGGCGGCTCCCTCCACGGGAGCCGCTTAAAAACACACAGATTTAAACGCAACAGCATCAGATATGCCGGAAGCCGGCGCTCCTTCCTGAAGGAACCTGCACCGACTATAATCTGTGAAGGTTCGTGCAAAACCCCCGGGAAAGGAGACCGTAATGAAAATCCGGATCTTCCTTGCGCTGTGGATACTGGTTTCCATGTCAGCCGGCTTCATCGGTTCCAGATTCCCCCCGGGAGAATGGTATGAGGATCTCGAGAAACCAGCCTGGAACCCTCCCGGATGGGTTTTCGGCCCTGTATGGACACTGCTTTACATACTCATGGGCATTGCTGCCTGGATGGTGTGGAAAGAGCGGGGTTTCTCGATACCAGTCTATGTATTTCTTGGGCAGCTGGTCATGAATACCCTCTGGTCATACCTGTTCTTCGGTTTGAAAAGGCCCGATCTTGCCTTCTTTGAAATAGCTGTACTGTGGACTCTCATTCTGTGCACGATGATCCTTTTCTGGAAGGTAAGGACCAGTGCCGGGGTTCTCTTCATCCCCTATCTTCTCTGGGTAAGTTTTGCCTCTGTTCTGAACTTCACCCTCTGGAGACTTAACTCCTGAACGGTTTCAGAAGGAGCCCTTGATGGCTCCCCAGGTATTCCGGGACAGCTCCGAGCCACTCTGATCGGTTATGGATATCTGACTCACCGTCCAGTCAGCGGCGGCTCCTGCACCGAAACTCGAAGAAGCACTGCTTTTCAGATGAAGGTAGTACTGAGTACCCTCTGAAACTGGGATTGTAACCGTATCACCGCAGGGACATGAGGAGAACTGCATGAACCCCCAGCTCCGGGAATCAAACTCCAGTGTGTAGTCGTTATCTGCGGTGTATAATCGCCCCCAGATATAGCAGTGTGATTCACCGGTGGACCACCAGCCGCTTAAGTCCCAATCGCTTGTCAGCGTAACTAACAGGTGGGTCACCCCGCCTGGAACTGTGTAAGCGGGAGACACAAGATCCGAGGTTATTGTTGAGGAATAGGGACCGCTGGTAGAAACAGAAACGAAGGAATGGCCGCCGGCAGCAGAGAATTCCCAGTACTCATTGGCTGTCCATCCCTCGGGAAGCTGCTGAAAGTTCCATTCCCAGAGAACCGCAGCTGTACTGACGGATACAGCAACCATGCATAGTAACAGGGTTTTCATAATTGCCCCTTTCCTGCTGAAACTAAGAGGGTTGCGAAGAAAATGCAAGGTTAATTAGCATATAATAATCGAGTGTCATGTTAAATATCTTCAAAATAACACATGCTGCCGATACAGGTACTGATAAATTTAATTAAAGGACAGAAGAACACATCGTTACCGTGAAAGCTTTCCTGTTATGGCACAGCATGAAAACTCAGGTATCTATTTTGCTGCCCCAGCCTTTCTCTATTGCGAAGTCCATGCATCTGAGGAATGTCTCTCCATTGAATTCCGGACACCTGATCCCCGCCGGATCCAGAACTTCCCTGGCTCTGGAGTCATCAAAAAGCCTTGTGTCGCACAGATAAGGATAATAAACATCCATATATCTGTCGATGAGAACCTGAAGAGGACCCTTCAGGCAGGTCTTTTCCGAAACCTCGATGCCGCTTAAGCCGTAGTAACTCATAAGGTATCCGGTAACCTCCTGAACGGATACATGTTGAGGACTGACCAGATGGAAGATCCCACCGGCACGTTTTTCCATGATTGCAAGCACGGAATCAACAAGAAAATCAACAGGAATCAGATTCAGCCATCCCCCTCCGGGGAGAGAGACAGGGATTCTCATGATACCGTGAGAATCAAGGGACGTTCCAAGGGCGTGTGCCCTTTCCCCCTTGTTTTCAAGTATGTCACGCTTAAGGGAATCCCTGAGAAAAAGGAACGTCCGTACCGGATAATACAGCGCGTTGAACCTGAGACTGGAACCTGTTACGCTGTGCCCGTAGGTAATGGAAGGTCTTAGAATTGCAAGAGAGGTTTCCCTTCTGCCGCAGAGGTCTGTTATCACTTTCTCCGCCAGATTTTTCGACCTTTCATAGGGGTTGTTGAATCCGGCAGGGTACTGAAGCTCCTCAAGAATTCTACCCTGCTGGATCCCGGAGGAATACGCAGTGCTCATGTGATAGAACCGGCGGCACCCGGGGCAGCTGTTGAACACGTTGCTGACCCCCTTTACATTGGTGGAATGAACAATCCCCTCGTGTCTTTCGGCGAATGAGGTATCCGCGGCGCAGTGAATCACAACAGGTATGTTCTCGATGAGCTTTCTCTGGGCACAGGACAGCCCAAGATCGGGTTTCAGTATGTCCACCGGAAGCACCTTAGGTATCACATGGGGGGTTAACCCCATGAAGCGAAACAGTTTGCCTGCACGAATCTCCGGCGACTGATCTCCATGGGGTCGAACTCCAAGAACGGTCTTCACCCCTCTGAGTACCAGTTCTGCGGTGAGGAAGCCTCCCAGGAACCCAGTTGCCCCTGTTATGAATACAGGCTCATCCATCAGCTGAGCCTTGCGCCGTGGTAAAGGAACGATTCCTTCCTGGCAAAGCCCTGATTGAAAAGGTACCTTATCCACAGTACTCTTGGATCTTTCAGTGAAAATTCCTCTATCATCTCTCCTGCCATTCCCATGGCTCTTTGCATGGAGGCGGTTTGTTCGGGATCGGTATGATCCAGGTACATGTCCCATTCAAGAACGGCCATTGCCCCTCTGTCCAGGGGGGTGATAAATCCGAAATCCCCCCTTACTCCGCAATCCTCAGCTATTCGGGAAAAGCTCCTGTGGATACCTTCGATCTGCTCAAGGTCATCTAGGGGCACATACAGTATGAATGCAACCACATGGCCTTCTCTGCCCATTCTGGAGCTTACGCTGCGGAAGGTATTCAGGTAAAGCATGTCAGTGAGGTCGTGTTTGGTGTACATGTGGGTGTAGAAATCCTTCATATCTCCGTCAACTGCAGAAACAAGGTTCTTCACCGAGGGGTCCAAAGCTGCCTGAACGAGAACTTCCATCCCGGGTTCAGAGAGAATTTCATATGGCCTTTTTCTACCTTCGAGCCCCCGCAGTATCTCGTGGATCTCACCCTCTGCAAGAGCTGTCATACCCAGGATAAAGGCAGTCATGAGCTCCTGGTCGAAAACACAGGGTGCAAGCTCTCTCGCCGCTTCCAGGTGATGACGGTTACCCAGAATCACCACCAGGTACTCTATTCCCATATCATTCCTGAACACTCCCCGCATGGAACGGGCCAGTTCAGCCGTTGGTGCGGTAAATGTGCTCAGGTATTCACCTCCAAGAACTCCGATCCCAAGCCCTATTCCCCTCCTGTTCAGCATGGCGGCATATGACACCGCAGAACCCATGTCCGGGAACGGAACCGCAATGGCGGACTCATCATCTTCAATCGGATACAGCCTTACAACGGCCTCGGTGCAGATCCCCGGCCTGGGAAGCTCTTCCCTGGTAAAGGCAAAGAGATTGGGAGAATGCCTCTGCGAGAGGGTGAATACTCCGCCTTCGGGATCCACGAACCTTGCGTCTATGATGTTATCGGCACCGGTTCCCATGGAACTGGAGAAAAGTGAGAAAATACCGGAACACATTATGTTCGCGCAGTACAGAGCGGAGGGCTCCGCCGCATTCACCCGGTATCCCCGGGATACTGATTCCTTCTGCAGCTCGAAGGCACTGATCCCTGCCCCAACGGTAACCGCCCTGTTTTTCAGATCAAAATCCATTCTGCGCATTCTTACGGTGTCGATCACGACCCCCGGGCTGAAAACGAAACCCATAACTGAGGAGCCGTTTCCCCGAACCGAGTAATGAAGATCGTTCTCTCTGCAAATTCTGACGATTTCCGAGACCTGTGATGTGTTCTCTGGAAGAACCGCATACCGGGGAAGGGTTTCCATGGAAACAGGGCATGGGTCATCGGCATAAGCATATAGCAGAGAGGGGTCATTCGTTGCATATCTTTCCCCGGTAACTTCCCTGAACTTTCTCAGAACATCGTCTTCGGCGGTTTCACTCACTTCCAATTCATTACCGAGATAGTCCTTCAACTCCCTGAACACTGAAAGGGGCCTGAGACCTGTTACGAAGTGGCACTGTCCCTCACAGAGACCGCAGAGGGAACACTCCGCAACCGCATGGATCAAGCCGGGAGTGACGCTGATCTTCCCGGAGAAAAGGGCCGAAGCCATATCCATAAGACCCTGGGGCCAGTAGGATACGAAGTGGTTACGCCGGCCTGAAGGACAAAGACCGTTACCTGTAAAATCGATCTTGCACATGGCGTAATGCCTGCACTGCGAGGCGGTTTCGGCTGCTTCTTTCAATGTCATCTCCCCCAGTAATCTTTGGTTCTGTAACGGTCGAAGGTTCTGCGGAGCGTTGCGGGATAGGGCACGAAGTAACTCTGGCTATCCAGATATTCCACGCCGAAGCGGAGAATCCATGACTGGATCAGATTCAGAAGGGTTACCAGTGGCGTTCTGTCCTCTCTATACATCTCGAGGTTGTCCAGGAAGAAAACCCTTTCTTCAGGGGTGAGTTTCCCCGAGACATATCCGAAGGCGTGCTCCAGAACATTTACGTGTGATCTGTATGAAGGACCCTTTTCTAAGGCTTTCAGAAGGTGTTCACGGTAAAGTGCCAGTGCTTTATCGATACCCGTCTCACTCTGATGGGCAACGATCCTGCCCAGCTCTCTCATTTCCTTCTGGTTGTAAGCCATGAGAAGAAGCTTGTGTCTGCTCTGAAACTGCACCAGTTCCCTGGGCAGGT
>CAZNFQ010000099.1:0-7534 GCA_964571965.1 uncultured bacterium | reverse complement strand
CGACTTCATGTTCTGCAGGGCCGGGATCGGAATTGCATCTGTTCTTGTAGACGGTTCCATATCAGCCTGCCCCAGTCTCAGGGGTGATTTCATACAGGGCAATATCTACACCGATGATTTCCTGGACTGCTGGGAGAACCGTTTCCAGGTGATGCGCAGGAGAAGCTGGGCGAAGACGGGGATCTGCGCAGACTGCCGTTACTGGAACTGGTGCCAGGGCAACGGGCTGCATCTCAGGGACGAGAAAACGGGAAAGCTTCTCATGTGCCAGCTTCGTGACATGGAAGAAGAGTAAGGGGCAGCGGAGTTTTCCACTGCCCCGGGCCGTAGGGCCCTCTCAGGGGAGGCTACGCTGAGGGCTCACGGCTGGAATGGACGACCACCGCCACCGCCCGGCCTTCCCCCTCCAGGCATTCCTTCACCGGCGCCGGAGGGTCTTTTCCTTACGATGATCCTTAGGGCGGAGGCAGAACCATTCAGTGTAAAGCTGTTGTCTTCAAAGGAAGGAGGAGACGGTTCTGACTGCATTTGGGGAAGATCACCCGCTGCACCAACCATTTCGTCTTCTCCATCGAATCTTCCGTTGCCGTTCTCATCGTGGAATGCCATTGCAAAATAGGTTCCGTGGGGTACATCTGTGATCTCGGCATTCACTGCAAGATTCACGATACTCAGGTGCCTGACGATCCCCGCCTGTTCAGGATTGGGAGGGAATGACCATTCCTCCCTGGTGAAAAGAGCCAGCACCGCCTCACCTGAATCATTGGCAAAGCCTGTTATGTTTACCAGAATGGTGTTTCCCCAGCTGCCTTCATCCCCCGAAGAAATGTTTTCCGACACATCCTGCCCCGAAGCCAGCGAGAAAACCATTGCCAAACCCGTTAACATCGTTTTCATTCCTGTTCCTTTCACCCTCCGTTGTTGAGAGAAAAATAGAATGAGCGTTTTTCAGGAGCATATACCGTCTGTAACAGTTTGTAACTTAACTGCCGTTGATATGGATCAGAAGTGAGGATATGTTCTTAAGTGAAATCTTATCAAGGGAGGAATGCCATGTTCACAAGAATCCTTGTCTGCCTGTTCATATTCGCCGCTTCTGTTTCAGCTTGGAGCAGTGATCCTGATTCATACGTAAGGGACTTTCAGATTCCCCCCGGGGAAGAGATCGGCCCTGACGTATGGCTCACGGAAACCGGGCTGCTTTCAAGTCCTCCGCCAAATCCTCAGGTTGGAGATTCATGGATCTGGTGGCTGTGGACATGGTACCCCATGCCTCCCCACTTCGAGCAGCATATCTGCACCGTAAGGGGAATGAGCAGCCGGGGATATGTGGTGGTTGAAGACTCGCAGTGGCTTGTATCCATCGATCAGGATGATGTGGACGCCATACTGGAACACTGGGAGAGCACAAGCATCGGGCCCTATCCTGATCAGGGCATATACGAAATAGACAGTCTCTCATTCGGAACGCCTCCGGACGAGCTGGATAATGATCCCAGGATATACCTGATGTGGTACGACTTCCAGGTTTCGGCGGATGGCTTCTTCTTCTTTTTCGACGAATACCCCGAAGGCACATATCCCGAGTACCACAGCAATGAGTGCGAAGTACTCTACCTTAACACACAGAGTACAGGAGGCCCTTCCGGCAACTACATGCATGGAGTCATTGCCCATGAGTTCGAACACCTTATCCACTGGAAACAGGACGAGAACGAGTCATCATGGGTAGATGAAGGCATGGCTGAACTTGCAATGTACTTCTTCGGCAACCCCGACAATATCTCTTCGTTCAATGCAAACCCCGACAACAACCTTACGGTATGGGACGGGGACTGGGCCGATTACATACAAACCTACCTGTGGTCCCTCTATTTCTTCGAAAGATACGGCGGTCACGAAGCGGTTTATTCACTGGTGCAGGAACAGGCCAATTCCATGGCCGGCTTCGATGCGGTTCTGGATTACTACGGGTATACGGAGAACACGGAGGATATGTTCGCTGACTGGATGGTTGCGAATTTCCTGGATGATACCACAATAGAGGATGGCAGATACGGATACTCAGGCGAGGATCTTCCTTCCTTCAACACATCAGGCAACTACTCATCGTACCCGCTAGAAGCTTCCAAAACCGTAAACAACTGGGCAGCGGACTATTACAGGCTTACTGATTTCCCTTTCCAGGGGCTTGAAATTACCTTCGACGGCTCGGACGACAATTCATTCGCTGTGAGGGTCCTGGTTCTGAAGAATGCAGAACCTCCAGAGGTTCTGGAAATAATTGTTGACGAATCTTCACAGACAGGAACGATAACCGTTGGTGACCTTACTGATCCTGATGACCAGGTTGTACTTGCTGTAGCTTCCGTGTCTTCCACCGGAGGTCAGGAATACTCTTTCACAGCAGGTGAAGCATTGGGAGTCTCCAGTGAGAATGAAGAAGATCCCGGAGCAATATGCATTCTTGCAAGGGTTAACCCATTCAAAAATTCTGCAGTTCTTCAGACAGGCGGATTGACTTCCTCCTCCCCTGAAGTTGTGATCTATGACCTTAACGGAAGGCAGGTTGCCAGGATTCCTGTGGGCCCGGGTGGAGAAGCGGTGTGGCATTCGGGAAGCATTATGCCCGGCGTTTATTTCGCCAGGATCGCCGACGAAACCGGAACTGCAGGCGTAAGGATACTGAAGCTTCCATAAGAACGCAGAACTTAGAGGCAGGATCTCAGATAAATGTGAGGAGCACTCTTGGATCGTATAGAGGAGTTGTACCGGATAACAGGTCTGTCTGAAAAATCTCCGGATAACAGTTCAGACCTGCCGTCATGCTTCGATCTTGGAGATCTGCTGTTCCAGGCGGAAAGGTTTGAAGAGGCTAGTACCGTATACGTTAAAGCACTGGCAATGGAAGAAGGATCGGCACCCGGCAGCAATGGTACAAGGAAAGCCGCCGCCCTGAGGAATCTGGGTGAGATCTTAGTAAAGAAGGGTTCCCTGTCAGAAGGTCTCGAGAAACTGAAAAATTCCTGCAGGGTCTTTCAGGAACTGGGTGACAATAGAAATGTCTGCACCCTCCTGAATATGATCGGCATCGTACACAAAAGGAGAGACGAATTCCTGGAGTGCCTCAAAGCATATGATGCCGGACTGAAGCTGGCAGAGGAAAACGGTTTCAGTGAACTTCAGGCAAAATTCCTCTACAACACAGGCAACCTTTTTATAGTCTTCAAGAGTCTCGAGAACGAAGCCATGGAGTATTTCAGCAGAGCGGAAAAGGCCTACCTGAAGCTTCAGGATAAGAGAGGCCTGGGTTACGTACTCTCCGCCAGGGCTCAGCTTCACAGCAATGCAGGAAGAATGGATGAATGTCTCGAACTCTCCAGGCGGTCACTTGAACTGCGGCAGGAAGCAGGAACAGATTTCGAGATAGGCTTTTCACTGAGAAACCTTGGAGGCCATCTCGATTCCGGGAAGGATACCGGGGAAAAACAGTCCGTTCTTCAGAGAGCCCTTCAAATCGGGGAAGAAACCGGGCTAAAATCCCTGCAGGCTGAGATATTGTTTCTCCAATCTATTTTCCATCTTGACCTGAATCAGCTTGATAAGGCTGAAAGCTGTCTGAATGAAGTTTTCCATCTTATTTCGGATTCAGAAGGGTTCAACTATCTGAGATCCGATGCCCTTGATTGCATGATCCGTCTGAGCACGGAGAAAAAGGACTGGGACAAGGCCCTGGCTGGTCTCGAGTCAAAACGGGAACTTAACAACCTGCTCGGCAGAGAAAGTACAGCCAGGGAGATAAAAGCTCTCATGGCCGAAAAGGAAATGGAGTTTCTGAGAAGGCAGACAGTATTCCTGACGGAGAAGAAGAGAGAGCTTTCCACGATCAATAGTAGACTCAGAGATTCCCTTGCCAGGGTGAAAAGACTTAGAGGACTGCTGCCCGTGTGTACAGCATGCGGAAGGGTAAGGGATGACGAGGGCTACTGGAGGAAGATAGACGAGTATCTGGAGGAGCAGGTCGGCCTGAAGGTATCACACAGTCTCTGTGAGGTCTGCCGGGGAAGGATTTATCCGGAGCTGGACCGTGAGGAGAAGGGATGTGCTTTGAATGAAAACTGAAGCCCTTCATGATGAGTATCTGCGCCGTAAAACCGCAGGGGATCCAGAGGGAGCTTTCAAGGCCCTTCTTGCAGAGACCGAGCTTTTAAGGGAGCACGAAGAGAAGATAAGGGAGCAGCTTATTCAGTCGGCGCTGGAGAGAAAAGAAATGGAAGATCTGAAGCGCCAGGGTCAGCTTCTTACGGAAGGGAACAATGAACTCGAGAGGAGCAACTCCAGGCTGAACAGAGTTCTGGAGCAGATCGAGGTTCTTCAAGGGCTGCTTCCGGTTTGCGTCAGCTGCAAGAAGGTGAGAACCGACAGCGGATACTGGAAGAAGCTGGAGGAATACCTCAGTGAGTACACCGATGCTGAACTCGTTGAGAGTCTCTGCGAAGACTGCGAATCGGAGGGCTTGAATTGATCGTTCATCTCAAAGGTGATTGGCCCGATACCTCCCTTGAGACCCTTATGGAACTTTGCGGAAAAGACTTTTCCTTTTCCGCCGGCGCTGTCTGCAGTGGGCTCAGGTGCGATGTTCTGGTTTCAGGGATTGTTACTGAAAATGAGCTCTCCATGTGTCAGGGACTCAGTGCAGTGGTGGTGCCCTATGCAGGTATACCGGACAGAACAAGCCAGGTTCTTTCCAGGCATCCTGGCATTCAGCTTCACAGCATTCATCACAATGCAGTTTCAACTGCTGAAATGGCAGTTACACTGATGCTTGCCGCTTCCAAGCAGATAATCCCCGCTGACAGATCCATGAGGAAAGGGGACTGGACGCCAAGGTACAGTCCGCAGGGCTTGATTATCGAGGACAGCAGGATCCTCGTGCTGGGTTACGGGGCGATCGGCAGCAGGGTGGGGACCATTTGCAGGGCCATGGGAGCTTCTGTGAAGGGGGTCAGGAGCAGAAAAGACCACGGATTCCACACCGCAGCCGATCTGACTGTGCTTCTCCCTGAAACTGACATACTGATAGTCTGCCTTCCACTGAATGACAGCACCAGGGGAATCATTGGAAAAAAGGAACTTGACCTTCTTCCCCGGGGGGCAGTGCTGGTGAACATTGCCAGAGGACCGGTGGTTGATGAGGAGGCGCTTTTCGAAAGTCTCTCAAGTGGTCATCTTGGAGCTGCCGGAATCGACGTGTGGTACAATTATCCCGATTCAGAAGAGTCACGGGAAAGCACCCCGCCTTCCAGATTCGACTTCGGCTCAATTAACAATGTTGTGATGAGTCCCCACCGCGGGGGATCCTTCGGTCTTCCGGGAATAGAAAGAAGACGAATTGAACATCTTGCTGCAATAATCCAGAAGTTATATTTTTCTATTATTAAAGATAATAGCTGTAGAAATGAGTATTAGCGAAGGGGTCCGGATGAGATATCTGTTAATTTTTTCAGCTGGTCTGTTTGTTATGGGGTGCAATACCACTGATCCTTCTCCCGTGATCCTGCCCGGTGCCACTTTCGTAACTGTGGGACCAGGACAGTTCGATATGGGTGCTCCTGAAGGGGAAGAGGGATCAATGGCCATTGAGAGGCCTGTTCATACTGTTTCCATAGACTACTCCTTCGAGATAATGACAACAGAAGTCACCCAGGGTATGTGGCAGAGTATTACCGGAGAGAATCCTTCCACAGGAGATGCTCAGGGTGATGATATCCCTGTTTACAATGTGACCTGGGATGACTGTATCGAGTTCTGTGAGATTCTGAGTTCACTGGATGAAAACTACCATTATCGTCTCCCCAGTGAAGCGGAGTGGGAATATTCCTGCCGTGCTGGAACCAGTTCGCCCTACTACTGGGGGAACGAGTTCTTGTTTTTCCAATACTGTGCGTGGTGCAACGGATCAGCAGGAGGTTCACTGCAGGCAATTAGGCTTCTTCAGCCTAACTCTCTCGGGTTGTATGACATCGCGGGGAATGTCTACGAGTGGTGCCAGGACACCTACCATGGATCCTATGAGGGTGCTCCTGACGATGGCAGCGCCTGGTCGGGTGAGGAATCAGACAGGATTATCAGGGGTGGGTGCTGGAATACCTCTCCTCTTTCCTGCAGATCTGCTTTCAGGGAACCTGCAATTTACAGCACTGCTTCAGAACAGATCGGTTTCAGAATTGTCAGAGTAGAGAAATAGGATTTGTTCAGAGTATATTCTGAGACCAGCACCAAAAGCATCAGGAGGACTAAATGAGCCAGTTCGATAATGTATCCGTTATCAGGGAAGCCAATTTCTATTTCGACGGAAAAGTGTCAAGCCGAACGGTCCTGTTCCCGGACGGTACAAAAAAGACCCTGGGAGTTATGCTTCCCGGCGAGTACGAGTTCGGCACATCTTCAAACGAAATCATGGAGATACTCTCAGGAGACCTGGAAGTAACTCTTCCCGGAGCCGACAAACCCGTTACGATTCAGGACGGTGGCTCCTTCGAGGTGCCTGCCGGTTCGTCATTCACAGTGAAAGTATTGAAAATTACTGACTACTGCTGCTCATACCGTTAGGACATTTTAATTATGAATAGAACAGACCTCGAAGGTTACAAAGACCTGTTCAGGGGATATACCGAGCTGCGTGTTCAGGAGAACCGCAGCACACGCCTGTCCCTCGTGGACGGAACTCTGATGGGCAACAGCAGGAACTCAGAGAGCGGGGTTTCCGCCAGGTGCTGGGAAAAAGGCTCCTGGGGGTTTGCTTCAAGCTCAGAACTCACCTCCCATGCTGTAAAACATGTTATCTCAGCCGCCTCGTTCAATGCCAGTTTTCTGAACTCGAAGGCTGACAAGAAACTTGGAGACCTCCCCGGCGAGCACGGTTCAGGTGAGTGGGACCACTCCTATAAGGGAACTCCCCTTACTCAGAAGCAGATGATAGACTTTCTCAGGGATATAGATTCCCATATAGAAAAGAATTTCCCAAGGCTCATTTCACGAACCGTGGCCATGAATTCTCTGGACATGGAGAAGCAGTTACTGACCTCCGGCGGTTCCGCAGCATGGTCTCTCATTCCCAGGACCATAGTTTATGCCGTGCTTACAGTTGACGGCCCGTCGGGTCCGGTGGAGCTTTATGACGTACTGGGAGGCAGGGGACAGCCGGGTGATGTTTTCAAAGATTTATCTGAATTCCACGCTAAACTGAACAGGCTCTACGAACATCTTCTCAAGAAAGCGGAAGGGGTACACCCCAGGGCTGGAATGGCAGACTGTATTCTGGATGCGGACCTGGCCGGGATCCTTTCCCATGAGGCCATTGGGCACACAACTGAAGCAGACGGCGTAAGAGGCGGATCCGTGGCTGGAGATTACCTGAACAGGAACGTGGCAACTCCCCTTGTCACCCTTGTGGACTATGCGAACACCGCCCATGGTGAGACCTGTCCCGTTCCGGTGTACGTGGATGACGAGGGTACTCCGGCAAAAGACG
>CAZNFQ010000098.1:136-7656 GCA_964571965.1 uncultured bacterium | reverse complement strand
GCGGCGCTTCCCACTACATCGTCTACCTGATAGACATGATACCGGTATCCCTTCTGGCTCTCTGGTATGCAAGGGAGTTAGCTCCTCAACGCTGGAAGGAATTGAAAGCCCGTCTTAAATCCCTGTTGGCCCCCGGTCTTTCTGCTGCGGTGGGAACAGCAGCTGCTTTTTCGGTAATACCTTCGGCTGGAATGACCTTCGCGGATTTTATCGTGGTGGCAGGTGCTCTATGTGCTTCTTTGTGGCTTTTAGCCGGTTCCGTATGGAAGGGCAGTTTCAGAGCAGTGTCATTTACCATAGCCCTCAGTCTGGCCTGGTCCTGCGGATGGATGACCCTGGCCATGGCAGGTCTTGCTGTGGGACTGTCCGGCATTCCCGGCCCTTCCGGTTTGAGAAGATCTCTATTCAGTACTGCTCTGTTCATGGTTGCCCTTTCTCCAGTTGGCTTTTCACTCACAGCGCCTTCTGCCTTGGCCATTATTCTGATTCTGATGTTTCTTGCATTTCTTACGGGTAAAAACCCCCGTTTCGGCTACCTGTTCCTGATTCCGCTGTTCATTGCCATTCTTTTTCCGCCGGCATCGGTCACCGGCGCATGGCTGAGGGGGCTTGCAAGAAGAACCGATACCTTCGCCAGATCAGGCAGGATCGCTCTTGCAATGGAGTCGGCAGCAAGATACACCGCAGGAGGGGGAAGCTGGCTTACCCTTGCTGAAACCACACACCTGTACGGAGCAGATTCCAGATCAAGGTACATCTGTGAAACCGCCATGGCCCGGGGCGATTCTTCCACCGCCATACTTAAAGTTGCCATGAACCTTGCTTTTGCCAGGGGCGATACAGCTTCTTTCAATGACCTGTACCATCGTTACGCTCTGGTTTCGGATCCTTCGGAAATCAACGAAGCCGTAACCATGAGGGTTACATTTCTGGCCCTTACAGGTGACACAACAGCCCTGAATACCATCCACTCCAGGGCGGGAATGAACCCCATGCTGCTCAGATCCATGGCATCGGCATATCTGGTGAACGGAGATACGCTGCGTTCACTTCAGTACTCCCTTGCTTTCCTCGACAGCCCTGCCGCAGCAGCAGCGGACTGGGCAAAGACCATAACCCTGGCCGCAGTGACCGGAGCCGCGGACTGGGACTCCATCTATACCCGGGGAGAACAAAGACTGGGACACTGTCTTCCACTTATGCTGGCAAGACTGAGAGCCCCGGTAATTGCCGGAATGGAACCTGACAGAAAAGACCTTCTGGATATGTGTCTTCTGATCAAGCCCGATGGCTCGGAAACCCTGGATACAGCAGCCATGTGGTACTCTGCATCCGGCATGCCCGACTCTGCCCTTCTGTACTGCTCTAGGGCTTTGGCAGCATCTCCGCAGCCGGGTCATGCCAACTTCTCCATGGTGATAAGTTCCGCAATAAAATGCGAAAGATTCGCCGAAGCGAAATCTGCAGCTGAATACGCCGTTGCTTCCTACCCCGAGAATATCCGTTACAGAGCTCTTCTGGACGGACTGAACCGGGGCATTCTGGGAACTCCCATGGATGAGTACCTGGTCGGAATACCATGGGCGGAAGCTCTCAGTGACTCAATTTACGGAACAGTATGCCGTTAAAACTGATACTCCTGCTGCTATCTGCCGGGGTTTTCACCGCTGCTCTTCTCACAGGTCCTCCATCATTCGACTCCACCGACGGTGCCGAATTCGCAGTTGCCGGTTCACATCTTCAAATTGCCCATGCCCCCGGATATCCTCTTTTCCTGATGGTTCTCAGAACTTTTTCCATGGCGGTTTCTCCCCTTTACGGCCACCTCAGGCTGATCAACTGTTTTTTCGGCGCCCTGCTGATCCCCCTTTCCGTGAAGGTATTCAGAAACAACAAGGCTTCTCCGGCCGCTTCCCTGTATTCATCGGTTCTCCTGGTCACTGCGGCTCCTGTAATGGCACAGCTGAACAGCCTTGAGGTTTACCCCCTGGCAATGATCCTTACACTGGGGGCAATTGCTCTTGAAAATTCACGGCTTGCGCCATATTCATCGGGAATGGCCCTGTTCGGAGGCCACCCTGTTTCCGTACTTTGCTCGCCGCTTATGGTTTCCCGAAGCTGGTGGAAAAAACCCATGCTCCTGACATTCATTGTTCCACTCACTCTGTTTCTGTACGTTCCCATCCGCGCCGGAAGCTCTAACCTGGCCCATTACGGCCACCCCGCGTCCATTCAGGGACTTGCAGATTACTTCACCATGTACTCCAGCCGTCTCGCCTTCCCTTCTGTCTCGAGGCTTTTTGAAGCCCTGTCCTTCATTGGCCCCGCAACAGGGGGAATTGTTTTGTTTCTGGTCCTGGCAGGGGGCAGATTTAACTGGGCAAGGGATATTCCAGCGGTTCTTTCACTTCTGTTCCTTGCTTCATACGAACTGCCGGACCCTGCCGGTCTCCTCTGGATTCTCCTGATCCCGCTCTGCATGAGATGCGCCGCGGGAATGGATTCTCTCATTATGAGGTGGAAGAATTTCCAGTGGATACTTGCCGTTCCTCTGGCTTTCTCGGTATTCTACGGTATCAGAGGTGCAGACAGACGAACCGATGATGCAGCAATGCGCTGGACAGTGGACGTGATGTCACGGCTCCCGGCAGGTTCCATTTTCCGCCCTGCAGCCCACGAGACTTACTATGCGGCGTATGCAAAGGAAATACTTGGCATAAGAGAGGACGTTATCCTCTCCGACCCCTTCGGGAACTATTTCGAGCTGTTGATCCCTCCCCCGGTTCCCCCGCTCATCGGAAACCGCTCGGTGCATGTCTCCAGGGGCTGGGAAAGACAGGAAGAATTCCAGCTGGGCGGATTGATATTCAATCCCATCTCTCTGGAACTGCCTCCACCTGAATGGGATAACATGGAAGTATTCGAATTCACTGGCAGAACGCCGGATCCCATGGCTCTTGATATAATTGCCGAGGCCTGGGCAAGACGTATGCTCCAGACCGATGATCCCGTTCAAAGGGACTCCTTCGGAAGAAGAGCCGCTGATTTCGCAGCCACCGAACTAACCGGGAGAAGAATTGAAATTCTCAGAAATCTGTAGGAAGCTGGTCCCGTCGGGTGTGATTCTGTCCGCGTTGGCGGTGCTCTACTCCGTTACACCGGTGCACAACGGCAACTTCTTCTGGCATCTGCGAAACGGACTGGACATAGTGGAAACAGGAGAAATAAGAACTGAGGATCCATTCACCTGGACAAGAATGGGAGCAAACTGGATACAGCATGAATGGCTGGCAGAGTATGCCATGGCCCTTGCATGGATACACGGCGGTGAATCCGGGCCTGTGCTACTGAAGGCATTTCTGATAGGGTTATCGGTTCTGCTTGCCTTCAGGGCATCTGTCAGGGCCGGAGGTGATCCTGCATTCGCTTTCCTCTTCGGTGCAGCCTGGCTGGCCCTTGCCCAGCCAAGGTGGATAGCAAGACCTCATATCTTCAGCATTTTTTTCTTCTCGGTGTATCTTTACGTTCTCTCGTTCAGAATTCAAAAACCATGGAAACTCGCTCTTGTGCTCTTCCCCGTGCAGGTGCTCTGGGTAAATGTCCACGCCGGTTTCGTAATGGGGATCTTCCTGGCTTCGGTACCGGCCATGGACAGACTCATGCACCGGGAGTGGAAAAGTTTCCTCAGCTGGACCCTTGCACCTGTTATCCTTATTGCCGCAAGCGGAATACACCCCAACGGTTTCAGAACACTGGAATACCTGCCGGCTTTCCTTGCCATGCCCCTTTACAAGGAAACCATCAGAGAGTGGTGGAGCCCCTTTGATCCCCGCTACGCTCCCCTGAAGACCATATCCAGAACAGCACTGCTGTTTACAGGTCTTACACTGGCAACCGCTGCGGTAACAGCTCTGTTCAGAAAGACCGTTCACAGGGGCCGCATAGCTGCTCTCAGCATACTCACCGCAGCCACGGTATTCGCCGCCAGGAACGGGGAGCTTCTGGCACCGGCAATGCTGGCATGGATACCCGGAATGACAAGGATCAAACTGTCCCGCAAGACCATTATCATTCCCGCACTTCTTCTACTGGCAGTGCCGTTCCTGTACGGTGTGCCCAGGGAGGTGGGCCCTGCCAAACATCTGGGTACAGGGGTGGACTGGACGGTATATCCAGTTGATGCAGCGGACTTCCTGAATACTTATCCGGAACTCCTGAGCAGAGCAGTACTCTTCAACACCAACGAAATATCAGGATATCTAGAGTTCCGGTTCGGGGAAGATCTTCTTCTGTTCATGGACGGCAGATGTCTCATATATCCGGAAAGTTTCTACAGAACCTACCTGAGTCTCTGCTTCGATACCGTTCCGAATTACAGAAAAGAGCAGTACAGACTTTTTCAGATGTACGGCTTCAATCTTATCGTGAGCAGCATTCCGGAAGAAGAATCCTGCGTGTATCTGGCGGCAATGCTGCCAAACTGGGTAACTGTTTACACAGACCAGCTCACAACCGTCTACGCAGAGAAACAGTTTCTGGAGGAAATCGGGCTCGAGGAAATTGCTTACCGTTACTTCGACCCCTTCGATCCCGCCGAGTTCATGTCAAAACCTCTGTATCTGGTCCCTTCAGCCTCCCTTGAAGAGCTCAGATCCTTCAGGGAGAACACAGGCTCAGCAATGCTGGATGCACACATAGCGGCGCTGGAATACAGAGAGAACAGGAATTCACAACTGCAGTACGATACCGCCCGGGACCAGCCGGGCTACACCCTCAGATGCTGGCAATGCTGCCGTCAGGGAGATCTCCAGGGGGCTGAACTCAACGCAGGGCTCTCAGGTGACGCTCAGCTTGAAGCAGCAGTAAGGATCCTGGGAGGAGGACAGCTGGAAGAAAATGAATACCTCCTGGGAATAAGATCCGCAGGCATGGTAAGAAGTGAACAGGCTGAAACAGCATTGGAGATAACCGCCCTCTGGGTCACCGGTCAGCAGACTGAAGCCCTGGAAATGGCCGAAGCTAACATTGATTCCCTTCCCGGATGGGGAGTTGCCCAGTGCGGCATGTTATATTCTCTGGCAGGTGACAGAGAAACTGCTCTCGAACTTGCGGAAAGGGCCCTGGAAATAAGACAGGGACCGGTGGTTCTGGAGCGGATCGCCAGAATTCAGGCGCTGGAGGGAAACTGCCTCTCAGCGGTGGATTTTTGCAGGGCAGCACTGGAGAAATCTCCGGGGTTTACGGGAGCAAGGCTCCTCCTTGCTGACTGCCTCTGGAACATGAGTATGGTCACAGAGGCTGTAATGGAGTATGAAACCATTGTTCAGGCCGGTCTTCAGCTTCCCTCGTACGCTGAACAGAGACTGGAACTGGCCGGACTGCTTGAAAACCGATAAGACACGAAGAAGGAAGGATATCTTATGCCCATAAAGCGTTCAGTTAATGATTTTCTCCACAGAGTACAGAACCTTTTCAAAGGTGGTGGTGAAAAAGCCCTTGAAAAACAGAAGCAAAGGGGCAAGCTAACTGCCAGAGAACGTGTTGATGAAATTCTCGACACTGAGTCCTTTCTTGAAACGGACCTCTTTGTGGAGCATTCCGCCACAGATTTCGGCATGGATTCGAAAAAACTCGCAGGGGATGGCGTTATAACCGGCTATGGCCGGGTGAGAGGCAGACCAGTGGCCATCTTTGCCCAGGACTTCACCGTGGCCGGAGGTTCTCTGGGTAAAGCCCATGCGGCAAAGATAGTCAAGGTAATGGACGGTGCCGGTGACAGGAAAATGCCTCTGATAGGCATAAACGATTCTGGAGGAGCAAGAATTCAGGAGGGTGTGGACTCACTCTGCGGATACGGCGACATTTTCTACAGAAACACGAAACTCAGCGGTGTTGTGCCCCAGCTTTCATTGATCCTGGGCCCCTGTGCAGGAGGAGCCGTCTATTCACCTGCTCTCACCGACTTCGTTTTCGTGGTGGACAAGATCTCGAATATGTTCATCACAGGTCCCCAGGTTATCAAAACGGTTCTCGGTGAAGACATCAGCCAGGAGGAACTGGGCGGAGCAAGAACCCATACTTCGGTAACGGGCAACGCCCATTTCTTCGCTGAATCTGAACAGGAGGCCTTCGGCCAGATCAAGAAGCTCCTCAGCTTCCTGCCTCAGAACTGTCTCGAGGATCCTCCTTCGGTGCCTTCTGCCCAGCCGGTGAAGAAGCTGTCCAACAACCTCATCCCCGACAACCGCAGGAAAGCATACGATGTGGTTGACGTCATAGAGGGAATAGCCGACAACAGTGATTTCCTTCAGGTTCATGAGCACTACGCCAGAAACATAGTCGTGGGCTTCATAAGACTTAACGGTAAAACCACAGGCGTGATAGCCAACCAGCCCAGGCATCTTGCAGGCGTCCTGGATGTGAATGCATCGGACAAGGCGGCAAGGTTCATCCGTTTCTGCGACAGTTTCAGGATTCCTCTGCTCACCTTCGTTGACACACCGGGCTATCTTCCCGGGGTGGATCAGGAGCATTCAGGTGTGATCCGCCACGGCGCAAAGCTCCTCTATTCATATAGCGAAGCATCGGTCCCCAAGGTTACCGTCATAATGAGAAAAGCATACGGAGGAGCATACATTGCCATGTGCAGCAGACACCTTGGCGCAAGCAGCGTCATAGCCTGGCCCTCAGCCGAGATCGCGGTGATGGGAGCCGAAGGTGCCGCCAACATCGTCTTCCGTAAGGAAATCGCTGAAAGTGACGATCCGGATGCAACCAGGCAGGAAAAGGTGAAGGAATACGAAGACAAGTTCGCCAACCCCTACGTAGCAGCCTCAAAGGGTTATGTGGATTTGATCACTGAACCGGAAAACACCAGGGAAGTTGTCATAAAAGCCTTCGAGTTTGCCGGCGAGCAGGATCACGGCAACTCCTTCAGGCGCCACGGCAACATTCCTCTCTAGGGGGCATGGTAATGGACGGAAAACTGAACATAGACGAAACCATTTACGAGACCCATGTTCCCGATTCCTACGGCGCAGCGTGGTCAGCTCCTGATGAAAAACTGGTGAAGGCATTCATTCCGGGCACGGTGATCGAAGTTGCGGTGAAACCCGGAACACATGTTAAGGAAGATGAGCTCCTGCTCATTCTGGATGCCATGAAAATGTACAACGAGATAACTTCTCCCATATCGGGCAGGGTAGCTGAAGTTGCCGTAAAATCAGGAGAAAGAGTGGAGAAGAACCAGCTTCTGATTCGTCTGGAATAGAAAGTCTTTCAGTTATAGAGAAAAGCCCGGGTTTCATCCCGGGCTTTTCCATATCTGACCGATGCGATAACGGGCTTACTGGGAACGCAGTGACTGAGCTTCCCTTACTTACGTCGGGGAGCGCAATGCTTGCGTCAGCAGTGCCGGTTATCGGCAAAGTTACTGCTGACGAAAACTATGAGCTATCCCTTACTAACGTCGGGGAGCGCAATGCTTGCGTCAGCAGTGCCGGTTATCGGCAAAGTTACTG
>CAZNFQ010000097.1:0-7802 GCA_964571965.1 uncultured bacterium | reverse complement strand
TCAAGGATTTCGAAGATATTCTCGTTAGGCTCGCCAGAAGAGAATCCCCCATTCCAAACAGGTCAATCAGCCCCATCTCAAGGGCGTTTTGAGGTGTTCGGCGAGCTGGAACTATCTGATCAGTGCCACAGATTCAGTGCGGGAACCAAATTCTGAGTTATACTGCACGAAGTAGCATCCCGAGGAGAGCTCCCCGGGAACGGACCACTGCACCGTACTGCTCCCCGCAGGGAACTCACCCTGGGCAACGGTGGAGACAAGCCTGCCGGAAAGGTCGTACACCCTTACGGAAGCATTGCCCTGTCCGGGCAGTGTAAAGCTCACCGAAAGGAATGAACTGCAGGGGTTGGGGGAAAGCTCCAGGGAAAAAGAGGCGGAACCTTCACCGATACCAAGCTCAGGGGCGTACTTGATCAGGAATCCCTGGTTGCCCGAACCGGATGTCCAGGCATGTCCCGTAGCCACATAACCTCCCTTGGATAACTGGATGGCTGAGGTGAGAGCTTTGCAGGATGAATCATAGATGAAGTCGTGCCACAGATCTTCCCCGTGTGAGTCAAATCTGGCTATCACACCGCATACGCCCCTGGAGTCAGGTCCACCCCTTATGTCGCCGCTGTAGAGTATCCCCCCGTCCATGGTTGTGCTTACAGAGGAACTGTAGGGCTGGTTTCCCCCCGGCGGCCAGAACCACCAGTCAGGTTCACCGGTATACGAGGTATGCACGATTCTGGGCCAGTAGTTGTCCATCAGCAGCAACCCGCCGTCTGAGGCCTCACACATGGCCTGGGCACTATATGCTGGCCAGTCAGGGAAGTCAGTTTCCCAGAGAAGGTTCCCATCCATGTCATATCTGAGCAGATGCGGCCCGCCTGGAGTTGAAGGTGTGTTCCCTTGAGCGAATACTGTGAGTCCGTCATCAAGGTAGAGGATATCTACAGCTGTAGCCCAGCTGGTGTATCCCCACTCCCTGGTCCAGAGAGTGTCTCCCTGGGAGTCAGTGCGGAGGATCCAGGCAATATCCATGCCTTCAAGGGGATCCTTTCTGCCGCACACGGCAAAACCGCCGTCCGGCAAAAGAACCAGATCGTTGCCCCACCCCCTTGTACCATCGGGCAGCACAAAGAGCCTGGACCAGAGTGCATCTCCCTCCGTGGAAACCTTGTAAAGGGAAAGCGAGTATTGAGTGCTGGAGGTATCTTCAAGGCCATATCCAGTAGCCACAAAACCCCCGTCATGAGCCTCAATGACAGCAGCGCTTTCAAGATTAACAGGATAAACAGAGGATTCCCAGATGTAGTCACCATCTGAGGAGTAGAGGAATATTGTTCTTGGATAGTTTAACTGACGCCACCCGGCAAGGATCAGGTTACCTGTGGATGTTTCAGCAACGTCATAAAAGTCATAGCCATAAAGCACTATCCATTCAATGTCAGGCGGATCCATCGCGAAGCCTGTCGAAACAGGAAGAACGAGCAGTATGAGCAATCTTTTCATGATCAGTCCTCTATTCAGTCAGTTTGACCCACCCTATCCTGATGTCCACAGGCTGAGGAACAGCAGGCGGGTTCGGCTTTCCGGTCCTGAAGCTGAGCCATAGTTCCACCGCATCCGCATCACTCCAGTTCAGCCCGCTCACGGAACTGAGGTCAAGGGGACCGTACTCTCTCCATTCGGTGTTCCCGTTCCGGATGGCGCCAATTTCATTGCTGATGTTAACCGAGGTGGTGTCTCCGAAGGAATCGATCCACCACAGGTGTGCCACGGCGCCGTTGCCGTGGGTTGCGTTGGGATTGCTGTTCATGCATACGGCGGCAAAGCTGAGGTTCCTGTAGAGGTCGGGCCCTAACCGAAGGATCCCCTTGAAGCTGACAGTTCCCACCTCCTTGGACAGCACACTGCTCACGGCCCTGGGCACCTGCCTCTACATGTGGTCCGTCTCCCGACCGCAGTGGGGTTTCGTGTACGGGTCCTTCATCGACATCATGGCCGCCCTGCTCTGGGTCTACTGGCTGTGAGTGATCTTCCTGGGATCGGCGTAGGTGGTCAGAATCATCCACCAAATGGCGGTCAATGGAAAAGAACCGGCGGCTCTCTGAGGACCCCGCGCTCCTGCAGGACACCGGTGCCCCTAACCCTGCATCTTGACATACATTCGCGTATGAGTATAAAATGTAAAGTTAAAAGTAGGGAGGTTCATAATGGGATCGTTGCGGAGTACGGGATTTCTCCTCTTTCTCTCTCCCGCCCTCCTGGCCGGCGGGTTCGTGGTGAACTCCTTCGATGCACCCGATACATCTGTCACGGGGCTCGCCTTCGCCGAAGGGCACCTCTTCTCGGTATCCTCCGACGGAATGGTCTACCGGATGGACCCTTCCGACGGCACGGTCTTGGCGTCCTTTCCCACCTACTTCAGCGTCGCGGACGGCATCGGCTACGCCGGGGACCTGCTGTACATCACCAGGGGTACCCAACACGTGACCAAGTTCACCACTTCCGGGGAACACGCCGGCTACACCGCGCTGGATGACATGAAGGGAGAGGAAGGCTTCTCCGCGGATCGTTCTCACGACGCTCTGCACATGTACTGGCCGGTGAGCGGCGCCGCGGGTAGCGCCACCCACGTGTTCTGGATCGGTGTTCAGGTCTACACCAACCACTTCATGTACTACACTCCACTGCCCACTCCGGGGTTCATCACCTGGCCCCCCTACGGCGGGCAGATCCCCACGAGCCTCACCACCTACGACTTCACCCGTGAGGGCGACGACAACCTGTCGTCAGACGACCTGTTCTGGGTGGCCACGAACGACCCTGACTCTCCCATCCGGGCCTACACCCTGGATGCGGTCCTGACCGATTGGATCAGCGAGGTCAATCCCGTGCGGGGCATGGCGTACAGCACGGATAACGGGTCCCGGTACCTCTGGGCAAGCAATCCCGAAAAACATCGGATCTACCAGATCCAGCTGGACGCAGTGATGATCGCCGAAAGCTCCGGCGTGTGTCTGCCTCCGCTGGAGGTGAGCCCATCCAGAAATCCCTTTTCCGGCACCGTCTCGTTCCTCGGGACCGGGATCCAGGGTGTCGCTTCCATCACCGTCTTCGACACCGCGGGGAGAGCCGTCCTGGAGGCTCCCTTCCCGGGCGTCTTCACCTGGCAGGCATCCGGTTCGCCACAGGGTGTGTACTTCGTTCAGGTCCGGTCCACCGAAGGGCAGGAGGCGTTGCTCCGGGTTGTGCGCCTCTGAGGAGGCTTCGGAATCCCCCACCCGGGACGGTCAGACCGAGAACCGGAACAGCAGGATGTCGCCGTCCTTCACCCTGCAGTCCTTTCCCTCCAGCCCCACCAGGACCTTCCTCTTCAGGGTCCATGGTGAAATAGACCACCAGGTCCAGCAGGACGAAGGCCTCGTGCAGGAGGGCGTCGAGACCCGTACGACGGTAGCCCATGTCATTCAGGAGGTCCAGCCTCTCCTCCTGAGGAATCTCCAGCAGTTCCAGTTCCAGCCCAGCGTCTACGGCGAGAAACGGCGCGCTGGCGTTCTCTGGGGCGCTTCGGGCCGTTTCCTAGGGGGATACCCCGTCGCCGGAGCGGTTGCACACCGCCATCAGGGTCTTCAGGGAGACCAGGGCGAAGGGGGCGGCCAGGTGGAGAAGGTTCATCCCCCGGGTATTGAAGGCGGGGGAGGGAACATCGGTGAAGGTCACCGCGCGTGGACGGCCCCTAAGGGGTTCCAGTGTTTCGCAAGAAAGTCGAGCCAGGGGTCCGGAACCCCGACCGTGAGGGGTTTTCCGGTGTTGACCCCCGTCGAGCCCTACATGGCCCGGAAGAGGGTGGAGCGGCCGCAGCCCGGAGCCCCGGACAGGGCGATCTGCATTCCCGCCCTCCTACTCGTGAATACCCGGGCTTTGTCGCCGTCGTGGCTGTCCACCACCACCCGGAGATACTTGGGGATGCCCCGGTGGTGGCGATTGAGGGCGTCAGACTCGGAGGGGGGGACACCGGCTCGGGAGCCAGCTCGCGGACAATTACCTTCTCCGGCAGGGCCGAAGCCTCTTCCACGCTGATCTTGCCCTTGCTGAGCATCTCGAGGATCTTCATGCCTGCGTCGTTCACCGGGGGACCGTCCTTCCGTTCAAAGAAACCGCAACTGTACGCGCTCCCCTCTGGAGCGCACATGGACATTCAGGCCCCGTAGACCCGGCAGAAGGTCCCAGGCCCGAAGGGCCACCGCCAGGAGCACCGCCCAGGGCTTCTGAGTGAAGCACTTTGCCACGATGCCGGTGATCTGGGCCAGGAGAGCCACAGGCAGCAGGAAAAGCGCCGGCATCAGAGTTACTCAGGGCTTCGTCAAAGGATATCTCCCCCTTGGCCAGTCTGGCGAGGGTGTGGTCGGGGCAAACATCCGCCTACAATAAAAAGGCTCAACGGATTGCACTCAGTCTGCCTGTGCCCTGCTGTCATTGATTGTGTGGCCATCCCATCCTGATCTGGCATATGCGGAATCGGTATTCATTTCGAACATCCGAGAATACCAGTGCGTGATGCAGGTAAGGTTCCAGGGATTCACCACGGTAAGCATTCCCAGTTTGTCCGCTGGAGGCACCACCCTGGCCAGAATGGATTCAGCAGGATAGAACTGTCTGCTGATTCCATCGAAATGACGCCAGAAAAGGAAGCATAAGAACTCGGTATCAATATCATCGTATGCAGGTTTGAGACCGATGATGGGGATTGTCTTCGAAGGAGGTGCGGCTGAGAAAGCATTGAAGCGAATCATTACCGGCAGAGATAGGACAAGAATGACTGAGGGTAATCTGGAAACCAAATCGACCTTTTTCAAGTGCAGAAGCACAAAAGATGCTAACCTTTTGCACCAAAAATACAGCGGGGGGGCAAGTCAAGACATTTCGGATGAGCAAATCAGAATTGGTCAAATGTGGTGTCTCCATGCAGTTGAGATTTCCATGTGGCTGACACTCAGAATGCAATACTCTCACCTTGACCCATTGAATCTTAACTAATCACCGCCACACTTGCTTAACAGGTGGTTGCTCACAACATCACCACACCGCGAAGAAGCCTGATGAATATGTTCGAACATTTTTTCGTCGGGGTCGCCGGAGGAGACCAGCCGCCCCACTGGACGGTTTTATTTGTTGGGGATCCACGGACTAACGGACTTCATTCCTCTTCACCTTGTAGGTATGAATATAGAGATGATAGTGTTGACAGAGAGTAATCTAATTGGTATAGATTCTATACCATGAAATTTGAGTTCGACTTGAGCAAGAGCAGTTCAAACAGGAATAAGCATGGCATTGACTTCGAGGAAGCTCAAGCCCTGTGGGATGATCCTGACTTGCTGGAGATACCGGCCCGGACTGCGGACGAACCAAGGTATCTGATCATTGGTCGAATAAGGGGGAAACACTGGTCAGGTGTGGTTACATACAGAGATTCAGTTACCAGGATCATTTCCGTAAGGATATCCCGTGCCGAGGAGGTGACATTGTATGAAAGCTGAGGTTTTCGATACGAAGTTCGACAACGCCGAAGATGTAACGGCATTCCTTGATCTGGCCAGGGCTAGAAGGGTTGAGCAGGAACAGAGGAGGGTGAATGTAGACTTCCCTATCTGGATGATCCACTCCCTCGACAAGGAAGCAAGGCGCCTTGGCATACCCAGACAATCCCTGATAAAGATGCTGATCGCAAAGCATTTAGAAGAGGCAATGGCTTAGTACTGAATCCTGACTCTCAAGGTTCAAAGGCAAAGAGAGTGTTGTCCTCCTTTCTTCTCTGGCAGGCAATTCCCGCCAGCCAGCTCACTAGTTTTTTCGAAGATATTCCTGTCAGGCTCGCCAGAAGAGACAAGCCGCCAGAAGGGGTGCTTTCTGTAAATTGTGTTGACTACAACTTCACAACCTGCACTGAAGCTCTCGCCCCATCTGATTCTGCTCTTATCACATATGCCCCGGACGGCAGGTCATGTCCGTTTGAGTCGGTTCCATCCCAGACGCAGCAGCCCTGCTCATCTGGAGCAAGCACAGAGACCAGCCTGCCTTGGAAGTCATACACTGAAACGCTGAGTTGCTCCATTCCACCTGAAACCGTAACCTCGGTGACATCTGCAAACGGATTGGCCGAAAAGGTAACGGTCATGGCTACCGGCTCCACTACCTCGATATCTTCCTCTTCAACTGAAACCCAGTTGTGATCAAACCAGCCAAGGACAATGTAGTAGGAATCTATTGACTCGAAGTATGCGCTCCAGTTAACGAACACATCCCCGTCAGAATTCACGTCGGCAGCTATTCTTTCGAGGTCCTGAGGATCTTCATCTGAGTAATCGTACGCAATGTACGGTTCCTCGATGAAGTTTCCATCAGAATCGATAATGGCGAACTTGATGTAGTGTATGTGCGGTGAGCCTCCAAGCTCTCCTTCACCCCACAGCAGATAAAATGACTCGGCACCGGGTCTTGGAAGGATGACAGGTTCATGCAATGCAGTCCATTCAGAAGGCCAATACATGACTTTTCTGTCAATCATGAGCGAACCTGTGCTTTTCTCAATCTTGTACAAAGACAAGAATCCTGGTAACAAATCATCATGATTCTCCACAAGAAAAACCAAAGCATTCCCCTGTGAATCTAAAGCCATACTGCATCTGTCCGAATCATCCAGTTCCTCGTCAACAAGGATCACCGCTGGGACAACAATGGTCCCTGAAAGATCGTATTGGATGTATCTGGCACACTCGTCAGGATAGCCATTGAACTTAATATGAACACGATCTCCATCAACAATGATCAGGCTCTGTTGATAGCTGTCAGGGATAGTATCACGAAATGTCTCTCCAATGCCGGGTTCGAATACTGAGTAACAGATCGAACCATCGGGAAGGTTGTGAACAATGTGGATTCTACCAAGGCTGTCGGGAGATGAATCTATAAGAGGCCAGCTGTACCAGCCTTCTGCTGAGTACAGAGTGGGTTCAATGACGGTGGTTCCTTCCGAATCAAGTACGCTGTACCAGACTGGATTGTAGTCTTCGCGCCAAAAAGAGATAGCTGTGGAATCTGTTTCGGAGGATAAACTTACATATGATGCCCAGGTGTCATTCGATAACATCCTATCGGGAAGAATCACAGAACCATCTGGATGAAGTACATTGTAACCAACTCTGCTTTCCCCCTCATAGCGGTTCCATATCTGATGAATTTGATTAGAGCCAATTACAAGAATATCTTTCCTTTGGTAGCCGTTTTGCATAGGTGTTTCGATTGATACGATAGGATAGGTCCACCCTTGGGCATGTGTGAGAGAAGCGAGTGTCAGAAACAGAACCTGGCTGATCATTCCAGTACGCCTGTCCTCTCTGCGTCGTGCTGAACCTGCAACCAGGGAGCATACCCTTCATCACAGGTACCCAGCTCCCAAACATGAAGATAGTTGTCCATGGTGCCGAATACAACCTCTACCTCTTCATCGTTGTCAATATCGGCTATAACGAAACCACCACAGACTTCGGATGGTAAACGGTATGGGAAGCTAAGTGTTCCCAAAACAGTACCATCAGATCTGTAAGCACACACGAAGCCATCCCTTGTGGCCACCAATAAGTCAGGGCTTTCATCCCCATTCAGATCTCCAAGAGCAGGAAATGGTGGCCTGGGGTATGATGGATCCAGGTATGCATCATTCCAGTCCTCATCGCCATTGTCTTCGAATACGAAACACTGGTTCTCAGCGGGAGCTATTACTCGGTCAAGGCCTGAGCCAATTGCCCAGT
>CAZNFQ010000096.1:0-7803 GCA_964571965.1 uncultured bacterium | reverse complement strand
GGAAAGTTGGAAGTGATGATTCACAACGAAGTGATAGACGCAATGATGAACCGGAGATCAATAAGGAAGTACACGGACAGAGTGCCAACTGAAGAGGAGATACTCACAGTGGTAAGGGCCGGGCAGCAGGCTCCCTTCGCCATGCAGATGGGCAGCGTGATCATTCAGAGAGACCCCGCAGAGAATGCCTTCAAGGCCCCCATTCAGTTCATTATTCTCTGCGACATTCACAGAATGGAGCGTGTTATGGAAATGCGCGGGTGGCAGAGAAAGGCATCGAACATCCACAGCCTGCTCTTTGCCGTTCAGGACGCCGCATACATGGCACAGAACATGGTAACGGCAGCTGAGAGCCTGGGCATGGGAAGCTGCTTCATAGGGGCGGCACCCTACATGTCTGAAAACATAAGGGAGCACTGCGATCTTCCTGACCATGTCTTTCCACTGGTCATACTCCCCATGGGCTTTCCCGCAGAGAACCCCCCCGTTCGGCCCAGGTATCCTCTGCAGTTCCACATGTATGAAGAGAAGTACCCGGAATTGACAGATGAAATGGTAAAGGATGCCATGGATGTCATGGACAGGGGCTATCTGGAGCAGGATTACTACAGGAATGCAGGCTTCATGATACCCCTGAAGGACAAGACGAAGAAAGAGCAGTACACGTTCGATGATTACAGCTGGACTGAGCACATCTCCAGGAAAATGGGACAGTGGAGCACCGATCCGGAGGAGCTTCTAAGCCAGTTACGCATCTGCGGTCTTGCTGTGGACCTTTAGCAATGTTTCACCGTTGAACATTGCAGGTCGGTATTTGCCTGTTATCTTTTCAGAAATGAAGGGAGAACGGCATGTTTGACTTTGAAAAACTCTGGCTGGGAAAACTATCCGTAATGCTGGAAAAACTCAGAGGCGGTGAATTCCGCGACTCAGTGATGAAGAGTGCCAGGAACCAGACCGACACTTCCCCGAAGGAAAGAACCATTACCTGGACAGCAAAAACCGTGGAGAAACTTTCTGCGGCACTCACGGAAGAAGAACTTCACGATGTGTTTACAGGCTGCTCCTGCCACTATCCCCCGGCAAGGCTTGCCCCGATCAGAGACGCCTTTGCCGCAAGCGGGTCATTCCCCGAAGCCCTTGATCTTCTCAGAGATCAGTTCATAGCAACTCTCAGGGATGGAATGATGCTGGATGACGAAGTAATTCATGGTCTTCTGGACCAGGGAATGGGTCCGGCAGGTATTCTTGAGGAAAACAGAATAGTGGCCACCAAGATTCCCAAAAGCAGAAATCTCAGGGCCTGGCTTGCAGAGGATGACCCCGGCAGCAGGAGGGAGCTCTACTGCCACTGCCCCCGAATAAACAAAGCCCTTGAACTCGGGATAGAGATTCCCGTGGAGTACTGTCTGTGCGGTGCAGGTTTCTACAGGAACATCTGGGAGACCATCACCGGGGAACAGGTGAGGGTTGAAGTGCTGGAATCGGTGCAGAAGGGTGACGATGTCTGCCGGATAGCTGTTTATCCCGCTTCCCTGAAAGCTTGACATTCCCGCTCATCTTCTTAAGTTGCATCTTCAGGATTTATTTCGCGACAAAAAGGAGAGGGAGCAATGAGCTCGCCGAGCAACACCAGGAACATAGGGATTTTTGCCCATATAGATGCAGGTAAGACCACGGTTACCGAACGCATGCTCTTTTACGCAGGCCGTACCCACCGCATGGGAGACGTTGATCACGGCACCGCAGTGATGGACTGGATGCCCCAGGAAAGGGAAAGGGGTATTACCATTGTCTCCGCAGCCACCACCTGCAGGTGGAAAGACACACGAATAAACATTATCGATACTCCCGGCCACGTGGATTTCACCGCCGAGGTGGAACGCTCTCTCAGAGTTCTCGACGGCGGAGTTGGTGTTTTCTGTGCAGTGGGCGGTGTGGAACCCCAGACTGAAACCGTATGGCGCCAGGCCCAGAGGTATTCCGTACCTTCCATAGCCTTCGTGAACAAGCTGGACAGGCAGGGTGCGGACTTCTGCAGGGCCCTTCAGATGATGCGTGACATTCTTGGCGAGATACCCCTCCCGGTGGTTCTTCCCCTGGGACAGGGCAGCAGTTTCAAAGGCATTATCGATGTGTTGAAGCAGAAAGCCGTTTACTATGACCTGGAATCCCTTGGCTCTGAATACGAAGTGACAGATATACCGGAAGAACTTCAGGCAGAAGCAGCCGACGCCCTGGAGAAGGTCAGGGAGACAGTGGCAGAACTGGACGACGGTGCCATGGAAAGGTATTTCGCAGGCGAACTTGAAGAGGAGGAGATCAGGCGCCTTTTGAGGAAGGGCACCCTCGAGGGGGCCTTCGTACCTGTTCTCTGCGGAGCCGCCCTTAGGAACGTGGGGGTTCAGATGCTCATGGATGCCGTTGTGGAATGGCTTCCCGCACCTGAGGAACTGCCTGCGGTAACCGGCCTGAAACCCAACGGCAGGAAGGAAACCAGACAGAGGACATCCGATGAGCCTTTCACTGCCCTGGTTTTCAAGATCCAGAGCGATGCTCATCTGGGCAGACTTGCCTACATGAGGGTTTACTCCGGAAGCGCCAAGGATGGCCAGGCCGTACTGAACAACAGAACGGGCAAGAAGGAAAGACTGACTCGACTGGTGATGATGCATGCTGACAAAAGGTCGCATCTGGATTCCATATCCGAAGGAGACATCGCTGCGGCAGGTATGAAAAACGCCGCCACCGGCGATACGCTTACCGTTCCCGGAGCCCCGCTTACCCTGGAGACCATACACTTCGTGGACCCTGTGATGGAAATGGCAATAGAACCAGCCAGCACAAGTGACGAGAAGAAGCTGGAAGACGCACTTCTCGATCTTACCACGGAAGATCCGTGTTTCAAGGTTGGAACCGACAGAGAGACGGGTCAGACCCTCATGCGGGGCATGGGGGAGCTTCACCTGGAAATAATCGTGGACAGGCTGAAGAGGGAAAAGAATATCGAGGTACGCACCGGCAATCCCCAGGTTTCCTACAGGGAAAGTGTTGCTGAAACCGGTACTGGATCGGAAACCTTCGAGAGGCTCATTGGCGGTAAAGGCAATTTCGGCAATGCCACCATCAGGGTAACTCCCAGAGGAACTGGAATTTCCTTTACTTCCGAGGTGGAGGACCTGCCCAGACAGTTCGTGGAATCCGCCGAGAGCGGGGTCATGGGCTCTGTGGGCGCAGGGGTGCTTGCGGGATATCCCCTGGACGGAGTGGATATTGTTCTAACAAAAGCAGAAATCCATGAAACCGACTCAACGGAAATAGGTTACAGCTCCGCTGCTGCAGGAGCCCTGAGAAAGGCTCTCACTAATGCATCACCTGTGATACGCGAACCTGTGATGAAGGTTGATATCGTTACACCTGCGGACTACATGGGAGATGTGATAGGAGATATCAATTCAAGGCGTGGAACGGTGGTATCCATTGAGCAGCGGGGAGAGGCCCAGGCGATCCTGGCGGACATCCCGCTTTCTGAGCTCTTCGGTTACACAAGCAATCTGAGAAGTTTGAGCCAGGGCAGAGCAGGCTACACAATGCAGTTCAGAGAGTACGTTCAGGTGCCGCCGAACATTCAGAAAAAACTGCTGGAGAAGATGGGTTTATCCTACTGATCTCTTGACTTGTCCCTGCCTCCTGCGGTAAGTAAGAGCGCGGTGATGCCGCCGCCGTAAGGTCATCTGGAGGTTTGTGATATGAAGATTTTCGTAACAATGCCCGAAATGCCTGCTCCTGAGATCGCGGCAAGTTGAAAAAAAGCCGTTGACGCTTCCGGTGGAAGCGGGATGACAATGGAGAGGTCATTCATCAATGAGGACATGGGTTTTGCCTGCTGCTGCTGGAACGCGCCTTCAACTGATGAACTGGCAGCTCTTTTCAACAGTGCAGGCGTTAAATTCTCAGCTATGCTGCCGGTTCACGAGTTCACAGCAGGCCGGGACTAGCAGCAGCCGGATGGAGTATCTGAAACCGGTTCTCTTTTTCTGAGTTTTTCCCCGATGGAATCGATCAGGTCCCGGTATTCCTTTTCTTCCATGCCTTCTGTGTTCTGTGCTACCATACGGCATACCATCTCCGTCAGGTACTCGCCCCTATCCTCACCGGAGCATTCCGAGAGCATTCTGCCTGCCATCATCGGCATCATCTGCATCATTCTCGAGGCCATGGCAGGTCCGGGCATTCCACCGTTCTTATCTCCGAACATCATAGATTCTCCTGTCAGAGAGAGTATTTGTCCTTTATCTGCTTCACCCGTTCACGAAGTCTTTTTACAGGTGCCATGACGAACCTGCACTGTTCATGGCCCGTGGCAACACAGGACACTTCCTTTACATCCAGCTTCAGCCCGCATGCTTCACTGCACCAGCCGGCGGAATAGCCGGCATTGAAGAAGTCCACGGGTCCGTCCACCTCTACCCCCTTTTTCATCAGCGCTTCTGCTTCAAAGGCATTCTCATGGTCGAACACCAGCAGAAAGTCCTCGTCAGGGGTTACGGAGCTGTCTTCGAGGATCCGTACCTTTGCGAATCCCTGATAGGCAAAGGTAACCGGTCCCGCTGCAAAACGAAGTGAACATTCTTCAGATTTTGTTTTCGAGAGATAATACAGGGCATCCGAGGAGCCTATGGCTTTGCCTGTCTGGTAGATTGCCACGTCTGCTCCCGGTCCCAGAACCGATGTGAGCTGCTCATGAAGTGCAACTGCAAGAGAATGAACCCTGAGAAGGGCATACCTTTCCCCGGACACATTAATGGAACCTTTTTCCGGCTGCCGTTTCACATCCCAGAACAATGGAGTGATTATGTCTTCCGCTCTGCTGAAAAGTGGGGCAAGCTCATCCGAGCTGTGAACATACCTGGCCATTTCATAGTCCTTACTGATTAAAGTCTGATGCAGAAAACAATATAGAGCCATTACTTCAGGTCAACAAGAGAAAAAACCTCCGGTGAAAGCACGCTGGACACGGGAGCTTTCATCAATAATACTCATTGCTGGGTTTGAAATGATTGGAGAGACGTGGACGGCAGAGATTTGGAAAAGGAAGACCGGGGCGGAGAGATCAACGGCATACTTGATGACCTGGTGGAAAGAACAGAGGCGATAACTGCTCTGGTTATAAGCAGGCAGGGCATTTGTCTTGGTCAGGCTGGAACCGCTGCATCACTTAATTCAACAGCTCTTGCGGCGCTCGTTGCGGGAATGTTCTCTGCAACCAAGGAAGTGGCTAACATAGTGGGCGAGGATCAGTTCTCAATTCTTCTCCAGCAGGGGGAGAAGAGACACATACATATCTCACTTATCGGTTCCAAAAGCATGATGGTGATAGTGTTCGAAGACTATTCCCGAATCGGGAAGGTCAGGTTTGCTGCAAGAAAGGCCGCGGCAGATCTCTTGAGGGCAATAGAACAGGGCAGGAAGAAAAGCGACGAGGCTGTGGAGAGCCTTTCCGTACCGGATTTCAAGGAATACGCAATGAACCTCATTGACCGCATTTTCGTGGTTGGAGAGGATGAGGATGCCCCATCTTGATCTTGAGAACAGGCAGTTCATCTTCAAGATAGTGTATTTTGGTCCGGGAATGAGCGGAAAAACAACGAATCTTCTTTACATTCATAAAACCCTGATGGAGAAATACAGGGGCGACATGCTTGTTCTGGACACCGAAGAGGAAAGAACCCTCTTTTTTGATTTTTTCCCTGTTTCCCTTGGCACGGTCCAGGGATTTTCCCTGAAGTTTCACCTTTACACCATTCCCGGCCAGGTGTATTACGAAGCCAGCAGAAGGATAATACTTGAAGGCGCCGACGGAGTTGTATTCGTGGCGGATTCAGCCACCCGCAAGCTGGAAGAGAACATTGAAATGTACAGAAGGATGCTGGACAATTTACACAGCTATGGCATCGACGTTGATAACTACCCTATAGTACTGCAGTACAATAAGAGGGATATCGACGAAATTCTGCCCCTGGGAACCATTGAGGAAGCTCTTGGTCTTTCTGGAGACATACCTGTTACAGCATCTGTTGCCACCACCGGTCGAGGCGTTATGCAGACGCTGAAGGTGATAAGCAAGGAAGTCATACAGAAGTTTCAGCCAGGAGCTGTGTAAAGGAAAGGAGCTGCAGCCAGATGGCCTTCAACGGAAATCTTCACGAATTCGGTATCGTAGCTCTGCTGCAGCTGCCAAATACCAATCGCCTTACAGGAAGACTTTTTGTTCAAAGCAAAAAGGGAGAAGCCGAGTTCTTCTACCAGAAGGGCAAGTTGATCCATGCTGCAAACGGCGCTGTTCAGGGCAAAGACGTTCTTGCTTCGGTGATAGACTGGGATGAAGGGAAATTCTCTTTTGAATCTGAAACAGAGAGTCCCTCAGAAACCATCAGGGAAGATCTGCATCATTCGCTTATGTGGGCGCTCAAGGAACGCGATGAACGCAAGAAGAAAGAGGAAGAGATGAGGCTTGCCGAAGAGGAGCAGAAAAGGCTTCTGTCTGAACAGAGGGCCACGGAAGCTGACGCGGAGCCTGATATCGAACCGGAGATCATACCTGATAGCTTTCTTGAATCCGCTTCCCATGCCCACTATGCCTGTATGGTTAACGGCAGTGGAATAGTCGTAGCTGAAACCGTTGCGGAAAAGGAATTCAGAGCAGGAATCGACGGATACCTTGAGGCGGTGAAAAAATTCATCAGCACCTATCCGGGAGGGAAAGTCGGAAAAACCTTCATAGATGACCCTGAGTTTTCCCTGGGTCTTGCAGGCAATGACAGCGGAAATACAGTGGTTCTTTTTGCATCACCCAACACAAGGCTTGGGATCCTTTCAATGGAGCTGGTGAAATTCATGGGGAAGATCGGAGAACGGGGATTTGGAGATGGCAATGAAGGACGGGATCACTGAGAAAAGATCCGCTTCGGAACCGCTGCACTTCATAGAATTCATGGAGATTTGTGCGGATTCCGGAATAATCACCGAAGCCAGCGCCAGACGGATCTGCCAGTTTGCCAAGTATCAGGGCGGGGTGGGTGCGATCCCCTCTGCTCCCGATGCGGATTCCAATTATGAAGAACGGTTCGAGTACCTTCTCGGTTTTGCAGACGACGACACAAAATCCTTCGATAATTATGTGGTTTCCAACGAGAATTTCCATGCCATAGAACTTGCGAGAACGGTTTCACTCATACCTAGAATCTGGCGGAATCTCTCGCCGGTTCTTTTCTATGGTCACACCGGTCAGGGGAAGACCCACCTGCTCTCGGCCATGGCCAGAGCTTCCCGCCAGAGATCCCTCATACTTAACACCAACGATCTGATGATGGAGTACAAGTACTGCCTGGAAGCGAAGAAGGACCTTGAACTGCTGAACTGGATCACAAGGCATAATTTTCTTCTTCTGGACGATATCCAGTTCGCCCAGGGTAATTTTGGATTTCAGAACTTTCTCTGCTCTGTGTTCAACAGGCTCAGTTCCGACCGGAACGCCATTGTTCTGTGCTCTAACATCGAACCGGAGGACAATCGGGATTACCACATAACATTCTATTCCAGAATAACATCGGGAATTACCATTGAGCTTAAGATGCTGGATTTCGATTCAAGGGCAGAACTTCTCAGACAGAAGTTCAGCCATACGGGCTTCGGTCCCGATGAGGAGATAATAGAGTACATTGCCGGGGAGATAACCCAGAACGTTCGAACGCTGAAAGCTGCTGCCAGAGCAGTTGTTGCGTGTCTTCTGGCCACTCCAGG
>CAZNFQ010000095.1:0-7807 GCA_964571965.1 uncultured bacterium | reverse complement strand
AAATGTTCGCGGACAGGGTGAGAAAATACATCGGTTCCTATGCTGCAACCCTGGGGACCCTTGATGCCATAGTCTTCACAGCAGGAATCGGCGAGAACGGCTGGGAACTAAGAGAGCTGATCTGTGATAGTATGGATGTATTCGGAATAAAGTTCGACAAAGAAGTTAACCAGGTCAAGGGCAAAGAGACGATCATTTCAAAACCTGACAGCAGTGTTGCGGTGATGGTAATCCCCACCAACGAAGAACTCATGATAGCAAGAGAGACAATTAGACTCTCCTGCTGACAGGTAAAAAAGGAGGTTGAGAAAATGACGTTATTCGTGATGCTCAACCTCCTTTTCATTTCCCAGGTTCCCGAATACTCGGTGAGCTGCGATCCCTCCCAGTTCCAGTACATGATGGACAACTGGGAAGAAGAGATCGTAATTCCATGCACCGTTTTTCACGGGGGAGTGGAGTACAGCGGATGCACCATGCGCATCCGCGGCGATACCTCACGGATTTACCCCAAGAAGTCCTACAGAATAGAGTTCCCCCCCGACCAGCCCCTCATGGGACGAACCCGGTGGAATTTCAATGCTGATTACGAGGATCATTCCTATATGCGCAGCTGGCTGTTTTCCCGGGTCTTGACCGAGATGGGTTTTCCAGTGTTCGGGGTCTCCCATGCAAGGCTTAACGTGAACGGCGACTACAGAGGCCTTTTTATGCTTCTCGAGCCTGTAAATGAATCCTTTCTGGAAAGATACGGTATAGACCCCGCGGGGAACCTGTACAAAGCCGCGGTGGACGGCGCCTGTGCCAGCATTCACGACGATGTGGATTCCGTGTGGTCGAAGAAGATCGGAAGCGGACCCGGCATGCTTGACCTTGTGGAACTGATTCAGGGTATTGAATACTGTCCTGAAAGCCAGTTTCTTCAGTTCATGGATACCTCATTCGAGATGTACGGATCCAGGGGTCTTATCAGAATGCTGGCCATAAATGCCGCATTTGCCAACAACAGCACCTACTACCACAACTACTATCTCTTCCACGATGTTCAGGATAACGGCCGGTGGGTGATGCTTCCATGGGATGTGGACAAGATATTATCCGACAATCTGGGGATCTCATACGGAGGCTGCACCAACCTGAACTGGTATGATAATCCCATACATGCCAGGACCCTTGTGGTTCCAGAGTTCCGCCATGCCTTCCAGGATTCGGTATCGGTTATCTTCAACAGCTATCTCACCGAAGAGAAACTGGCATTCTGGTGTGACTCACTTCAGACAGTACTTCAACAGGCGGTGGAGGACGACACATACGGCGCACCGGATTATGAAGAATTTCAGGCTGCCCTGACAGAGCTTCAGGATAACAGGAACTCAAGGCAGACCGATCTTGAGGTGCAGTTTCAGTACAAGTACTTCCCATTCAGGTCGAATCGTTCGGATTCCCTCACCGCAGACAGTCTTCAGATCAGCTGGTCCGCTACCCAGGATCCTTCCGGCAACCCTGCGTCATATACAGTTGTGTTAAGGGACAGCCTTGGAACTGACTCAGATACTCTGGCCATGTATGAAGCCATTGAGGATACCTCCTTCACCATCCCCCAGCTTCCGCCCGGTGAATACTGGTGGACTGTGGAGACGGAGAAACAGGCCGGCTGGCGCAGAACGGAAGCCACAGACAGGTACAACCCCTTCAGGGTTGTGGAGCCCGTTGAACTCAACGGTGTTCTGGGTATGGAGACAAAACTCTACAAAGCCCTTTCCCCCTATTACATAACAGGTGAGGTGACAATACCCGAAGGAGGTGTCCTCCAGTGCGAATCCGGAGTAACGATAATGGTCAGTTCCGATGGAGCTGTGAACTGCAGCGGAGACATTCATCTTAATGGAGCTCCCGGTGATTCAATCTACATTATTGCCGAGAGCTCCCTTGAAGGATGGAGAGGCATAAGGCTCATGGGCGGCACCGTTCAAATGAACTACACCGTCGTTTCCGGATCACGGGGTTATGCGGATTCTCCGGGCACTGATTTTGCGGCGCTGGTTGGACATTCTTCCGAAGTTGAATTGACGAACAGCACCTTCAGGAACAACTGGAGCTGCGTAAAACTTCATTACGGTACCGTACTCATAGACAGCTGCCGCTTCACGGGGAACAACGGTGAGCTCTTCTTCATGGAGCAGGGCTCGGGTGCATATGTTTCGAATTCCCTCTTCACGGATCTTACCGATCCTGTGGCCGGAAGCCTTGACGGAATTGAATTCCATCTCTGCACAGAGGGCCAGTTCACGGTGGATAACTGTACGGTGAACAACATCGATGGCGACTGCATCGATATGAACGCCTCCACGGTTACGATCATGAACACAGCAGTTTCAGCTTCCACGGACAAGGGATTTTCCATCGGCGCCCCCACCGGAGGAAGCGCTTCCGGAACAGTGGTTACCATCTTGAACTCCACGGTTGCTGACTGTCCCATCGGTATTGCCGTGAAAGACGGCGCTTCTGCGGATGCGTCGAATGTGCTTCTGGATAACTGTGAGAAAGGTCTCTACGTTTACGAGAAAACATCAGGTATGGGCGGGGGAATCGCGGATATGTCCAATTCTGTTTTCGTGGATTGCGAAGAGAACGTCATCGTGGAAAATGGAACAGGCAATGTAACCTGGTCTATTTCAGACGGCACGGTGATCCCCGGAACGGGAAACATATTCGGCAGCCCGCATCTGGATGAGAACGGATACCCCCTGTACGATTCTCCCTGTATCGATTCGGGTGATCCGGACATGAACGATCCCGACGGATCCAGGAGGGACATGGGCCCCCACTTTTATCCCACGGTGATGAACCGGCTTTTCGTTAATGAGATCATGGCGAAGAACGATACCGTGATTTTCGACGACTGGGGAAGATCCTCTGACTGGATAGAGCTTTACAACGGTAACGGATACGATCTCGACGCGGGAGTTCTTGTTTTCTTCGGTTCAGACTCCACCGGAGCCCAGCCATGGTCCGTGCCCAGGGGCACCATGATCCCCGCAGGGGGATTCCTGCTGTTCTGGGCAGACGGCGACGGCTGGAAGAGCGGCACCCATCTTCCCTTCAGACTCTCAGCCTCAGGAGACGGATTCAGCCTGGGACGAAGAGTTCCAGGCCAGGGTGAAATACCCTACATCTCGTTGATTGAAGAGGTATCCTTCCAGGAGCAGCCGGTGGATGTTTCCTTCGGCAGGTTCCCCGATGGCGGAGAGTGGCGCATGCTGGAAACCCCGACGCCGGGATACAGCAACGGAACCCTCTACTCCACGCCGGTGGTCCTTGGCCAGCCCAGACCGAACCCTTGTTCCAGCGGCCAGGTTACCATCGATCTCTCAACAGGTGGCGGCAGCACGGAGGTTTTTGTCTACGACCTGGCCGGCAGAAGGATTCACACCGTGTTCAATGGCTATCTCGATCCCGGTGAGAATTCGTTCACATGGAATACAGAAACCCTACCCTGCGGCGTTTACATAGTCTTCGCCCGATGTTCAGGTCAGACCCCTTCATCGGCAAAGGTTACGATTCTTCGGTGAAAGCTGCCGCCGTTACCCTGAGGTGCAGCAGCAATCCTTCAGTAAATCTGTCAAACATTGCCGAGACCGTCAGCCGGGTGACGCAGGATTTTCCTGGAACGGATCTTGTGGTTTTCGGTGAAATGGTTACCGGTCTGTACAATCCCGGGGAGATGGCCGAGTATCACAGAAGTATCTCCCTTCCCCTGAATGAAGGAACACTTTCCCGGGTGATGAACGCTGCAAGGGACAACCGCATTCATGTGTGTTTCGGTTTTTCGGAGCTTTCAGAAAACACAATGTACAATTCCCAGGTTCTCATTGATAACCTGGGACAGATAAAAGCGGTTCACAGGAAAAGGAATCTCAAGCAGGCTGAAACCGAAGCAGGGTACATGCCGGGGGAAATCCCGGTAACCTTTACGGAGATCAACGGCTTGAGAACGGCCATGGTGATATGTTCCGATGCCGCTTCCCTTTCAGTCATCAATATCCTCATGAAAAGCAGCCAGGACCTTGTAATACTCAGCCTGGCCGATGACAGAGACGAGAACTGGTTCATGGCCAGATGTAATGCGCATTTATATGATTCCTGGATAATCACCGCAAACAGGTATGGAAGAGAGGGGAGTCTCTACTGGGATGGGCATACGGTGATATCGGATCCCCGGGGACACATAGTTTCGAGGTCTTCCGGGAGGGAAGCTGTTCTCTCTGAAGACATCGAACCCTTCAAGCCTCTCTCTTTTTTCTGCAAACTTAAAAAAAGAGCCGCTGTTCCATTCATTGTTCTGGGGAATCTGAAGTCTCTCAGGTCTTACTTCTAGATCTCTTCATCTGTTCAGCGAACGTACGGAACCTGCGTTGAAAACCCGGGAATAGCCTGCTTTTCTGAGTATCTTTTGTGCCTTTCCGGAACGGACTCCGCTGGCACAGCAGAGAATTATGGGAGTTTCCGGTAAGATGTCCAGTTTGCTGATGCCTTCTGGAAGACTGTCCAAAGGCATGCTAAAAGACCCTTTCACATGGCCTCCTCTGAACTCGGAGACGGTTCTCACGTCAACGAGTATCCCTCCATCTGCAAGGAGTTCGTCCACCTTCTCCGGTGAAACGTCCGGTCTTGATGCCAGTATTCTTAATACCATGTAGATTATGATCACCGCCGGAACCGCGTAGATCATTCAGCCCTCCTATGGAAGATATCAGGCAAAGAATAGCCTGCAGAAACAGCATCCTTCAGCGGCAACTTCCTCGGAAAGCTCCGGGCAGGGGCAGACCACGTCTTTTACGGTATCCAGGGGATGGCTCTGTTTGCACGGGCAGAAGAAATCTCCCGCGGCAGAATGATTCATTGTCATCAGGCCGATGACCTTCTCCACCCGTTCATTGTCCGGGTTCAGTACGTAACCTCTTTCAGTAGCGAATTTCAGAGCTCTCTCCAGTGTTCTGAGATATGCGTCGGTGTTAACGGTGGAATCCCAGGAGTTAGACATCTTCAGCTGCCTTTCTGGTTTTTCTTGTTTCAAAAGCGGTTATCTCCTCCAGCATTTTCCTGTTCGCGGCGGAAATGTCCGCTACGGAGGCGAAGAGCAGCAGAAGGATTCCAAAGGTGATGAGGAATAACCCGCCTATTCCGAAGGCGGTATATGGAGTGATCCTGCCTATTGTGAGCCATCTCACGAGAACGAACAGGTCCAGAGAAGCTCCTGCCAGTATGAGAATGAAAGCAGGTTTGCCGTAAAATCTCCAGGGTGAGTGGCCGTGGGCAACGGAATACATGGCCTCAAGGGAGAGGTGGGCGTATCTCCAGAGACTTGAGGCTATTCTTGATTTGCCGTGTTCCCTTTCTCCTTTAACGGGAAGGGGCACCTCTGTTATTCGCAGACCTTTTCTTGCCAGGTCTATAAGAACTTCCTGGGTATAGGTGAACCTGCTGAAGCATGAGACCCTGTCCAGAGCTCTGGGACCGTATGCCCTGAAGCCGCAGGTTGCATCCTTCAGATCCAGCCCTGAAAGGCTGCTCACCAGTTTGGCCACCCTGGCATTTCCCCATTTTTTGAGAAGGGGCATTTCCGGGGTAAGCCCCGGGTCCCTGAACCTGCTTGCAGTGGCCAGATCAGCTGAGTTGTCCAGTACCGGTTTCAGCAGAAGATGAATGTGATGAGGATCGAACTGGCCGTCTGCGTCGATGGTGACCATGAAGTGGTAACCGTTTTCCCTGGCATAGCTTACCATGGTCCGAAAAACCGTGCCCAGACCCATGGTGGAACCGTGACTGATCACAGAAGCCCCTGCCTGTTCCGCAAAGGTCTTCGTAGAGTCGGTGGAACCATCGTTAACCACAAGCACATCTACAGATAGAGAGTGGATTTCATGCGGAACAGCGGAAATCACCTGTTTTATGGTGACCTCTTCGTTCAGGGCGGGAATGGCTACCAGCAGCTTCATAACTGTAGTATATAAACAAGTGATTTCCCTGCAAACAGCAAACCGGAGGTAGCGATGATTCCGATATTCATAGCAGCTGTTCTCCTTCAGCTTCCGTCGGAGTTCGATCTCCGCGATGTTGCCGGAGAAAATTATGTGACATCAGTAAAAAGTCAGCAGGGAGGAACCTGCTGGACCCACGGAACCATGGCTTCCATCGAGTCTAATCTTCTGATGACCGGTGTCTGGGAGGACATGGGAGAAGCAGGTGAACCCGCCCTCGCCGAATACCATCTGGACTGGTGGAACGGGTTCAACAACTGGTACAACGCAGATATGGATCCTCCATCGGGAAGCGGAGGTCTTACCCCTCACCAGGGAGGCGACTACCTGGTGACCACAGCCTATCTCTCCAGAGGAGACGGTGCAGTAAGAGAGATCGACGGCCAGTCCTACGAAACACCTCCTGCACTTGATTCCCCGGAGTACCACCGTTACTATCCCACGGACGTGGAATGGCACCTCTGCGGAGACGACTTTGCCTCATTGGACAGGATAAAGGAAGCCATAATGACCCATGGCGCCCTGGCAACATGTTATTGCGTCAACAGCGCCTATTTTCAAAATAACATTCAGTATCAGCCTCCTTCCTCATCCGAGCTGCCCAATCACTCGGTGGCCATCATCGGATGGGATGACAGCATGATCACTCAGGCTCCGGAGCCCGGTGCCTGGCTCTGCAAGAACAGCTGGGGCGAGAACTGGGGCCTGGACGGGTTTTTCTACATAAGCTACTGGGATAAGTGGTGCGGCAGAGAACCCTTCATGGGTGCCGTGTCCTTTACCGGAACGGAATACATGGAGTATCAGAAGGTTTATTATCATGACTATCATGGCTGGAGGGATACCTTCCAATCGCCGCAGAAGATCATGAACGCCTTCCAGGCATCCGGAGACCATTACATTTCGTCCATATCATTCTTCACTGCCGCAGATACGGTTGAATACACCGCCTCGCTATATGAAAGTTTCCAGGGCGGGGTTCCCTCCGGTTTCATAACGGGCATGAACGGCACGATAGGGTACAGAGGTTTCCATACGGTGGAACTCACAGAGCCCTTCGACGTTTCCCAGGGCGACAGCGTCTATTTCGTCATGGAGTTCTCCCAGGGGGGCTATCCCTTTGACAGAACCGCTGAAGTACCCGTTCTCCTCGGTGCTTCAATGAGGGTTATCGTGGAGTCTGCGGCCTCAGCGGGTGAGAGCTATTATTACGATGGCTCCTGGCACGACCTGTACACATGGCCGGACAATCCCTATCCCGGAACTGCCAATTTCTGCCTGAAACTTCTGGGTTTCAACGCAGGCATTCATGTTACTCCTCCGGGGGATATGGTTTTCCAGGGTGATTTGGGTGGACCCTTCGAACCCTCCTCCCTCTCCTGGGACCTGTCATTCATGGGGGGGACCCCGGCACAGTACTCCGTCACACCTGAGTCCGTTTCCTGGCTTGAACTCTCAGGACCACTTTCCGGAACCATTGATCCAGGTGAACAGGTTCAGATATCAGCATCAGTAACCCCTGAAGCGGAGTCTCTGCCTCTGGGGGTCTACACCGCCGAGGTGGATTTCGTTAATGAGAGCACGGGCATGGGAAATACAACCTCTTCCGTGGTGCTCGTGGTGGGAGAAGCCGGAATCATATACAGCTGGAACATGGACACGGACCCCGGCTGGACTGCCGATCCCCAGTGGGAGTGGGGAGTTCCCCAGGGCCTGGGAGGTTGCCACGGGAATCCCGATCCCGCACCAGGGGCCCCCGGTGGCAA
>CAZNFQ010000094.1:0-7880 GCA_964571965.1 uncultured bacterium | reverse complement strand
AACGCACCGAGCGCAAACCCTCAGCCCTTGAAGAAGCCGGTCTCATTGACAAGCTAATAACCGTGAACAGGTGCGCCAAGGTCACCAAGGGCGGAAGAACCTTCGGGTTCAACGCAATAGTGGCAGTGGGCGATCAGAACGGAATGGTGGGAGTGGGTCTTGGTAAGGCCACGGAACTTCCCGAATCCATCAGGAAAGCCACTGAGAATGCCCGCAAGAGCATGATCAAGGTTCCCCTGGTGGACAACAGAACCATCCCGCACCTGATCATCGGGAAATATGGAGCCGGCAAGGTCCTTCTCAGACCTGCCAGCCCAGGTACAGGTGTTATTGCCGGCAGTGCGGTGAGGGCCATAATGGAATGCGCCGGAGTAAAGGATGTGCTTACTAAGGCACAGGGCTCCAACAACTCCCATAATGTGACCAAGGCCACCATGTGCGGTCTCAAAGATCTGATCAAGATCGACAGGGTCAGTTCCGTGAGACGCACCATAGTGACTGAAAGGAGCAAGTCGAATGGCTGACAAAAAGCTCCGTGTCACCAAGATCAGAAGTGCCATCGGAAGGGAATCCGGGCAGAAGAGGACCCTGGAAGCCCTGGGACTTGGCAGGATGAACTCAACAAGGGTTCATAATGACACACCCCAGATCCGCGGCATGATCTTCAAGGTAAAGCACCTTCTTAAAGTAGAGGAGGTGGAAGCATGAGAAGGCTTCAGCATCTTCGTCCTGCACAGGGTGCAAAGACGAATCGCAAGCGCAGAGGCTGCGGTATGGGTTCAGGCAACGGCGGAACGGCAGGCAAGGGCCACAAGGGTCAGCGTGCCAGGGCTGCCATCAATTCCTGGTTCGAGGGCGGACAGATGCCCTTCCAGCGCAGAATGACCCATAAGGGTTTCAGCAACGCACGGCATGCGACGAAATATCAGGTTGTGAACATCGGTCTGCTCAACCAGTTCGAGGAAGGCTCGGTGGTAACACCTGATTCACTTAAGGCAGCAGGTTTCATCACCTCCAGGCTCAGGCCTGTAAAGATCCTCGGCGACGGGAAGCTCGACCGGAACCTCACGGTGTGTGCCGATGCATACACAGAGAGTGCCGTTAAGGCTATAACCGAAGCCGGAGGAACTGTGGAGGTGCTCAGCTGATGCGCGGTTTCGACAACGTAATGAAGATCCCGGAGCTCCGGAAAAAGATCCTCTATACGTTCGGGCTGCTTGCCATCTACCGTCTGGGCGGGTTCATTCCCGTGCCGGGCATCAACAGCCACGCGCTTCAGGAGGCTTTTGCCGGCGGCGGCGGGGTTATGGGTATGTTCGACCTTTTCGTGGGTGGTGCTCTTCAGAGAGCAAGTATCTTCGCACTGGGAATAATGCCCTACATCTCCGCTTCCATTATCGTTCAGCTCCTGGGATCGGTGCTTCCCTACTTCGAAAAACTGAAAAAAGAGGGTGAAGCCGGCCGTCAGAAGATGACCGAGATAACGAGATACGGCACGGTGCTGCTGGCCTTCATCCAGGGTCTGGGTATCAGCCAGTACCTTATAGGGATGAATCAGCAGGTGCCGGGAGTGGTGCCGAATTCGGGATTGGGGTTCACCGTGCAAACCGTGATAACCCTGATCACAGGTACCATTTTCGTGATGTGGCTTGGTGAAAGGATCAGCGAGAGGGGCATAGGCAACGGTATCAGCCTTATCATCTTCGCTGGTATCGTGGGCCGTCTTCCCGATGCGATCAGTACACTTTACAGAGACATTTTCGTTTTCCAGCAGACGAACTTCATAACGGGGATATTTCTGATCGTGTTCATGTTCGCTGTGGTAGCCTTCGTGGTTATCATGACAGAGGCCCAGCGGAGAATACCTGTTTCCTATGCGAAGCAGGTAAGGGGACGGAAGGTTTACGGGGGGCAGAGTACTCACATACCTCTGAGGCTTAACACCGCCGGTGTTATCCCGGTGATCTTCGCCCAGTCCTTCATGATGTTCCCTTCCACGCTGGCAATGTTCTTCCCGGGAAGTGATATCTCGGGCTGGGTAAACAGCTGGATGGCTCCGGGCAGTCTGGTTTACATAACCATCTATACGGTGCTCATCATTCTCTTTGCCTATGTCTACACGGCAATTGTCTTCAATCCGCAGGATCTTGCAGACAACATGAAGAAGCAGGGCGGTTTCATCCCGGGAAGAAAACCCGGCAAGAGCACCGCCAAGTACATAGAGAAGGTCCTTGTGAGGGTTACCCTTCCGGGAGCTATCTTCCTGGCTGCAATAGCAGTGCTTCCCATGATCATGATGCGGCACGCAGGAGTGAACTTCATGTTCGGCGGAACAAGCCTTCTGATCGTGGTGGGTGTGGCGCTGGAGACCCTCAGACAGATAGAGACACACCTTCTTATGCGTCACTACGATGGTTTCCTTGCAAAGGGAAGGATTCGCGGCAGACGATGAGAATAGTTTTCTTCGGTTCTCCAGGTTCAGGAAAGGGTACCCAGGCATCAAGGATAGCCGGGCACTTCAACCTGACCCATATCTCCACCGGGGAGCTCTTCAGGGCAAAGGTTCTGGACGGCACCCGGATCGGGCAGAGAATCGGTCACATAATAGCCGCGGGAAAGCTTGTTGACGATATCACCACCAACTACGTGCTTTTCAAGGCCCTCGACGGCCTGGAAAGATTTCTCGTCGACGGCTACCCGCGGGATGTGGCTCAGGCAAGGTCCTTTGACGTTCACCTGGAGAATCTGGGGCTGGAACTGACCTGTGCTCTTTTTCTGGATGTTCCAGAGGAAGAGGCAGTGAGAAGACTCCGGCTGCGAAGAGACAAAAGACAGGAAAAAACGGAAAACTACCGGAGAGCCGATGACGCACCTGAGGTGATCCACCATCGGTTCGAGGTTTACCGGCGGGCCACTCAGCCCCTTATCGAATACTACGGCAGCAGAATGATCGCCATAGACGGTACGGGGACCGCAGACCAGGTCACGGGAAGAATTCTCGAGGTGCTTAAGCAATGGGAATAGTTACATCTTCAAGTGACATGAATTCTGCAAGGGAATCGGGAAGAATAGTGAGAAAGGTTCTCGCTGAGCTTGCCCAGTTCATAAAGCCCGGAGTAACGACGGCGGAAATAGATGCACTTGGCCGTGAGATAATCAGAGGCGAGGGGGCTGTCCCCTCCTTCCTGAACTACAACGGCTATCCTGCAGCGGTTTGCATCTCCATAAACCGCGAGGTGGTGCACGGCATTCCATCCGCCGACAGACTGGTTCAGGATGGAGATATTGTGGGTATCGACGTGGGTGCGTTCAAGAACGGGTACCACGGAGATGCCGCTGATACGGTCATGGTGGGTAATGTATCCCCGGAAGCTGAAAGGCTTGTCCGTGTCACGTATGAGGCCAGAAACCTGGGGATAGAAGCGGCGATTCAGGGCAACTGTGTTGGTGACATCGGCCACGCTGTTCAGAGTCACGTTGAGGCGAACGGCTTCAGCGTGGTTCATCAGCTGGTGGGCCATGGGATCGGCAGGAAGCTTCATGAGAGCCCGCAGGTTCCCAACTATGGAAGACCGGGAAAGGGCATGAAGCTCAAGAACGGACTTTTGCTGGCCATTGAGCCTATGGTAAATGCCGGAGTGGCGGAGGTGCGGTTTCTTTCAGACGGGTGGACGGTGGTAACTGAGGACGGAAAGCTCTCAGCCCATGCGGAAAACACCATCATGGTTAACGGAAATGAGCCGGAAATATTGACGGCATAGCCGTTTATAAGGATATTTGCACTTCCTTGACCCAACGGAGAGGACAATATGGCTAAAGAACAGGGTATTGTTGTTGATGGAACAGTTCTAGAGACTCTTCCGAACAGCATGTGTCGAGTTGAGCTTGACAAACCGGAGGGGCATGTTGTCCTGTGCCATGTGTCAGGCAAAATGAGGATGCATTACATTCGCATTCTGGTCGGTGACAGGGTGACCGTGGAATTGTCTCCCTACGACCTGAGCAGAGGGCGTATCACTTACAGATATAAGTGAGGTAGGGCGATGAAAGTACGCAGTTCAGTAAAGAAAATTTGCGAATACTGTCGAATTGTTCGGCGGGAGGGGAAGGTCCTGGTGATCTGTTCCCGGAATCCCCGACACAAGCAGAGACAGGGATAGCCGCCGGGCGGCAGTAACGGAGGTAACAAGTGGCGAGAATAGCAGGCGTTGACCTGCCCAGGAACAAGCAGGTTGTCTATGCGCTTCCATACATACACGGCATAGGGCTCACATCATCAAAGGAAATACTCACTTCAGTGGGAATTCCATTTGACAAGAACACCGATGCCCTTGACGAGACTGAAGTGGCAGCTCTGAGAAACGCTATCGATGACGGTTACAAGGTTGAGGGAGCCCTCAGGGCAGAAGTCAACATGAACCGGAAAAGGCTGATGGATATCGGCTGTTACCGGGGCCTCAGGCACAGAAAGAATCTGCCTGTGCGGGGACAGCGCACACACACCAACGCCCGCACGAGAAAAGGACCCAAGCGGGGCCACGGAAAGAGAAGGTAGGTGAGTCATGCCCAAGGCAAAGAGCAGGAAACCTGTCAGGAAAAAGAAGATAGCAAAGGTGTCCGACGTTCACGGGGTGGCTCACATCAAGTCATCCTTTAACAACACCGTGATAACCATATCCGACAGGGGAGGAAACGTGATCACCTGGGCCAGCGGCGGAACAACCGGCGTAAAGGGTACCAGGAAGAGCACCGCCTTCGCCGCCAGCCAGGCTGCTGTGCAGGCTGCGGAGAAAGCCATCGAGGCCGGTCTTAAAAAGGTAGAGGTATGGGTCAGGGGCCCGGGCTCCGGAAGAGAGGCAGCAGTAAGAGCTCTTCAGACAACCGATATCGAAGTAACCGGAGTCAAGGATATCACGAGAATACCCCACAACGGTTGCAGGCCAAACAAGCGGCGAAGAGGCAAGAGCTGATAACGTTAGCGTTCAGGGGGAAACGATGGAATACATGAAGCTTCATCTGCCGGATATAGTTAAGTGGGACAAAGAAACACTTACCAACAGATTCGGTCTGATGACCATAACAGCCCTCGAGAGAGGTTTCGGCAGAACACTGGGCAATGCTTTGCGCCGTGTTATGCTTTCCTCCCTGGAGGGTGCTGCTCCGGTATCCGTCACCATAAAGGGTGCGGAGCACGAATTCAGCATCCTAAGCGGCGTCCTGGAGGATGTTCCGGACATCATTCTCAACATCAAATCACTGGCTGTTGACTACAAGGGCGAAGGTGCTGCACAGCTCATCCTCAAGGCAAAGAAACCCGGTGTGTACACCGCTGATTCTTTTCAGTGCGATGAAGGGGTTACCATTTCAAACGGCGAACAGGTTATTGCCGAAATCACCGAAGAAGGCGGAGAGCTGGACATCGTGGTGAACATTGAAAGGGGTAAGGGCTTCGTTACACAGGATGAGTGGTACAACCACGGCAGAGGCAGGGAGATCGGCGACATGCTGGTAGACTCGTGGTTCTGCCCGGTGCGGAAGGTAAACTTCGAAGTGGAGAGCGCCCGTGTGGGAGACAGAACCGACTACGACAAGCTCAAGATGGAAATCACCACCGACGGCAGCTTGTCTCCTGAGGAGGCTGTAAAAAGTGCCACTCAGATTCTCACCAAGCACTTCGAGCTTATCATGGGAATCAGTGTAGAGGAAGAAGCTCCAATAGAAGAAGCCTCAGTTCCTCCGCACGAATCAGAAGAGGCCGCTTCTGCTGAGGAAGAACCTGCAGGTGAAGACGTGGATCTCGCAGATACCGACCTCACCAAGAGATACGTGAAGATACTGTCTGCTGGTGGTATAAACACCATTAACCAGCTGGCCGAAAAGAATGCTGATGAGCTCCTTGCACTTCGCAATTTCGGAAACGCATCCCTGGATGTGGTGAAGGAATTGCTCGAGGCGCACGGCCGCTCTCTGGCTGAATAGAAAGGACAGGGAGTTCATGCGTCACAGAAAGACGACTCCCAAGCTGGGCAGGAACAAGGCTGCCAGGACCAGAATGCTCCGGAATCTGGTTACATCCCTCTTCCTCGAGGAGAAGGTGGTAACCAGTCAGGCCAGAGCAAAGGCAGCCAGAAGTCTTGCTGAGAAGATCATAACTAAGGGGAAGAATGACACCGTTCATTCACGCAGACTTGTGGCCGGAATGGTTTTCGGTTCAAGCGCTGTGAAGAAGGTGTTCAATGAACTTGGTCCCAGGTACGCCGACAGACCCGGCGGCTACACCAGGATAATCAAGCTCGGCCCCAGGCATGGCGATGCAGCTGAAGCAGTGATCCTCGAGCTTGTGGACTCTCCCGCCCAGGGCGGAGAGTAAAGACCGTTGAAGTCTATAGCTGTTCTTACCAGCGGCGGTGACGCCCCTGGAATGAACGCTGGGATAAGGGCCACGGTGAGAACCGCAATCTCCCGTGGCCTTTCCGTGTTCGGGGTGAAACGGGGCTATCAGGGTCTCATCGAGGATGAACTATTCAGGATGAGGTCCACCGACGTAAGCAACATTCTTCAGCGCGGCGGCACAATACTGCACTCTGCAAGGAGTGAAGAGTTCCGAACAGCTCCGGGCAGGGAAAAGGCAGCGGAAAACCTGAAACGCCGTAACATAGACGGCCTGATCGTTTTCGGAGGCGACGGCAGCTTCCGTGGTGCCAATGATCTTCAGAGGGAACACGGTGTCAGGGTAATCGGTGCTCCAGCCACCATAGACAATGACATCTGGGGAACCGATTTCACCATAGGTTTCGACACAGCGGTGAATACGGCCCTTGATGCTGTGGACAAGGTCAGGGATACCGCCGCAGCCCACGACAGGCTTTTCATCGTAGAGGTTATGGGAAGGCACGCCGGTTTCATAGCCCTTGAAGTGGGTATAGGCACCGGTGCCGAGGATATTCTGATACCTGAAACCAGAACGGACATCCCTGCTATCACAGCAAGGCTTCATAAGCGCATGAATGACGGCAGAACCTCAAGCATTCTGGTGGTTGCCGAGGGCGATGAGGAAGGCAGTGCCTACCAGATAGCTGAAAAGATAGAGAAGCAGTCGGGCATAAAGAGCCGTGTTACCGTTCTGGGTCACGTCCAGCGCGGCGGAAGCCCTACTGCAGCAGACAGAATGCTGGCTTCAAAGCTGGGTTATGCTTCGGTGGAGGCTCTTCTGGAGGACGCCGCTCCATGCATGGTGGGTATCGAGGAGGGGAAAATTGTAAGGCACCCTCTGGCAGATGCCTGGACACGGAAGAAGGAGCTGGACGGTCTTCTTCTCAAGCTGGTTACTGCTCTGGAATAGTCTCCAGAGAAACGATTTCATCAATGGTGAAGTAAACCTGGTATACCGGTGTGCCCGCACCCTGCCAAAGGGACTCAAGGGTATCCGGTTCTTCCGACAGCAGTGTTACGCAGATTTTCATTCGTCTGTAATCATCTATCAGAGAGATCCCGTTGTACCATGTCCATGTGCCTGTTACGGTGAAAACGCCGTAGTCATCTGTTTCCCAGACTCCTTCGATGGCCCTTCCGCTCAATCCCGCAGGTTCCATTAGAAAATCTCCATCGCTGAAGAAGCTGTATACGGATGATCCGTCAGAGAACCGGAAGACATTCTCCTTACACAGAATGTCTTCTATTCCCGCCGGTTCCGTGGTTTGAGCCCACAGGATGATCAGAGTTGAAAGAATACCTGCGATTGCCATAGAGTTTCCTTCCATGGGGGTAAGCAAGTGGAAAATGGTGAAATACTAGAATGAACCTTTCACTGCTGCCCAGGAATACTGATCCAGGGCATAAGGATCGTACGAAAGGATCAAAGTGGGCCTCTCTTCCTGAAC
>CAZNFQ010000093.1:0-7901 GCA_964571965.1 uncultured bacterium | reverse complement strand
CAGAACTGATAGCTCTCCTGCCAGACAATTACCACACTGTCTGAACCAAGCAGGGTCATTTCAGGATAACCTGCTTGAACATCATTGGAAATCATCTGGTCGGGAACTAGTCTTGTTCCGTCTTCGAGTATGACATTGTAACCTACTCTGGGCTCATCCTCAAATTTGTTCCAGGTTTGATGGATATGATCACCTGGGGTAACACAGAGACCTTTCAGTTGTGCGTTACCCCAGTGATCAATCACTTCTATCGGATCAGTCCAGCCCTGACTATGGGTCCATAGTACCCATGCAACCAGAAAGATTTGACTGATCATCATGTCTCCTAGTTCTCAAGAGCTCCGGTTCGCATTGCATCACGCTGAATCATAGGCCATGGGGCATAACCCGTTGCACATGAGTCGAGATTCGCCAGAACGTGTCGACAGAACGCACATTCTTCACCATACCATGGCCACATGTCGATGCCATCGACATTTCCAGACATCATGTCGGCAAAGCCCCTCAAATTAAACATGTACGCCAAACGTGTTCGTGCTCTGGACATGTTACTCCGACAGCAGATCGAACAGACTCCTGTTCAAGTACAGATTCTCCCTGCCGACTTTGTGCTTCTCAAGAAAACCTGCCGTTTCCAGTTCATTCAGATATTCTGCCGCTGTCTGGCGCTGAGCAATACCTGAATCAACAACGAACTTGCCTTTCGTATACGGCTGCCTGAAGATGACCTCTATCAGTTCCTTGGAATACACACGAGAAGGTAACTTGTCCTTGGCCTGGGCTATGGTTTCATCAAGAAGCTTCCGTATTCGAAGAATACGTTTACGGGTGAATGATGCCGTAGTTTCAACCGCGTCCAGCATGTACAGTATCCAGGGTTCCCAATCCTTTTTCTCGGTAACATTCCGAATCAACCTGTAGTAGACCGTCTTCGTTTCAATGACTTTCTTGCTTAAATACAGGACTGGCAGCTCCAGCAGACCGTGGCGAACCAGGAACAGGCTGTTGAGCAATCGTCCGGTACGTCCGTTCCCGTCGAAAAACGGATGAATTGCCTCGAACTGATAGTGTGAGAGAGCAAGCTTGATAAGAGGATCCGTATCATCCGTCAAATTCATGTACTCGGTGAGACTCTGAAGCATGATTCTAATGCGTACCTCACCATCTGGAGGGGTGTAGGTCACAGTCCTTCGGGCTGAATTCCCGATGAAGGTACCAGGCTTGTTCCTGATACCCCTTGAGTCCTGTTTTATGGCCTGAACCAGATCGATCAGGAGATCAGGATCGAACCCTCCGTTCTCCTCTAAACGGTTGAAACCCATCCAAAGGGCCTCACGATATCTCAGGACTTCCTTGGTGGCCGGATCAGATGAAGAAGAGCCTGCGGCCATTGCCTGAAAGAGAGCATCGTTGGTGGTTACTATGTTCTCTATCTCTGAGCTTGCTTTTGCTTCTTGAAGGATTAGTGAGTTCACCAGCATGGATTGATTGGGTATGATACCGCCCAGCCCTTTGAGTTCAGCGAGTGCTCTGGCGGCACTGGCGGTCTTCTTCAGTACAGGCTTGGTCTCCACATCAATTTTGGGAGGTAACGGAGGGAGATTATTGTATGGTTTCTTTCTATTGAATGCCATTCCCGCGATCTCCATTCAGAGTTGAATCATCGGCTGACCTCAGGGTGACTCGCTCCACCTGGCAACCTGCATTTCGTTTCTATTGAATTCTCTATAAAATCCCAGTCAAAGTCCAGAGGGCTTGTACAGGGCTACTCACAGGAGTTGGTGAAGTCCGGGGATGACCTGGTGCTTGCAGCAATGGGAATGTCAGGATGCTGCCAAATCAACAGTCCTACTAATCTTTAGAGAGAGGCCAAATCATGAAAACACCTGATGATCAAGTTCGAACTTTTTGTCGTTGGGGTCGCCAGAAGAGAATCCCCCAAGTCAAACAGGTCAAGCAAGCCCATTTCGTGGGCGTTTAGAGGTGTTTCAACACTTCCACTTCGAGCGCATTCTCCAGTATTTCCGTGATAGGCTTGTCATTTCTGTCCATTTTCAGTAGCTCTGCCCTGGCTGAGTAGACTTCTCGCTCTGCGGACTCCTTCACCTCTTCGTAATCGTCCCGATCCAGCAGACCAAGAATGTACTTCTCTGAGCAGCTCGTTTCAGCGATCCCTGCTCCTCTATTGCAGCAACCAGCTCTTCCTATTGCGGCATAGAAGCTTGGGGATCGAACAACCCTGGTCAGTGCGACATTTCTTTGCCTAACATAGGCTTCATCGCGATTGTGAGTTGTGGCTGGCACAACCTCGGCCTGAAAGAAGACGGCTCGATAGTAGCCTGGGGAGAAAATAACTACGGCCAGTGCAATGTGCCCGAGCCCAACGAGGGTTTCGCGGCTGTTGCTAGACACCCTCCGCAAAGCATTCCTCGATATAGAGTGAGGCAATGAATAACACCCTGTCCCGATCTGCGTCAGGATTGCAGTCCATGAAGAACGATACAAGTTGCTCGGCACTCATCTGTCCCCGACCTATTATGAGAACAGGTGTGGATGAATCCGTTTCGGCCTCTGCCGAATAGACTGAAGAAGTTTCGCAGGAAGTACTCTGGGAAGAACCACCATCGAAGAGATAGTATTCGACCTGCTTAGAGGATCCCAGATCGCCGGATGCTTGAACGACTGCACAAACAGATGCAAAGATGAAAACCTATCTCACAATCGAACAATTACTCCCACAGTGAACAGATGTCTGAACAATATCGATATCCTTACTGGCTGACATCTGTAGAGTCACTTATCATTCAGATATCATTAGAATGGAGAGGGTTAGTCATGAAACTGCTAATTGTTGTTTCTCTTACGATAATCTCTATTTCTTTGTCTCAATCGATTACGGAGTTAGACCTGTCTTCCTATGGCGAGCTTGGCCCTATAGTACTGGAAAACGGAACGGTATATGCATGCATAGAAAGAGAGAACGACGAACCTGACCAGTACAGCGGAATACTTGCAATCGACTCCAACAGCGGGGACGAGATCTGGTTCTACAGTCTGCCTCGGGGCGACGCGACATACGAGATTGTACCATTCGGAATCCAGTTCTATTCGAACAGGATTTTTGCCAAGGTAAGCGAACTGGGAATCATATGTATCAATGCTGTGTCAGGGGAAGAGATCTTTCGGCTGGAAAGATCTGCAAGATTCATTGCACCGATGATTCTGGACAACGGTTTTCTATATGCAGCAACCACTTCCGAGGTGATAAAACTGGATGCCCTCACCGGTGAAGTGTTCTGGAGTCAGCAGATTGAAGAAACGGAGGAAGGCATTCCGCAGAGCGTCTCACACATCTTTCTCGATGAAGAAAGACTCTACGCAGGATGTATCCAGTCCACAATGCGATGCTTTGATACCGAATATGGTCTGCTGGTATGGTTTGCGGACGATCCCTGGCTCCGGGAAGGAGACGGCTGGTTGGCAACACAATATGCCTCAGACAGTCTCTTGTTCGTAGGCACACAAGCAACTGAAACAACCATAGTAGAGGCAGCCACAGGTATGACTATCTCTTATATGAAGGGATGCAGATTCCTGGCGGGTGATGAGGAAGGGATATACCTGCATCGAAATGTGGATGGCATCAGTTACATATGTTTCTTCGATCCGGATACAGGTATCGAGATAAGCAGGAATCCTGCGGGTTCGTACATGCTCAATTCCCTGGAATTAAACGAGGATTATATAGTCTCGAACTGCCATGAAGGTGAACTGCGGATATTCTCAAGAAGGGATTCAGAAGCCCTGGGAGACGAGATATTCAGTAAGAGTGTTTCTGCGGAGGACATCGCCATCACTGTCCAGGGAAACAGCATTTTCGCCGTCTCGGAAGATGGGATCGTCTTCTTCATCGACATCGATCTTACGGATTTCTGGGAGCTGGAAACCGGTTTAACTTTTGATTATCCAATTCTTGCCGATGAGGGAATTCTGGTTATTCCATCTGAACATTCTCTTTACCTTCTTCAATACCCATAGGCCTTACAGACCAGTAAAAGTTGCGTCGTTGTCAGGTAGAATCATCGTTAGCTGCAGATCCATCTCCGCCCCTTAGGGGAAAGCATGCGCTGGAAAAGAAGCGTGAGTGTCTCGCGAGGCTGAATGGATAGGGAAGCAGACTCTATCCCTTGGCCTTGAATGCCCGGACTAAGTTTCTGAAGAAGAACTCACCCTTGGAACGGGCAGACCGAGAACCAGCCCTGAAGAGGTATACCTGTTCGTTCTTCTCAGGGGGTACTTCTCGTCGGTTACGGACAGGCAGGCGAGTGAGATAATACGGGATTCCATCACCATCAGGGCTTTCTATGACAGTCACTATCCCGGAAAGGGTATACCGACGAGAAGCACCATTCACGGAAACATCCAGAGAGTGTCCATGGGAACCAGGGCAAGAATCACTGATTAGAAGTAACATCCACCAGTAGTAAGTTAGAACCGGGTTGGGGGATTGAGAGCCCTTCATACATAGTCCCGTAATCTTGGCGAATCACCTGTTGTCCTACTTGTCAAAGACTTCATATTCCTTGCTATAAGCTGCTGAAGGGCTTCTTGCTATAGTGAAGCAACCCTCCTGAGACACTTAATGAGAAAGTTCGAACTTTTCGTCGTTGGGGTCGCCAGAAGAGACAAGCCGCCCAACTGGTGGTTTTCTTGTATAATGCCTCTGCACATATTAGCTATGGAGGTATTTATGGGCATCAGTGATCAGACAGTGGAGAAGCTTAGGAAGTTCTGCGAATCCAGTGGGATCGACACTATGTACCTCTTTGGTTCCTATGCCCGGAATGAAGCCACCCCTTCCAGTGATATGGACCTTCTTGTTGAGTTCAATGCCAGACTTCAGCTCAGCTATCTGGACATTCTCAATCTTAAGGAAGAGTTAAGACAGATCGTTGGAACCCAGGTGGATCTTGTGGAGGAAAAAGCCATCCGGAATCCTCTCCGCAGAAAGCGCATACTGGATGAAAGAGTGCTTCTCTATGCTTCCTGAAGAGAGGGACCGAGCACTTGTTATCGGAGAAGCTGCAAAAGGGCTGTCTGACTCCTTTCGGACCAATCTGCCGGAGATCCCCTGGAAAGCAGTGATAGGGCTCAGGAACATCATTGCTCATGACTACGGTGAGATACTTACCGAAAGGATCTGGCTGGTTGCATCTCGAGACTTGAATGGTCTACTTCAGAAGCTATCATCTTTCTCAGACATTCCTTGATACAGTTCGAACTTTTTGTCGTTGGGGTCGCCAGAAAGGAATCCCCTCCCTCGTCTATGGTCAGAAGCCCGAATTCATGGGTGTTTGAGGGTGTTCCAATACCTTCTATTTTGTCTATCGTTATCGGCTCTACACCATGAAGCGGGGGGGTTGACAGGCCGCCAACAAATGGCCTATCCTAGTCAGAGAATTCATTTCAATGCGCGGAAACCTAGCTCTGTTGCGGCCTATTTCATAATGCAGCGGAATAATCGCCTGCAGGGAGATTCTTCAGAGAACTTCCGGATTGATTCAGGCTTTAGTTCTCAGATCCTTCCCTGCGACAATGAACAAAGGGGGAGGTTAAGAATGAGAGTCGCATTACTTTCTCTGCTGATACTTCTTTTCGCCGGGTGTTCCCTGGCCCCTTTCATCTATCCGGAATACTCACTCAGAACGAGTCAACTTGACAGTCCGAGGACAGCACTGGTCATCCACAACCACTTTGAGCATTGGGACGACCCTGATCGCAGCAACGATTTTTACTTCCAGGCAACAGGCCAGATAGATGCGGAAGCCCTCTTCAGGGATTACATCAAGCCACTTGAAGTATCGGTCGCCAGTACACTGACCGAAGAGTTGGCGGAGTACGTCTTTAACGCTCTGGCAGAGTCCGATACTCCAGATATCGGACTTGACTTTTCACACTACTACGAAAGCGGGGACTTCCCGGTTATCTTCCCAGATGAGATTTACAAAGGCGGGGGAATCGCCAGGGACTACAGCGAGCTTGCTGAACTTGGTTACACACACATTCTTTCCCTGAACTTCACCAATGCATATGACGCATCTGAACAGGTCCTTGCCTTTGGATTCTATGGGGTCCTTTACGACATCCGTAACGGTGCCGGAGTCGGAGAACCAATAGAGACCCGTTCAGAGAGGGGAGCATGGCGGTACCGCATGAACCAGGCGCCGCAAACATCAACAACGACCAGCACCTATGTAAATCCCTTCTGGGGAACCAGTTTCGGTGTCAACGCTGATGTTTACTCCACCACGGTGTATCTCACGACCAGCACACGACGCTGTCTTAACGTCTTATGCATTCACAACAGCGGAGAGCCCTGCACCATTGACGAACTTTTCAGCCTAAACTCGCCCCTCTACTTGGAGGTCTACAAGAGAGCCGCTCTCAGTAACCTGCTTCTGGCTATACACCACATGAAAACCGGAGAGCGCGGTGAGGTTCAGCGGATAGTTAACATCGACGATCTGCTTAGTGCACCGCTACCCTGGGAGGTGTAATGGCCTGTTTTTCCTAATGATGCTCCCATGATGACACCGGTATCTCGATACAGATGGAGAGAGGACTCCTGAAGCTGTCAATACCACGTTTCCGTCGGAAGGTATGGCGACTGATACTGATACGACAGATACCAATACGATCAGAACCCGGGGGAGTCATCGGAAACAGGTTATTGGAAAGTGTATTGAGTGACGCAACTCCGTCGAAAACTCTATCAGTAAGTTCGATCTTTTTATCGTTGGGAGCGCCAGAGGAGACAAGCCGCCCGAAGGGGCGGTTTTTGTATATCATACCTCTGGGCCCTACACCATAAAGGAGAGCTATCGCTTCATTAACTAGGTACGATGTTCCGACTCTCAATCCATAATTCTCGAAATTCATGGCCATCTGCTTGTCTTTCAATGCATTCTGGCCAAACCATTCGCGATATCACTCTACTGGCCTGGAGGGTAATCAGTTCCTTTTCATTACCATACAAGTCTCGGATCCAATGTGCGAAAGGAAAACCGAAAGGTACCGGCTTCTTCGGTAAATGTTATCGAACCTCTCATGCTTTTCACGTATATTGATACTAGTCTCAATATATATTGCTTGAATAATTTAGTGTATATCTTACATAATAATAGTAATACTATTCACAATGGCATCAAACAGGCTCATGAGGTTCTTCTTCAGAAAAGCTATTTCTGCCATCCGTACGAGGAGTTCCCTGGTGATGTACATTAATTGCCATACACAGAAGAACTGTCTATCTTCGTTAAATGGAGGTAACCATGAAGTATCCAGGATCCCTGATATTGCTGCTGTTGATTATGCCCGGCTTCTCGAAGGCCCTCTCTCCCACCGGCAGTATTCAGGTGACAACTCCCCAGAGGCTGAGTTTGTCTCTCGGGGTGTGCGGTAACGACTTCTTCGGGACTTTCGGCGGCTCGTCCGGTATCCTTTTCAGAGTGGAGCCAGGGATATCCGGGGGGAAGCTTCATCTGGGCATGAGATCCATGTTCAGCCTTATTTTCCTTCCGGTTGTTTCAGCGGATATGACAGCAGCCCTGCTTCAGACCTGGAACGACCCATGGGGAGTGACAGGCGGGCAGACGTATGCCGGCGGAGAGTTTCGGCTGGGACTGCGGTACCTGGTATTCACAGCCGGCGGATATAGACATTTGGCAGGCGACCACGAAGACAGGTGGCTGTACTCCTTCGGGGCAGGGATCGGGTTGTAGTGCAATCAATCGAGATAGAGTCTTTTGTCCTCTCCGAAGCCGATGATCCTGTGATTGACTCATGGTTCAGACTTCAGAGGGAATCCTGGTTAGAGACGAATCCCGGTGAACCGATTTTCT
>CAZNFQ010000092.1:0-8142 GCA_964571965.1 uncultured bacterium | reverse complement strand
GAATGCAAGGTACTCTAAACCTCTTTCTGCCGTCTGGTTCATGCTGCTTTCTTATTCCGTGAATATCACACTCGAAACCCGGGAAACAGGCTTCGAACTCCTCCAGGGCCCTAAGATAATCAAGAATTACTCCGTTACGGTGGGAGAATTTTTCACCGGGCATTATCAGGGGAATTCCCGGAGGGTAGGGAACCACCATCACGCAGGGGATCCTGCCCTCCACCTCTTCCAGGGGAACCCAGTCAATCTCGTTCCTGGTTACATAGGAATAGGCTTCAGCCGGTGTCATGACCTGCTCGGGGAGTTCTTCGAAGGAACGAAGCATCCCTTCCACAAGACCGCCTTTAACTATGTGCGAGTGCATTTCATCGCAGAGGTCCTTTATACCCCTTTCCAGATATACCTCGGGGTATGCCTCGGGAAGCGAAGGGATCACAACTTCTATATCAAGGTTGTCATCGTACTGCTTCTTGAATGTGAAAAGCTCCGCGAGAAGAGTTCCGGACTTGCCCCGTGAAGTTCCAAGGGAAAAAAGGCAGAGCCAGGAATAATAACCGGTTTTCTCCACCACTATTCCCCTGTCCCGAAGGAAAGCGGTTACAACCGAAGCTGGAATACCCGACTCCTGCGTATTCCCCCTGAAGTCTATTCCCGGGGTTGCAATGGTGACCTTCTGCGGATCAAGCATTATCTGGTCTCTGTTGATGCCATCGAAAAGGTGCCACTTCTGACCGGGTTTAAGCATCCAGCAGTTTCTGTTGTTTATCAGGTACTCGTTGTCCAGGCTGTCCAGGGGAACCTTTTTGCCCTTCACCTCGGTTTTGTCAGGCTGCCAGACATTGAACCACCACCTTTTTTCCGGTTCAGGGGTGGTCTTTGATATTTCCCTGCCTATCTGAACCATTTTCTTTCTGAACACCACCGGCTCCTCTATGGTCTCGTTCATCAGGGTTCGACCTCCGGAGCCCTTCATCATTCTGGTACTCACGTCCAGGGTTGCTATGATCGAGTACTGCGGAGATGTTGAACTGTACATCATGAATGCCTCATTGAAGAGATCTCTGTCCACTTCCTCCGAACTGCCGTTCCTTATGTGGATCATGGAAGCCTGGGACAGTGCCGCAAGGAGTTTGTGGGTGGACTGGGTGGCAAAAACAGGAGGATACTCTCCGGATCCACCGGGGGGAGTCATCGCATAGTAACCCTCATAAAGGGGATGAAAGGCCGCGTAGGCGAACCAGGCTTCATCGAAGTGCAGGTTGTCAACCTGGGGACCGAGTTTCTCCATTATCCTGTTTACGTTATAGCACAGGCCGTCGTAGGTGGAATTGGTCAGAACCGCCATTTTTACCCTGGCCTTCTTGTTCCCGATGAGAGGTGAATCGGCGATCTTTTTCCGTATGGCAGACGGTTCCATCTCCTTCATATTCACTGGACCTATGGTTCCATAGGGATTCCGGGAAGGTTTCATGTAAATGGGTATGGCACCGGTGTCTATCATGGCGTGGTTAATGCTTTTATGGCAGTTTCTGTCCAAAAGGGCCACATCACCCTTGCCCACCCGTGCCCGCCATACTATCTGGTTCGCCGCGGAATTACCACCGGTGACGAAGAAGGTTTCATCGGCACCGAAAACCCTGGATGCTTCCCTCTCGCTGTCGCCCACAACACCGCTGTGATCAAGGAGTGAGCCGAGATCAGCCACGGAAACAGAGAGGTCTGAACGGAACAGGTTCTCTCCGAAAAATTTATGACAGGCAATTCCCGCAGGATGCCTGAGAAACGCAAGCCCCCCCATATGCCCCGGGGTATGCCATGAATACCTGTACTCTTCGGCATATTTAACGAGCCCCTTGAAAAACGGGGGCATTATGCCATCGATGTATTTCTCCAGCTCTCTGTCTATTCTTCCGGCGATAAAGGCCGGTGTATCTTCATCCAGCCAGATGTAGCCGTCTATTTCCTTGAGTACTTCAGCGGAAATGTCGATGATCGATGATTTGTCGGTCATGACAAGGATGGGCACTTCGGAGTTTCTCTTCCGTACAAGACCTATAAGGTCACCGGGACTTACACCGTCTACGGTTTCATTGTCCCAGTTGATCACCATGCATCCCAGATCAGGTCTTGCGGCTATGATCTTCACCGCATCGTCGCAGGCCGGTGATAGTATCACCGCACAGTCCAGTCTGGTCTCAAGCTTTTCCTTGACCGCCTTTATACGAATACCCGCAGAGTTATCCTTCTCCAGCCTGTAGTCCACAAGAAGAACAGGCCAGTCTTCTTTCTCAATCAGTTCCAACAGAGAACTCCCTTTTTAAAATGGAGTAGACATGGTGATCCACGTACCTGTCGTAAAGCCATTCCTCCTCACGGAGGGTTCCCTCATAAATCATTCCAAACTTTTTTGCAACGGCAATGCTCCTGAGATTCCCCGATGCGCATCTTATCTCCATGCGGTTCAGGTTCAGTTCGTGGAAGCCCTCATGCAACAGTTCGGCTACAGCAGCCGTTGCAAGCCCTTTCCCGGTAAACTGCTCCCCTATCCAGTATCCGATTTCAGCGTTCCTGTTCTGCCAGTCTATGGGGTGAAACCCCGCCATGCCGGCCATTACACCATTAAGAAACACCACATAATGGGAACCGCGACCCTGTTCGCTCTGATCTATGGTCCGGGAAAGGAAAATGGATATGTCCTCTTCCGAGGTTACTTCATCTACCCAGGGAAGCCACCTCCGGAGATGTTCCCTGTTTTCGTCCACAAGAAGGAACAGCTCGAATGAGTGGGCCGGAATAGCGGGTTCCATTGTCATACCGGAAACTTCCATGACCTCCTCCCTCCACAGGAGAATATAGCTCCGGGAAAACCGTGCCGTGGAATGACCCGATCGGAATGGGTCTGATCTCCCCGGATACGATCATGATGAATGAAAGGATCATCCGGGAACGTCAGCCCCTTGCCGCGAAATGCAGTGAATCCCCCCATTCATCCCGGGCAACCACACGTCCAACCATTTCCACCCTTCTCCGAAGGCAGTTCAGGCACTCCTCCTTCTCTTCGTCCACACAGGGCTTGTTCTCGTAGAGCAGGTAGTTCTCCCTGAACTCCAGCGGTGTAAGCTGGGGCATGAGAACATTCGCACCGAAGGTGAGCCCCTTTTCCCTGCCTATGGGATCAAGCGCCTGAAGTGCAGTTGTTGCTGCAACGTTTGTATCCCTGGTAAGAAGCCTCGTAAGAGCGATCATCATGAGTCCGAGGCTTGTTCTTTCACTATCACTGAGAACAGGACTGTCCCCCATTGGAGTGTCCTTATGGGGTATGAAAGGACCCATGCCGAACATGTCGAAGTCGTGCTTCGTATAGAAAAGAAGGTCATCTGCAAGCATCTCCGGAGTCTGCCCGGGCAGTCCGATCATCACTCCGGTTCCCACCTGGAAGCCTGTTTCACGCAGATAGTCCAGACACAGCAGTCTGGAATCCAGTGTCTGTTCCGCAGGGTGTATGCTCCTGAAGAGATCTTCGTTGGTGGTCTCGATACGAAGCAGGTAACGATGGGCCCCCGCTTCGCGAAAACGCTGGAATGTTTCCCTGGTGTGCTCACCGACGCAGAGGGTTATTCCCAATCCCCTGGGAAGGACCGAAGAAACGGTTTCAGTCTTGATCCTTCTTACAACCCTCTCTACCATGGAAATGAATTCTTCGTCGTGCCTTTCTCCCGACTGAAGGACCAGTGAGCCGTAATGCACATCGGCACACCATTTTGCCGCTTCCACGATGGCATCTTCTGAAACCGTATACCTGTTTACCCCGGTGTTGGATTTCCTTATACCGCAGTACCTGCAGTCCAGAGCGCAGATGTTGGAAAACTCCACAAGCCCCCTGTAGTAAACCTTGTTGCCGCAGTACTTCAGAACTGTCCGTTCTGCGGCTTCCCTTACCGGTTCTATACGAAGAGGGTCGGTTTCACGGAGAAACCCCGCAAGCACGTCCCGTGAAGGTATCGTCTGGAAAATCTCAAGAACATTCTCGGCTTCTAACATGAAAACTCCTTTCACAGAGCATAAAACATACTAAAACCAGAGGAAAAGGTCCGGTAGCACCGGTCTTTTCCTGAAACTATATTAGTTCCCATGTTTGGAAATATCTGGAACGCCCTTCTCGGGTTCAGGGATGTGGTGAACGTCCACCCTGTTTTCGGTATCGGAATTCTTCTCGTGGGAAGTTTCTTCCTGGGAAGACTTGCTGCCAGGGTGGGAATCCCATCAATAACAGGTTTCATAATTGCCGGTCTGCTCCTGGGTCCCAACCTCATGGGAATGATTCACACAGATCTCCACGACGAACTTGGTGCTGTAACCGAAGTGGCCCTTGCCGTGATCGCCCTTGTGATCGGCAGTGAATTCAGCATCAGAAAGCTCCGGCGAACCGGCAGAGCCGTTCTTGTGATAACCGCAGCCCAGATGCTCCTCTCTTTCTCAGCCGTCACCCTTCTTCTCTGGCTGACGGGACTTATGCCAATTGAAGCTGCAGCCCTCCTGGGAGCCGTGGCGTCAGCCACTGCCCCTGCGGCAACAGTGGCAATAGTAAGGGATCTGAAGGCAAGGGGTCCCTTCGTGGATCATCTCTACGGTGTGGTGGCGCTGGATGACGCCGGGTGCGTTCTTCTTTTCAGCATAGTTGCAGCCTTCGCAGGGGGAAGCCTCGGCGGCGGAGATTCGAACCTTATCCACGGCATTCTCCATGCAGCAAGGGAAATAGGCGGATCTCTCATCCTCGGCGGCGCAACAGGCTGGCTCATTCATGTTTTCACGGTAAAAAAGGGAAGGGCAAACGAGACATACATTGTAAGCCTTGGCATGCTCTGCGTGCTTACGGCGATCTGCACCACCTTCGGTTTCTCCCCTCTTCTGGCTGGAATGACCGCGGGAGCGGTTCTTGCAAACATGGGCGGAGGAGCATTCAAGATAATCGCATCTCTGGAACAGCTGTCCCCGCCTCTCTACGCGACTTTTTTCGCAATTGCCGGAACCGAACTGAGCTTCAAGGTCTTCTCCAGCGGCCCTACCCTTGTAATGGGGGCAGTCTTCATTCTGGCAAGGGCATTCGGCAAGTATTTCGGGGTGTTTGCAGGGGCCGCTGCAGCAAAGAGTAATCCGCTCATCAGGAAGTACCTGGGGCTTGCCATGCTTCCACAGGCGGGAGTGGCTATCGGACTTGCCCTTTATATACAGGCGGCGCCATTCTTCGCCGGACACCAGGAACTTGCTTCCACCATGGTGAGCATCGTTCTCATGAGCGTTTTCGTCAACGAGCTGGCTGGACCTCCCATTTCGAAGTACGCAGTGGTCCGCGGCGCAACCCTCTGATTCGAGGAATCACATGAAGATATCCGATATTCTTGACATTTCCGGCTGCAGAAGGAAGCTCTCCGTCTCAAGTAAAGATGAGGCAATGGGAGTAATGGCGGAACTGATAGCGAATAATCCTTCCGCCGGGAAAGTGTCCAGGGAAGACCTCCTGAAGGGAATGCAGGAAAGGGAGAGCCTCGGTTCAACCGGAGTGGGCAACGGCGTTGCAATTCCCCATTGCCGTCTCGATGGAATGACCGGTTTCGTTCTTGCACTGTCGGTGTGCGACCGTGGAGTAAACTGGAATTCCATCGATCACAGAAGCGTTCATATCATCTGCGCAATAGCAGGACCACTGGAAGGCACCGAAGATCACCTCCGCCTTCTGGCAGGAACGGCAAGGGTTCTGAACAACGGCAAGGCCAGATACGAAATTATCAACAGCAAAACTGAATTTGCCATGAGGGAGGCCTTTCTCTACCACCTCTCCCCTGTAACCTCTAAAAGAAGCACAGAGACCAGAAAGAAGCTTGTCCTCATGGTTCTTCAAGAAGAAAAAACTTATAATGATGTCATGGAGCTTTTCCTGGAAATGGGTATGGAGGGGGCTGTTACCATCAATTCGGAAATGATGGGACCCATGCTCTCCAACGTTCCTATTTTCGCAGGCTTCATGGATGTACTCGGCCGCAGCAGACCGGAACCGAGAATTATCATAACCCTGATCCCCGAGGATCAGGTGGACAGCACGGTTTCGGCTGTGGAGGGAATAACCGGCGACCTGGACACACACCGTGGCGCCTGCGTAATTGTTATGGATGCATCAACTGTAAGAGGAAGTCTAGAGACTTTGTGAGTTAACGGAGGAACCTTGTATGAGTGATCTTTCCCGGAAAATGAATGAACTTTTTGGAAGAATCGAAAAAAACAACCTCTGGAGACAGAGGCAGTGCGTGAACCTCATTCCCAGTGAGAACACACCCAGCCCCCTTGTAAAGATCTGCGAGATCTGCGACCCTGCAGGAAGATACGCCGAACACCGTTCCATGAAGGGCAAAGAGGTTTACTTCTATCACGGTACCGACTTCATAAAAGATATCGAAATAGAAGCAAAGGAAGCCCTCTGCGAGTACTTCAACTGCAGCGAAGCCGAACTCCGCCCCGTAAGCGGCCAGATGTCCAACGAGGTGGTTTTCAAGGCGGTAACCAAATTCGTGAACAGAACCTCCCCCGAGGGCACCTTCAGGAAGCTCCGAGCTGTTATGAACAACGATCTGGGCATGGGGGGACACCTCTCCAGCCAGCCCATGGGAGCGCTCTTCAACTTCGTGGATATCAACCCCGAAACCGGTAAGGAAAACTGCATCAACTTCCCGGTTCAGAAGGACAACCCCTATAAGATCGACGAAGAGAAGATGATCGAGCTTCTTGACGAGAACAAACCCGAGCTGGTTGTTTTCGGCAAGAGCATGTTCCTGTATCCTGAACCTGTAAAGAAATTCTGTGACCACATCAAGAACTGGGAAGACAAGCCTGTGGTCATGTACGACATGGCACACGTATTCGGCCTTTACGGAGCTTTCCAGGCCCCTCTTGAAGAAGGTGCAGACGTTGTCACCGGTTCAACCCACAAAACCTACTTCGGCCCCCAGAGAGGTGCCATCGTAAGCAACATGTCAAAGAAGACCCCCTTCAGAAAGCTCTGGCTGGACATCAACAGCAGAGCCTTCCCCGGCTCAACATCCAACCACCACCTTGCCACCCTTCTTGGTCTTCTGGTTGCAACCCACGAGATGAATGCATTCAAAGACGAGTACCAGGCAAAGGTACTGAGCAACGCCAGAGCCTTTGCACAGCATCTTGCAGACAACGGCCTCAAAGTAGAGGGTGATCCCGGGGACGGCTACACGAAAACCCACCAGGTGGTCGTAAGGGTCATCGACCACGAAGACGGTGCCGTAATAGCGGACAGGCTTCAGGAGAACAACATAGTAGTGAACTACCAGGCCCTTCCCGACGACGAAACATTCCTCACATCCAGTGGAATCAGAACCGGCGTCAGTGAGATGACCAGGTACGGAATGAACGAAGACGACTTCGGAGAACTGGCCCAGCTCATGGCCAGGGTAATAATCAGGAACGAGAACGTTGCAGAAGAGGTAACTGCATTCCGGCAGAGGTTCATGCACATGCGCTACACCCTTCCTCTGAAGGAAAGCATCGAACTTGCCTCCAGGGCAATGGCCAGCGCCTACCCTACAGGTGAATACGTAAAACTCTTCGCAGACAACCTGGCAAAACTGGTATAACAGCAGTCCGCCGGCGGGAAACCGCCGGCGGACAACAGTGAAGGAGAGAAAATGAATGCATTAATACTTGCGGTTCTCATGTCGTTCTCACCTGGAAAGGGAGACACGGGACTGGGCCTTATAGCCGGCAACCCCACAGGTATCTCCTTCAAATACTTCACAAGCACCACCACAGCCTTCGACGCAGCGGCAGCCTGGAGCTTCAGTGACGAATGGCTATTGATCCACTCCGACTATCTCTGGCATAACTTCGGCGACATCGATGTGGAAAAGGGCATGCTCCCCTGGTACTACGGCCTGGGCGCCTGGGTAGCCTTCGGCGAAGACGATGTGTTCATAGGCGGACGCATTCCCGTGGGAATAGAATACCTCTTTGCCCACAACGACATAGACCTGTTCCTCGAAGTGGCCCCTGGGCTTTCAATAGTACCGGACACAGACTTCTACATCGATGCAGCCATCGGAGTGAGGTTCTTCTTCTAGG
>CAZNFQ010000091.1:0-8187 GCA_964571965.1 uncultured bacterium | reverse complement strand
CCATACTGAACAGACTTGAGGGAGCAGTTAAAAAGACACCGGGTACATGGATGGTTTTCTTCCCCTCCTTCGCCTGGATGGAGCAGATAGCCCTGAGAGCCCGTGAAAAGGGTGTAGAGTTCATTGCCCAGAAAAGGGAAATGCAGACCTCGGAGAGGGAAGACTTCGTAACGGAGATCAATTCAGGGGGAAACCTTGTAATGGTGGTGGCCGGGGGTCTTTTCGCAGAGGGAGTTGACCTGACCATCCCCGACCTGAGGGGCTGCTTCATAGCGGGGCCTTCCCTCCCTTCCGTTTCCCTGAAACAGGAACTCCTGAAAGAACGCTATGAACAGACGGGAAGGAACGGATTCCTCCACGCCTTTGCCATACCCGGCATAAACCGGGTTATCCAGGCAGCAGGAAGACTGATAAGGAACAGTGAACAGAAGGCTGACCTTGTACTGCTGGGGGAAAGGTTCATACGTGAACCCTACATCAGTCACCTTCCAGATCACTGGTTTCCCCTGAGGGTAATAAGGAACGGAAGGGTCAGGCTGAAGAAGAGATAGCCTGAGAAAGCCCCCTTGACCTTCAGATAATTCTCTTTCATTATCATTAATGTCTATTCACTAACGGGGAACAAAGGAGATGACATGAAGGTTTTATTGTCTGTTTTTACCATCCTGCTCTTCACCGGGGTATCCGCAGCTGATCCCGTTGATATTCCCATAACGGTCCTCGATACCTGGGAGATAACCTATGCCTCAGACATTCAGGACATATCATACAACTGGAACACGGATCAGATAGCCATAAGAAGCAACGGAGACGGAAAGATCTATCTTGCGGACCCCGACGATCTCAGCCTGCAGGATGAATTCGATCTTCCACCGGACATGGAGGGTTTCGGCTTGAACGTGGTGTTCGAACCCCCCGAGGGCAGATATTATGTGAACAGTTCAGCTGAACCGCTTATCTATCACACCGACAATGGAGACAACTGGGCCTCATTCTCCAATCCGGCGGGAACAGATGGAAGCGGATTGGATTTCAACTACCTCACGGGAGATGGAGAACTGTTTCAGGGAACAAGCGTATCACCCTACAGCTTCTACGGTATGTACCCGGACTCTCCTGACTACGTGATCTATCAGCTTCCGGGGGTTACAGGAGAGATAAGCGGACTCACAGTTCATGAGATAATGACCGTCACCGGCTACCCCCCCTACGCAATAATAACCACAACCAGATTCGAGCACGAATTCCTCTTCTGGCAGCACACCCCCGGCGGGTATCTTCTTTGGGGGCAGGAGGAATGTCCCGTGGATGTGAGCGAATCTCTGGGACTTTTCTGGGACTGGCAGGCTCTTACTGTATTCTGGAGCTATCTGGGAACCGATGACAAATACTACATCAGTGAACTCCAAATCCCCATTTTCGGCGGAATAGAGAACAATACCACTTCATCGGACGGCGGCAGTCACCTGGCACTTGCATCCAACCCCGCAAGTGGAATCGCCGCCATATCAGTTAACCTGCAGGCAGCGGAACCTGTTTCCCTCATTGTTTATGACATTTCCGGAAGGGTTGAGGAACAGCTGTTTCATGGCATGCTGGATTCCGGAACCTTCAGCTGGAGCGTAGAACTGCCTGCAGGGATCTACACCGCTTGCTTGAAATCGGAAAACGCTACAGAGACAGCGAGGTTCGCAGTAACCCAGTAACTGGTTTCTGAATCTTCCATCAGGTATAAGTACTCTGCAATGATTCTCTAATCTGAATGCGAGGCTGCAATGTCTGCTCTTCTCGGTATCGTGAGCATGCTGGCGGGTACAGTGGGTATTTTCTTCGGTTTCTATTACCTGGGAGAACAGCCTCTGCTTGCTCTGAAACTCGTAACGCTATCCACGGTGGGAGTTGTCGGAGTACTCGCCTTCATCAGACACTTCATATTCTACAAGTCAGACATGAAAAGGCTGGGCTGGGAAACCGATAGGCCGGACTGGATGTTCGAAGTGGGCTTCGCCAATCTGGGATTCGGGGCCATGGGGCTGATTTCCACACTTACGAACCTTGGAAAACCGGCAATGACAGCAGCCCTTGCCGGATACGCCATCTACCTGTTTCAAGCTTCCATGCTCCACGGTTACCGTTATTTCACCGATGCGGAGAAATCCCCGGCAAGATTGTGGAGAAGCTGCCTGGCAACCCTTCTGTATGCAGTGATGATGGGATACTTCGTTCTTGCTACCCTGTAAAATTCATCTGAGTACAACCAGCTGAACAGCCGCCGTACCCGTACCGGTCGTTACTCTCAACAGAAACACTCCATTGGAGAAAGATGACATATCCAGCTGAATAAGATGGGATCCGGCCGGGATATTTCCCTGGTCGAATGACCGGATGACCCTGCCGTCAATGGAATGTGCCGTTATCACCACATGAGAAGACCGAGCAAGGGTTACGTTTACTTCAGCCAGTGACGAAACAGGGTTGCCATAAAGACTTACCGATGGTGAACAGGTCTCCGGAACCCCTGATTGCGGGATTCCCGTAAAAAGGTAGATCTGCCCGGTGTAGTCTCCCACGAGCAGGTCCGGGACTTCATCTGCGTTCCAGTGACATACGGTGGGTCTCACGTATGAGCATATGTACAATGTGTCACCATCCGCCTGCAGGTATTCCATTTCATCGAAGACAGGCTGCTGGGTGGTTCCGCTGTTCACGAAACAGTGGATATTCCCACTGGATGAACCCACTATCATATCCTTGAGGCCGTCGGAATTCATGTCATGAATGTCCGGATATGCAGTTGTTATCTCTATGGGCTCTCCCATGTAGAACACCGTATCGGTAAGCTGGTAGTCAGGCATGAAGGGTTCACCCTGATTGATAAAGAGAAACACTCCTGCGGGTAAGGGGCTCAGATTACCCACAACAAGATCAGGAAGGCCGTCTTCATTCCAGTCAGTAACGCAGGGAGCAGAATTATATCCAACGTCAATCGGCTTCCCTGCAACTGTAACCATATCCTGTTCTTCCATATAAATGTTTCCGTAATCGAGTCTTCTGAAATAGTGAACGTTGCCGGGACGATCTCCAACGATAATGTCCAGCCTTCCGTCTCCGTCCCAGTCCACAGCCTGCGGATCAGTGGCTCCGGTGCATCAACCGTAGGGGACGGACAGTATTCCCCCCCCATCTCTCAGATACTGGAAATCATCGAAAACCGGTTCTCCTGCAGTGCCTGTGTTTGGATAAAACCTTATTCTGCCGTCTTCGAACTGGCCTGCCAGAAGATCCTGCAGACCATCTCCGTTCCAGTCAGCCAAAAGAGGAGCGGCATAAGTGCCCACGTCGATGGGCTTTCCCTGGGAATCGGCTATGGGGCCCTGTGCAGTGAATTCAACAAGGTTCCCGTAACTTACAAAGATATGGAACAGAACGGTCAGGCAAAGCATAATGATCCTCCCTGCCCCTGAAAATAATCATTTCTGCGGGAAAAAAAGAATGGGCGGCATTGCTGCCGCCCAAAAATTATCCGGATATCTTCGTTTACTCGGTTACCTCGGGGGCAGGTTCTTCAACAACCTCTTCAACGACATCGGTGGCCTCGTCAACCATCTCTGCGCCCTCTTCGAGCATGGCTTCGCCTTCTTCAACCATCTCTGCGCCCTCTTCGATGATCTCTTCAACTTCGACGATTTCTTCCTCGATGGGAGCTTCTTCAGTAACCTCGTCGGTTACGACTTCTTCGTCACCGGCAGGTGTTTCCTGTGCAGGTTCGCCGCAGGCCATGCCAAAGAGTGCCATTCCGAGTACCATCATTGCGATTGAGAAAATTCTCATTTGTAATCCCTCCGGATTTTTCGTTAAAAGCAAATCTGTTTTTTTGATTCACCCCTGAATCATGGACCGACCGGCCCAAATCTCCGTAATTATCTCATGGAAATCAGCCGAGGTCAAGTCCCCCGGTGATCCTCAGTGTGTTGGAAAAGTGGATCTTGGCGGTTTCCACAAGGACTTTCCCGCCGGATCCAGACACAAGCCTCCGTCCAGTTTTATCCACCTGCTCACCTGCGCCGGGCTTGAGTTCTATTTTGAACTTGCCGGAGATAACGGCAAGCTGCTCCAGGTAAACGGATCGGGCCAGAATGGATGCGGCTGCAACCGCCGGTTCCTTGTCTTCGGCCTTTACCATGAGCTCCACCTTCCCCAGTTTCTCCGGAAGCCATGGCCTGAGTCTCTTAAGGTCACAGAACCTGTCAACAACAACGGTTCCGGGGTTTCCGGTTCTTTCAAGAATGCCTGCAAGAGCCTTTCCATGGGCCATGGCCTGAATATCAAGGCTGTTCATTCCCCTGGAGCTGAAACTGGCGAAGAGACTGTTGTACTCCCGGGGAGAAACGACACAGACTGAATAAATAACCTCTTCCATCTCAGTTATCTTCCCGTAGAGATCCTGAACGGTTCTGGGAGAAAGCCGCTTCGAATCCCCTGCTCCCATTGCGTGAAGTTCTTTTGCGGTCTCTTCACTGCAACTGACGGCTGCGGCAACAAGGGGGCCGAAGTAGTCACCTTTACCTGCTTCGTCGGTTCCCGTTCTCACTCCACGGTGAAGAAGATCGTTTCGGAAAGGGGTTTCAGTCAGAATGGACAGGGCTTCCTTCAGAAGGATGTCATCTCCTCCTGAAGGAACGACGCTGCCGCCCTTCTTCCTGGAGTGGTACAGATTAACCGCACAGGTTCTGTTCCCCTTCTCAAGCTTCAGCTGAACACCATAGGGAAGCTCTCTCATCTGGATCGCGGATATGCCTGACCGTTCCAGTTTCCCAAGAGAAGTGCTTAGATGTTCCTGAAGTTCAGCTGTCACTATAGAAACGGATTTTCTACTTCAAGCGGTGTACCAAGGGTATAGTCCTGAAGCATGCAGGTGATCTCTCCTATCACTATGGAGGCGCTCATGAGAACAGGCATATGCCTTTCGTCGTCGGTTACCCAGATGAATATCTCCCCCTGCTGGTTGAAAAGCCCCTCACCCCGGAGAACCGGATGAAGCTGTATGCAGTCGAAGGTACCGGCCCTGGTTCTGATGGATCCCCTTTCCAGAACTTCAACCTCCATGGGATAATTGTCGTTGTCCACGTGGACGTCGATACTGAAGTTGCCCCCCGGCTCCAGCTCCTGTGTCCTTGCGTAGTAGAAAGCTCCGAGCACATCCAGGGCATGGGGGGGAATGGGGATCTCTGCCAGATCGGAATTTTCCTCATCGGGATAGTAAGCAAAACCGGCCTCCTGATCGAAGAACATTTCCTCACTCTTGGAGTAATCACCCTCCTGAAGGCTCTTCATGTAGGTAAGTGAATGAAGCTGAACAATGTCAAGAAGAGACTCATTTATGTCGCGCACCTCGAAGAAACTGCTGAAGGCGGGATTCGAACTGGCTTCGGCGGTTATTCTGTAAGCCAGAAGGCCTTCATGGTCAACGGGACCTGTAACGCTGAGAGAAGCGGTACCCGCTTTGATGATTCCGTACTCAACGCTGAAAACCAGTCTTTCACCCGGTCCCCAGGTGGTGTTCTCCACATACCTGCGCTGATAATCGCCCCAGTCCCACACCGATCCGTAACCGAAGCAGGAGAAAAATACTGCCATTGAAAGCAGAAGTGCTGTTCTCATAATAAGTCCTTTCGAAACGGCCCATGAACAGTGTACATCACCCAAAGCACAGTTGTTCCAATTCCTCTGTCCATCTTCTTCCCGCTGCCTCCGGGGAAAACCGGTTTCTGCAGTACACAGCTGCGTTCCCGGAAAGATAATCTGAAAGGCCCCTGTTGTGCATCAGGTGATGGATGTGCCCTGCAAGCTGGCGGTGGTTCCCGGGTGAATGGAAAAGTCCGGTCACCCCGTCTTTGACCAGTTCGCGATGGAAACCTGCGGAACTCAGCAGCACAGGTATTCCCAGGGCAATGACACCGGCGGCTGTTTCATAGTTCGTTCGTGCCGAAAGATCGGGTATGACCACGGCTCCCGCACTGCATGAGGAAAGCCTTTGAATGAACGCAACCCTCTCACTCACTCCTTCATCGGATGCCATGCCCATTATCTGAATCGAAGTGTAGTCGCCTTCCTCTCCCCATAAGAAACAGGTGATCTCCCGCGGGAGTATTGCCAGCGCTTTGAAAAGGGTCCTGTGACCGGAAGAATGGTTGAAGGGGCCGGGAAGGATCACCGACTGCGAGCTTACTGAATGGCGCCAATCCATTTTCAGAGATTTCAATGGAGGTTTTATCACGGTGACTTTGTGTTTGCCCGTGGGGCTCTCCAGGAAAGAGCTGCAGGGAAAAACAAACAGCGTTCTCCCACCTTTTATGCCTTCAGGAATTGCTTCTCCCCCTGCCAGATACACAGCCAGGGGAATTCCGGGAAAAACCAGGGAAGCAAGCGAGGCGCTTTCCGGGCCGAAGGCGACTGCAGCATCCGGTAACGGTGATTCAAGATTGATCTGTACCGTGTGCCCTGCCAATTCCAGAGCTTCTGCCGTTACCCGTACAAGCTCAGAACCCGGTGACTCAGCCTGAATATGTACCCGCATTCTTTTCCCTCCCGGTTCAACCTTTTATAAATCATTCAGGCTTGAACACAAATGGAATGAATGAAAGGGTTTTCATGGCATTCAGAACATCCAGGAGAATGGCGGGGGTTCACATGCCTCCCATACATCCCATAATGAACAGGGTCCGTAATATGCGCAGCCGCGGCGAAACCGTTTTTTCAATGGCCCAGGCTGTTCCCTGGTATGATCCGCCTTCAGACGCGGTAATCCGTTTCAAAGAACGTATGGATGAGCCGGGTTTCAATTTCTACAGCCCCGATCCCGGTCTCCCCTCTGCAAGAAGGGCCCTTTCTCGGGATTTTCTTGAAAGAAGGGGAATCGACACCGACCCTCTCTCGGAGCTTCACCTGACCTGCGGTGCAAGTCAGGCGTTCCTCAGCGCTCTTCTCGCGGTGACGGACCAGGGTGAAAAGGCGGTGGTTCTGGAGCCCTATTACTTCGACCATGTGTTCGCTCTGCAGTTCACCGGGCTTCAAATGGTTTCCATTCCAATGATCGAGGGAGCGGGATGGGAAATACCCTGGGAAAAACTGGAGCAGAGCCTGAAAGATGCCTCTGTGATGGTGCTGGTGAATCCCGGAAACCCCACGGGTTCAGCAGCCTCCGAAGAAGAGATAAAAAGGCTCGCAGCCCTGACCGGTGAACACGGATGCGCACTGATCATCGATGAAACCTATGAGAGGTTCAACTTCACCGGAAGCAGCTATCACCCCTGGCAGGAGAACAGGCAGGATCACGTGCTCACCATCGGCAGTTTCTCCAAGAGTTTCAGCCTCTCGGGATGGAGACTGGGTTATCTCTTCGGTTCAGCAGAGGTTCTTAACGAATCCCTTAAGGTGCAGGATTCCGTGGTGATATGTCCTCCGACTCCGTCTCAGATACTCCTCGAGGAATGCCTGAAGACCAGCGGCTGGGTTGAAAAGCGCTCCTCAGAGGTGCTCCACAGACTGGAGATGTGCAGGGAAGCAATGGGATACTCCAAAGGACTGGACTGGAGGAACGCGGAGGGAGGGTTCTTCACCCTGGCCGCGGTTCCCCCGGGGATGGAATGCTACAGGCTGGCGGACCACCTGCTGGATGAATACGCAATAGCGTCGATACCCGGAGACGCATTCGGTGAAACGGGTAAAGGGCACCTGAGACTGAGCTTCGGCTGCCTTTCAGATAAAGACCTCATACCGGCAATGAATGCACTTGCATCAATTGATCTTACAGGTGTTTCACCCTGAGAAGATCCCTGTATACGGTCTTCGCCTTTATGAAGAAACCGTTGAACCTGCCATCCTTGAAATCATCAAAGCTGTGATCCGGTGCGTGGAAATCTCCTGAACGGTAGCGCAGACATTTGTGGGCATATATGCCTTTTGAAAGGTAGATCTTGTCAGGGGCGGGTTTGCAGCTTGCAAGAACCAGTTTCCCGTGATCCAGATAGCCCGGATCGATGTTAACCTTCCTTTTCCCTTCTCCGCCGAACTGTCCTTCGATGTCTATGCTGAGAAGCTTCCACTCCGGTAACATTTCTGCATCGGCCAGGCTGAAACAGAACCACCTTCTTCTCAAACAGGACCCCATCTCCGCCTGATAATAGT
>CAZNFQ010000090.1:0-8230 GCA_964571965.1 uncultured bacterium | reverse complement strand
CATCGTATTCCCTGCCCAGGTAGAAGGCTCCTGTTTTTTCTATTCTTTCCAAGGTACTACGCCTCCTGTAAAAGTGGATCAGTTACAGCAAACCTCATTAAATATCTGTGAAGCATGCCCCCGGGGCAAGAAATCGAATGACTTCTCAGGGCTTCACCCGGTTTATTTTTTCTCTTTGCTGCCTTTTCCCCGGAAGAGGGCAACGAGCAGACCAAGGAACAGGCCCACAGCTGAGGATACGATGAGCAAAAGAATTACAGGAGCTTCAGTATGGATCCAGAGGAACCTGGTTTCAACGGTTGCGGTGTTCTGCATCACTGCAATTACTATCACAGCCAGCAAGACCAGGATGAGGATCAGTTTTACCGTTTTCATTTCAGTCTCCTTTCAGAGTCTGGACTTAAAGGCCCTTCTCTCTTCAGAATATATGCCAATACGAACTACAGAGCTTTTCAAGTTCTTTTCGAGTAAGAATCTGTAAAGACCTATGCCGGCACTTTACACAAGAAACAACCCTGAAAAGTCATTTACCCCTATAGAAAGATTGCATTTGTGTATATTTTTTGCAATATTCGTTTTTATTCACACTTAACGGCAGAAATCAGGGAGGTTCTCTTGTTCACTCACAACCATTTCATTGCCTTGCTGCTTGGGGCATTGGTCAGCTTTATATCCTGTTCCGACCCCGGCTGGTCTGAACCATTCCCGGAGAGACTTCCGATAACGGTAATCGACAGTATCGGAGTGGACATGGGAGACTCATGCTACGTTCTGGGAGCAATTGCGGATGCGGCGGTCTCTCCAGAAGGTTCCATACTGGTTCTTGACAGAAGTGCATGTGTCATTAGGGAATTCAGCGCTTCAGGCATTTCCCGGGGATTGATTTCCCGCAGGGGAAGCGGTCCGGGAGAAATATCCTATCCATCGAAACTCTCGTTGTTCGACGATGGAAGCATGATGATATGGGACATGGGAAAGTACTGCATAACACTGCTCGATGAAAATGGAGAGAGCATCAGGGACATAGTCCCTTCGGAACTCATCCCTCCTATGCAGCCGGTTGCTCTGGAAGGGGATCGGTACGGGGCCTGCAGCGTGACCTTCAACATGGACGGGGACGATGGGATCGTGATCATCTCTCCTTCTGTGTTCGATCTGGAGACATCCGAACCGGAGCTGCGCCTGTTCAGAGATACGATGCGTTTCAACGCAGACGAAGCATTAACAAACCCCGGTACCACTGGCCTGATGGGCAGTGTTTTAATGTGTTCCAACGGGAGAGATCGGCTTTTTTACACCAGAATTTCAAGCAGTTCCTACGAAGTCCGGGGTTTCAGCACCTCCGGTGATACCCTTTTCTGTGCATCCCTTGATCTGCCGCAGGCGGCTAAAACCCCCGAAGAGATCAAGGATGAGGAACAGTACTTTGCATCCATGTTGGGATTGGGGGAATTCCCGTCTGAAATTGAGATTCAAGGATATCACAATATGGTGGCAGGCATCGGAGTGGATGATGCTGGACTACTCTGGGTACAGAGGGGCACCGAATCGAAACCTGTTTTCGATGTATTCAATTCACAGGGTGACCATGTTGCCACTGCTGAGTTTCCCGGGCAGGGCAGATTCTGGAGATTCAGTATTACCCCCTTCGGAAACTTGGCCTGGAACAACGACCCACTGGACGGTGTTCAGAAGGTTTACACCATGGAACTGCCTTCGGTGAATTAAGAAACCCGGCCGGTTGCCCGGCCGGGCTGCATTCTATTTGGCCTTCTTAACCTTTTTGACCGGTTTTCTTACCTTGCTGGAATCCTTCTCCAGTACAGGTTCGGTCTGCTTGGCCTTTTTCTTCTTTTTGTCGCCCATTCTCCCACCTCCTTCGGCAAGAGTAGATGGTTCGTATATACGCGGAAAAGGAAAAAGGTCAATAGTATTTATATTTACTCATAGCGATTATAGCTGTTACTTAAAACGAATGATTATAGATGAAGTAAAATTCTCTCCTGACCCATATCCCTGAATAAACACCGCCGCCGGTGAATCACTCGGCGGAAGCAGGTCTGCCTGTTCTTCAGCGCCCTGATCGAAGAAATAATTCATTCATGGGAAAAAGCTTAATTGTCCTGCCGCAGTCCGAAAAGGTTGCGCTGAATCTCCCGGCGGATGATAATACATCGAAGGATTTTTCAAGCGATCTGCAGGCCGTTTCGAAGGGTTTCATTTAAACATAATGACACAAAAATACCGACTGCTGCTCATAAGTATTCTGCCTGTTCTTTTAATGGGTCTGCTTGCTTCCATATCTGCTCCGAAGAGCCTTACAGGTGATGAATCGCTTACGGTTACACTCTGCCGTGGCGGTTTCGGTACCATGTTGAAGAACATCTCCATGGAGAGTCATGTTCCGGGATACCATGCTCTTCTCTGGGTGTGGATACGCATTTTCGGAAGCAGTCTGCTGTCCCTGAGGGTCTTTGCATTCCTTCCTGTTGGCTTTCTCATTTTCTTCGGCTGCAGGTATTTCCGGGAGAACGGATACCTGGTGCTGGCTGCAAGTCCGTTTCTTCTGCATCTTGCTTCCGAACTGAGAATGTACGGTCTGATGGCGCTGCTGGGAATGCTCATATTTATTTTGCTGCAGAAAATCAATGGAGAGTTTTCCGTAAAGAACTTTGTGCTCCTTGCTGCTGTATGCGTTGCGGGAGTATGGGTTCACTACTTTGTGTGGTGCGGAGTTGCAGCAGCCGCTGTGGTGCTTTTCTTCAGCAGAAGAAAGACCGCATCGATAGTTCTTCTATTGATCTGCATTCTTTTTATGATCCCATGGGCTTCGAATATTGCCACGCAGGTTCAGCGTTTTAACCACGCCGGAGAGAGCGATTCTCTGGAACTGCTGGAGCTTGCCACACCTGCTCAAAGAGTAGAGGGAATGCCTTTTTCCATGGCTGGAGCTCTTCTCAGATTTTCCTCCGGTAACGCCGTTTTCCAGTTCAACCTCTTTTCCGTAAGGGATCTTTCTCCATGGGCAGCAGGGGGTATTCTGCTTTTCGCCCTGTGGTTATTTTCCGCCTGGAGGGGAAGAAAGACCGCAGGAAAAGGATTATTCGTTCTTCTTCTGTTCGTTTTCCTGCCTCTGAGCCTGGTGCGACCAACGGCACGGCACTTTTCAGTTGCATATTTCAGCTGGGCATCCCTGGTCATCGCAGGTCTGGCAAACAAAGACAGAACAGGAAAATTCATGAGAGCAGCAATTCCTGCGCTTTCCCTTCTTATGTGCATCCCATTCATTACGAGAACAACAATGCCCCAACGATGCACATTCGACAGGGATTTCAGAGAAGCGGCGATCATAGCGGGTTCAGCTTCAGAACAGATGGGAATACCAGTTGTTGCCCTTCTGGAAACCCATTCTCTACTGGGCATTCAGTATCATCTGGAAGATGAGGGATTCCCGGATATCGAAGTGGTCCATCCCCACCAGGAACGCTTCTCGTCAGGATGGTATTTCTATTTGAAACCCATAGATGCTCTGGGCTATCTAAGGCAGAATACCGACTCTCTGGTGAATACCTGGGGAGATGAATTCCTTCTTCTGGCAAATGATCCCTCGAAAGTCAGAGGACCCCTCTTCGGAGATACGGAAAAGATCATCGGGCGGGGAAGTGATGTGGTGGCGGATCTGGATCTTTTGATCTGCCTTGAAAAATATTTCACATTGGAGAATGTGCCCCTTCCCCACAGCGAAGGACCGTTTTCCCTCTTTCACGCAACTAGAATTTAAGGTACGTCCCGATTCTCACGTAGGGTCCCGAGAAATCAACGGTGAAGTCATCTGAATAATCCGTGTCGAATTTCACACTGCTGAACCGGTATCCACCCTCTGCTCCAAAAACGATGGGAAGCCAGAGGAAGCCCCCTGATTCGCCGTCCAGGCGAATGCCCAGATTGAAACCCATACCGGAAGCCGACTCGGAGGTACTGGTGTTGGGAGTGTCCATGTTGCGGGTTGCCATCACATAGGATGGTCCCCCTCCCACAGAAACGGTTGGCCCACCTGTAAGCTTGTAGTATCCTGCCAGTTCGATGTTCGTTGCCACATCTTCCATCGCTACCACATCGTCACCGCCGGGATCGAACAGGAAAAGAATACCTCCTGTAAGAATACCTGCCACAACGTAGCTGAACGGATCGAAGCTTTCTTCATAGGTTCCGTGGAATCTGCTCACGGTAACCGCACCCCGTAGACGAAGTTTTTCCGATGCGTCGCCCAGGGCTTCAATGCCCCCTGTCCAGGACATATCATCAAGGTTGTAATCAAGGTCTCCTTCTGCAAGGAGATCTGCATAGTCTTTTTCCTCTCCCATGGAAGGCCAGCTGCCGTCGAAGGCGAAGCCCACCCTGAAAGATGACCCCTGAATAACCATGAGTGATAGTATTGCTGTAAGTGCAGTCATTGTCTGTTCACCTCCAGCACCTGAACGTCGATCCTGTCACCATTCAGGTATATCTCCGCATTGTAGAGACCGTTTTCGGGGTAGTTGCCCTCGTCATCGGTTAAATCCCATTCCACCGTGTGCCCTCCGGCTTCCTGGAACTGTGAGTCTATGAGGGTTCGAACATGCCCCATGAAGCTGTCAGTAACGGTAACATCCACTGTACCTTCCGCCTCCAGCGTGTAAGTTATCTGAACGGGCCCTTCAACCACATCGAAGGGATAGCTGGAGTCAATGCAGGCAGCCGTAACAAGGAATACGGCAACCAGAGCAACTGAGTATTGCTTCATGACATTCCTCCTTTAAAACCATGTTCAATCTATAAGGCCTATGTCCCCGCGGTCAAAGTGATGATCCTCAACGGCAAATCCTTCTTGACTCAAGCCTTCGATTGTTGCATTAACGAAAAACATATTCATTTCAGGCACAGATCACCTAAGGGGGCACGATGATATCTCTTGAGGACCTCTATTCCCTGATCGAGAACACCTTTGATTTCCTTCTGGTTGCCGATGACAACGAGAAAATCCACTACGTGAGTCCACTGATGAAAAAGGTTTGCTCTCCCGCAGGAAGCGACGTTGTGGGACTTCATCTGGATAAACTTCTTGAAGGGAAATCCCTCAAATCCTTCAGGAAAGCAATGAAAAGGGTGAAAAGCGGCAGCCGGGGAGTGGTAGCGGTTTTTTCAACCGGCCTGACCAGCTCCATTCCAATACCCATGAAAGTGGGGTACACAAAAAGCGTAACAGGCGGTTTGTATCTGATATTCGGAATGCAGGCTGATTCCCTGAGAAAGATGGACGACTGGGAAAAGGAGGAAAGGGTCAAGGAGCTCTCCTGTCTTTACTCAGTTGCTGAGTGGATAGAGGTATCCGAGACCATACACGACTTCTTCACAAAACTTCCGCCTTTTCTGGCCCGGGGAATGAGATATCCAGACGAGGCAACGGTCTATTCATCCTACCAGGGTACGGAGTACGGACAGAAACCCGAAGCAGAGGACTTTATCAGCGTGCAGCTCTTCATAAGCGGAGAGGAGAAGGGAGAGATCAGGGTAGGCTACATAAACCCTGAGCGGGAACTGCTTCCGGAAGAACAGAAGATGCTTAACGAAATAGGCAGAATGCTGAGCCTTGCCCTGGAGAGAAAGGAATTGAAGGAAAGAATTGCCTTGAAGCAGGGCGAGGAAGAGGAATACGCCGCAAGACTGGTTCAGCTCGAAAAAGAAATCTCTGAAAGAGAAAGCGAACTGGAGCAGCAGAAACAGCGGCTCAGCACCGTGGATTCGTACCTGGGCAGGGTGAATGAAACCATGCAGGAGAGCAGCCGCCGTCTTGAAACCATGTTCAAGGCCATACCGGACAAGGTGGTTCTGATAGATCTTAACCATAATGTTGTGATGAGCAACAGGGAAAATATAGAGCCCGGCGAGAAGTGCTTCAGAACATGCTTCGACCGGGAAACACCCTGCACCGACTGCAGGCTTTCAAAAATCATCCGCAACAAAACACCTATTACCATCACCATCCGTGATGACGACCGGTATCTGGAAGTACACGCTCTTCCCGTTTACAACAAGGACGAAGAGGTGGAGGGCATACTTGAGTTCTACAGGGACGTTACCCTTGAAAAAACCTATGAACAGCAGATACAGCAGGCTGACAAGCTGGCCTCCCTGGGACAGCTGGTAAGCGGTATTGGCCATGAGATCAACAATCCCAATCAGTTCATCCGGGGTAACATCAAGATAATGAAGCAGGCCCTGGATGATATGCTTCCCATAGTGGACGAATACTACAAAGATCATCCCGAGCTTAAGATAGCCCGGCTTAAATATGACTTCTTCCGGGAGCACATAATGACCCTTGTGGAAGACATGTCCCATGGCTCCGAAAGAATCAAGGGCATTGTCGAGGGACTCAGGGGATTTGCCAGGAAGGACGAGGGGCTGCTGGTTGACAATGTGGACATAAACACCCTTATAGGGGCCACGAAAAGGCTGGTTCAGAACGAGGTGCACAAGCACGGCGAAATAGAACTGAATCTGTCGGAAGAGGTGGAACCCTTCCCCGGAAATTCCCAGAAGATCGAACAGGTCATGGTGAACCTTATCGTAAACGCTGCCCAGGCAATCCCCGACGACAGGAAAGGCCTGATAAAGGTAAGCTCTTCAATGGAAGAAGGCATGGTTGTCATAGAGATAGAAGACAACGGCAAGGGAATGGATGAGAAAACCCAGAAACAGATATTCGATCCCTTCTTTACCACGAAAAGGGCAAAGGGAGGTACCGGACTGGGACTTGCAATATCCTACCGCATCATAGAAGAACACGGAGGAAACATCTCAGTATCCAGCAAACAGGGTGTCGGCACCAAGTTCACCATACGGATACCGGTGAACGCAAACGGAAGGGAGGACAAGTCATGAAAAAGGTTCTTATCGTGGATGACGATGTGGCCGTAACCAACTATTTCATGGTTTTCCTCATGCAGACCGAGCGGTTCGAACCTACGGTGATCAACGATTCCAGACTGGTGGAGGAAAGGGTCAAAAAGGAAAAGTTCGATGTTATAATGCTGGATCTGGACATGCCCAACGTTAGCGGCATGGACATACTCAACATAATGAGAAGCAGTAACATAACTGTACCTGTTGTAATTCTCACCGGCGCGAACGATGTGGACCTGGCCGTCAGAAGCATGAAGAGAGGCGCCTTCGATTACCTGACAAAACCGGTGGAGGATGAAAACCTCATCGAAGTTCTCGACAACGCCATTGAACACGGAGCAATGAGCGAGAAGATAGATGAGCTGCCGGAAACACTGTCACCTGAAGAGCTTTCCAACAGAGAGGCCTTCGATCATCTGCCCACGCAAAACATGAAAATGATAAGGCTTTTTCACCACGCCGAGAGGATTGCCAGGGGTGACCTGAGCGTATTCATATGGGGAGAGCAGGGAACAGGCAAGGAACACCTGGCAAGGGCGATACACAAGGCCAGCCCAAGGGAGAAAGGTCCATTCATCGCAGTTGACGCCAAATCACACAACCAGGAAGACTTCTCCTCTGAACTTTTCGGCAGAGACAGGGACTGGGGCGGCAAGCATGATGAGAAGCAGGGGTTCATAGAAGCAGCCTCAGGCGGAACTTTATTCATAGACAACATAGAATGCCTCAGTCTGCCTGTGCAGGTAAGGCTGAAAAGGGTGATTCAGAACTCGGAGTTCTACAGAGACAACTCAACCGAGATCAGAGAGAGCGACTTGAGAATAATCGTTTCCTCCACCCAGGACCTCACCAGCAAGAAGTACAGGGATACCTTCTCCAGGGACCTGCTCTACCACCTCATGGTAAACTCCATCAACATCCCTCCGATCAGGGACAGGGCTGAGGATATTCCATTGCTTGCGGAACACTTCCTCATAGTTGAGCTTAAGAGACTGAAGAGAGAACCCGGGGAGGTTACCATCAGCGACGAGTTCATGGAACTGCTCATGCAGTATACCTTCCCTGACAACGTGCAGGAGCTGCAGAACATAATAGCGGGTGCGGTGGTGGGGACCGACGGAAATGAAATAACCCCGGAGTCTCTTTCTCCGTACATAAGAGAACGAATTACGCCGGGTGAAGCGGCAGGGGCTTTCACCCCTTCAAAACTGTGCGACCTGATCACAGAGCACATCGAGAAGACCCTGGAGTATTGCGGAGGTAACGAAGTTCAGGCGGCAGAGCT
>CAZNFQ010000089.1:0-8308 GCA_964571965.1 uncultured bacterium | reverse complement strand
AAAGCCTTGGTTTCCTTTCCGGAAACACCTGTCTTGCCCACTGCGTTCACCTTCAGCCCGGTGAGCTTGCTCTTCTGAAGAACACGGGCACGGCGGTTGTACACTGTCCCTGGACCAACCTGAAACTGGGCAGCGGCATAGCAGACGTACCGGTTCTGCTAGAGAACGGAATTCCGGTTTTTCTGGGAAGCGATGGAGCACCCTGCAACAACAGACTGGATCTTTCCGGAGATACGAGACTTGCTGTGAACCTCGCAGCGTTAAAGAGCTCTCCGGGGACACCGGATTCAAACGAATGGGAACGCATGGGCGGCGCGGACCCGGCAGAGTTCTTCGGTTTCCATGGTTTTGCAGATGACTCTGTGGAGATCGAACTTACGGACACCGAGAAGGAAGAACTGGAGCTGGCAGAGGATCCCAAAGCTTATCTCATGGACATTCCCAGGGCTGGCAGGGTCAGCAGGGTTGTCTGCAACGGCACGGTTATCTATGAAATGGGGGAATTCCCAACCCTCCCTGAACCGCCCATGAGCGTTTCACAGGCGCGGGAAAAAGTCTGGAAAAGAGCCCTCTCCCTGGGAATGAGACCGTGATAAAAGCCGTATCCGTTGCGGTACCAAGACCTGTCTGGCAAACTTATTCCTACATCCTTCCCGAATCCATGCAGGGCGGCATCCTCAAGGGGTGCCGTGTGGTGGTTCCCCTGGGAGGAAGCAGGGTAGCCGGCATGATATGGGAAGAACAGGAAGCCCCTCCCGCGGGAATTAAACTGAAGAGTGTTCTGGCAAGGCTGGATTCGAAACCTCTGCTTCCCCCTGCGGTAATCGAACTTGTCTCATGGGCTTCGAAATACTACATGGCTCCGCCCGGAATGACCGCGGCGGCAGCCTTCCCACCGGGAATGCAGGGGAAAGCCGTGAGAATGGTCAAGGTCAATGAGAACTCTGCCCTGTACGGAATCTGCGGAGGAAAACCCGTTGAATACAGACTTCTTTCGCACATGTCGCCGGAAGGACTTCCCATAGACAGAATACTTGCCGAGGAAGCCGCTGAGGGGATCTCGGAAAGCTGGTGGAAACCGGACAGCCTGCCGCCGGCCAGAACGATTTCGATCGTTGAACCGCTGGCAGAACCCGAACTCCTTACGAAAACCGCCCAGTCGCTCAAGTCCACAGCCCGCAAACAGGCAGAGATACTGGCCTGCCTTGCGGTAATGGGCAGAACACCGAAAAAGGAGCTGCTGAAAGCGGCTAAAGCGGGAAAGGGATCCCTTGACAGGCTCAGGGAAATGGGACTTCTCAGGGAAACACCGGTGCAGGTTCCCAGAGATCCGCTTCAGAGGCAGATCCCCACAGACTATCCCGAACCCCCTGAACTCAACATTGATCAGACCCGGGCGATACGAACCATAACCTGCAGAGGAAACGGGACGTTCCTTCTCTACGGAATAACAGGCAGCGGAAAAACAGAGGTCTACCTGAATCTGATTCACAATATTCTGGAAACAGGGAAAGGAGCCATCGTTCTGGTTCCTGAAATATCCCTGACCCCTCTGGCGGTAAGCAGATTCTCCCTCAGGTTCCCGGGGACGGTTGCGGTTCTGCACAGCGGACTATCCAAAGGGGAAAGGCTGGACACCTGGAACATGGTGCAGAGGGGAGAGAGAAAGATAGTCATAGGACCCAGAAGCGCCGTCTTTGCCCCTGTGCGTAACCTGGGGATAATAGTTGTTGACGAAGAGCACGACGGAAGCTACAAGCAGGGTTCAATACCCAGATACAACGGAAGAGACCTGTCGGTAATGCGCGGTCTTATGGAAAATGTTCCGGTTGTTCTGGGTTCTGCAAGCCCTTCCGCGGAAAGCTGGAAGAATGCCATGGAGGGAAGGTATACCCTCTTGCGTCTTCCCCTGAGGGCAACGGGCAGAAAACTGCCGAAAATCACACTGGTGGATTCCTCCACCCACAAGCACAGCCTTCTATCCGACGAACTTCTTGCCGCAATTGGAAAAAGAACGGCCAGGGGTGAACAGAGCATAGTGCTCATTAACAGAAGGGGGCATTCTCCGGTTCAGATGTGCTTCGCCTGCGGACATGTGGAAAAGTGCCCTTCATGCGGGATCTCAATGACCTACCACCGCCAGGGAGAAATCCTTCGCTGCCACCACTGCGGCAAGTGGAAAAGCGCAGGAATGAGATGCCCGGTGTGTTCAGGCGAAGAGTTTACCCGGCAGGGTCCGGGTATACAGAAGGTGGAAAAGGTGATCAACGAACTTCTTCCCAGAACCAGGGTCATCAGGATGGATGCGGACACCACCAGGGGAAGATCTTCCCACTGGAAAATAATCGACAGGTTCAGCAGAGGAGATGGGGATGTTCTTCTTGGAACCCAGATGGTAGCCAAGGGACACGATTTCCCCGAGGTTACCCTTGCCGCTGTGATCGGCGCTGAAATGGGCCTGTACCTTCCTGATTTCAGGGCTGCTGAAACCACCTTCAGCCTTCTGCTTCAGGTATCGGGCAGATCAGGAAGAAGTAAAAAATCCGGAGAGGTGATAATCCAGACCCTGGACGTGGAAAATCCCGTTATACAACTGGCCTGCAGTCACGATTACGAGAACTTCATTAAACAGGAACTCAGCGAGAGACAGGCTATGGGTTTCCCTCCCTATACACGAATGACAAGGTTGCTCTGGTCGGGAGAGAACCTGAAGTCGGTGAGAACCGCAGCTGAGCTTTCAGTAAAGGCGAAACTTCCCGGGAACTGCAGGCTTCTGGGCCCAAGTGAAGCCTCAATGGCAAGAATAGCCGACCGGTACCGTTACAGCGCTCTTCTTACGGCAGACAGCCATCGCACTGTTACATCGGCTGTGCAGGCCATCAGAAACAGCTTTAAAAAGCTGAAGGACGGCTCTGTCCGCCTGGAGATCGACATTGATCCACGGAACATGATGTAGCTCTCACTCCTTCGATACTAAAAACTGACCGGGATTGAATCAGTTCTCTCTCAGGGTCTCGTCGTACTCGATCTCGAAGCGGAGCTTGTGCTTGGCCTCCTCCTGGGCCAGGGCCAGGAAAAGCTCTTTCGCGTCTCCTGAATCAACCATACCCGCAAGGCGGTCGTAGAGTTTGTAGGCCGCTTTTTCCTTCTTCATTGCAACCACAAGGGCATCCTCGAAGTTCTCCACGTTATCGGCACTCACATCGGCCACATAGTCGGTTATCTTCAGGTCGAGCACATCCTTTTCAGCAGGTTTGAAGGTTTTGCCGCTCTTAACCGCCTGAAGCTTTGCCTTGTGGTTTTTTTCCTCTTCGGCGAACTGCAGGAATACGTCTCTCATGTACTTGTGGTTCGCCTTTTCCGCAAGCTCAGTGTAAAAACCTGCTGCGTTTTCCTCTTCCCCGATTGCGAAATCGAGTATCTCGTCTATGGACATCCAGGTTTTCAAATTTCCTCCTTCATGATTGTTGAATGAAATTATACAGATTGAGCCGGCGGTTTCAAACCGTACACGAAGAAAGGGGGGCGGGAAAACCCGCCCCCCTGAAGTATCATCAAAGGCTGTTAGAGAATAGCGGCACCGAGTACCGTGAACTCGATACGCCTGTTCTGAGCCTTGTTGGAAGCGCTGGTGTTGGGAACAACCGGCTGTTCCTCACCGTAGCCCACTGTGCTCAGTGTACCCATGGGAACGCCCTTGTTCACAAGGTAGTCGCGAACTGCGTTTGCCCTGCGCTCACTGAGACCCTGGTTGTAGCTGGCGCTGCCGTCGCTGTCGGTGTGACCGGCAATTCTAACTGCAATGCCCTGGTTGGCTATAAGGGTCTGAGCAACGTTATCGAGGATCGGGAAGCTCTCGGGCTTGATGTTGGAGCTGCCTGAGTCGAAGTAGATGTTGTTGAAGCTGAGTACCTGTCCGGTTTCAAGGGCAGGACGCATCTCAACGTCAAACACTGTGGTTTCTTCAGGCTGCATTACCTGAACCTTGACAACATCAACGTAACCCTCGGCCATGACCTTTACGGTCCAGTTGCCTTCGGGAAGCTGAAGTGAGTAAACACCGTTGGTGTTGGTTATTGCTGATCCCTCGATGCCCTCGGGAAGTCCTTCAACCATAACAGTGGCGCCTGCTATGACTTCATCGGTTTCACCATCGGTAACTGTTCCTGTGAGAATGCCATTGTCGGGAACAGGCATGAGCTGGATGTCGAAGGCCTGGTCTTCGCCTGCAACGATGACCACTGTCTCGCTGAAGGGAAGGTAGCCATCTGCATTTGCGTTGATGGGTACCGAGCCTGCAAGAAGCTCAACGCTGTAATAGCCGTCAACGGTGGTCTGGGGAAGAACGGAGGAAGCCGGGAAGCTTATCTCGGCTTCAAGAACTTCGCCTGTCTCGCTGTCGGTTACGATACCGCTGAGTGTTCCGTGGGTGGGATCTTCCAGAAGCACGGAAGAGAAGATAAGGTTGAGGCCAACGCCGTACTCTGCGGGATAACCGCCGGGGAACGGGCTTCTTGCCGCTCTGTCCTCATCTGTTACGTCAGCACCGCTCTGGTAAAGACCGTGACCCATGTCAGACCATTCGGGATCGAAGCTGGTAAGAGCCATGGAACCAGTAAGGTCGAGTGCTATTCCATAGGGAGAAACGAATCTGAATCCGCCGTCAAGAACGGCTATCTCGTCGTATCTCTCGCCGTTTCCGGCTTCTTCGTCGCGGTCGAGGAATCTCTTGTATTCCATCTCGACGAAGGGGGTAACAGCGCCGGCCTGGAATTCGATTCCGGTTCCGACCTGAATGACATTGTCGTCGACTGTAAGGTCAACATCTTCAGAATCGATGATTCCGCCTGTCATCATGTCGCGACGGTTGTCGGTGTACTTGAATGTCTGTGAGTAGCGATGGAACCCGGCGTTCAGGTGAAGGCCAAGTCCGAAATCGGCGTTGTAGGAGACAAGGGCATCGCCGCCGAAGAATACGCTGCCGGAGTTAAGCATACCCCTGCGCATCTGGAACATGGGATCATCAAGATACCAGATACCGTCTGTTCCGGCATCGTACATGGTTACATAGTCATTGTCGCCGCTGGAGATGCCGAAGCCGACTGAAGGCATGAAGCCCAGCCAGAACTGACCGTCGTTCGTGGGATTGAAGGAAAGCTTAAGGGAGAGAACAGCCTCGTTAAGGGCGTCGTCACTTTCCCAGTCGCCTGTTCCGGCATCGCGCTCGGTGTTGCTGAGGTCCCTCTTGTAGCCGTTCCACCAATAGGATACACGGCCGGCCATTTCAGCCATTTCATTGATACCATAGCCGAATGCCAGGTAGCCGGTGGCATCGTACTCGGTGTCGTCTACATCGAAGCTGCCTGACTCCGGAAGCCAGGCTTCTCTTGTATCCTCGCTGATTCCTCCGTGGGTAAAGATGCCCACTGAGTACTGGTTAACCTCGAGAGGCTGGGCGTCAACAACCCTGTTAAGCCCCTGAAGGCCGTAGTAAGACGGCAGTGCAAAAGCGGAAGAAGCCGCAAGAAGCAAAACCGTTACAAGCAGTATTTTACTCATTTTCCCTCCTGATCGATTTAGTAACTGAAAGGTACAGTACCACCCATATTGACTGTACCTCTGGGATATACCGGTGAATTTTTAACAAGTCAAGTACGGTCCCCCCCTGAAGTCCTTCTCAGGGGGGGAATTGAAGCCGGTCAAGCTATCTGGTAAACTTGTCTCTGATCGCTTTGGGCACAGGCTGCTTTCTGTCCCATGCCACGGGAATTCTACCTTCTTCCATGTGCAGAATTTCCCTTCCCTCGCGGTGACCCAGCTCGAAGGCCTCGAGGTTCATCTTGAGGAACGCCCCGGGAACCGCCAGCTTGATGGCATCGGTCCAGACCTCCAGGGCAAAATACCTGCTTAATGCGCCGAACATGCCCAGCGCAATGAGGTTTGCCGCTATTTTCTGGCCAAAGGTTTCTATGCACTTCTGCGTGAAGGGGTATTCATAGACTTTGCCTTCGGGGAGCTGGTCCACATAGGTGGAATCCACAATGGAAAATCCGGTTTCCTTGAGTTTCTGACTGAATTTGTCGGAACTCTCCTGGTTCATGGCAAGAAGTATGTCGAGCTTTCTGCAGTTGGGAAACAGAATCGGTTTGTCAGAGATGATCACATCGGTTCGGCTTGCGCCTCCCCTGGCTTCGGGACCGTAACTCTGGGTAAGACAAACCTCGTCCCCGTTAAGGATGGCGGCCTGGCTGAGAATTCTTCCGGCAAGACCCAGGCCCTGTCCTCCTGCTCCGGCCAGTCTTATCTCGGAATAAGTCATTTTTTCACCTCCGCCGCTACCCTGTTCATGAGTTCGTTATACCTTTCGATGTAACCCATTCCCTTTTTGTTCGCAAAAACCCCTCTGACGATCTTGCCCTTGAGCTTGTCTTCAGAAAGCTTGGAAGCCTGGGCTCTGTTGACAGTGCTGTCACGGAGAATTTCCATCATCTTCACCGCATCGCCCTGTTTGTTGGCTCTGCCGAAGTTAGTGGGACACGGGGAGAGGATTTCCAGGACCCTGAAGCCTGTTCCGTCAAGACCCTGCTTGATCAGTCCATCAAGTTCGGTCACATGATATACCGATCCCCTTGCCACGAAGTTAGCCCCTGCGGCTTCAGTGAGTTTGCATACATCGAAGTCTGGTTCGATCATGCCATATGGAGTGGTTGCCGTACGGGCTCCCCGGGGAGTGGTGGGAGAGAACTGTCCGCCTGTCATTCCGTAGTTGTTGTTGTTAACGATTATTGCGGTAATATCCATGTTCCTTCTTGCGGCATGGATTATGTGGTTCCCGCCGATGGCCATGGAATCTCCGTCGCCCATGACGGCTATCACCTTCAGATTTTCGTTGGCCATTTTGGCCCCTGTTCCGAAGGCAAGTGCTCTTCCATGGGTGGTATGCAGGGTATTGAAGTCCACATATACCGGCATTCTGCTGGTGCAGCCTATGCCGGAAACCATGAGGATGTCATCAAGTTCCCATTTCAGGCTGTCGATGGCCCTGATAATGGAACCCATGACTATTCCTATACCGCATCCCGGACACCAGACGTGGGGGAACTTCTTCTTCGACCTCAGATATCTGTATGCGTATGGCAGACGGGCAGGCATTACATCACCTCCTGTACTGCTTCGACGATCTGTTCAGGTGTAATCTCGTAACCGTCGTAACGGTGAAGGGGGACCACCCTGACACTGTCGGAGGTAAGTCTCTCCACCTCGTGGATGATCTGCCCCTGGTTCAGCTCCGGAACAAGTATGACATCCTTGCCGTCAAGCTTTTCCTTAACGGTTCTGTCAGGGAAAGGCCAGAGGGTCACAGGTCTGAATATCCCCAGTTTTTTCCGCTTCCTGGCAAGGATCTGCTGAGCTGCCAAAGCACTTCTGTAGACTGAGCCGTAGCAGAAAACGACTACCCTGCTCTCTTCAACATTGTGAAGCATGTTGTCTTCAAGAACATCCAGTCTTCTTGTGATCTTCTGTTTAAGCCGGTTCATCTTTGCCACCACTTCGTCCACCTTCCTGGTGGGAAAGCCGTGGGTATCATGGGTCAGACCGGTGACATGGAACCGGTAGCCTGAACCGAAATGTGCCATTGGGGAAACACCGGTGGCTGAGGCATGGTAATGCTCGTACCACTCGATGGGTACGTCAGGAGCAGAAGGAGGAGTCACGCAGATATCTCCCTCTTTCGGGAATGTGAGCTTTTCCCTCATGTGACCGATAACCTCGTCGGGCATGAGAATAACAGGGGTCCTGAACGACTCGGCAAGATTGAAGGCCCTGATGGTGAGGCGGAAGCACTCCTCTACGTCGGAAGGTGCAATTACTATGGCAGGGTGGTCTCCATGGGTTCCCCACCTTGCCTGCATCACGTCACCCTGTGATACCTGGGTCGGCAGACCGGTGGAGGGACCTCCGCGCATTACGTTCACCAGCACCAGCGGTACTTCGGTCATGCAGGCATACCCAAGGCCTTCCTGCATCAGGCTGAATCCGGGACCGCTGGTGGCGGTCATGGATCTTCCTCCTGCAAGGCTTCCGCCGATGATGGCGCTTATACTGGCGATCTCGTCTTCCATCTGAATCCACTTCTTGCCTATAAGGGGCATCTCTCTGGCAAGTATCTCCGCAACCTCGGTGGAAGGAGTGATCGGGTATCCGGCAAAAAAGTCTATTCCGGCGGCGAGAGCGCCGAGGGCTACGGCTTCGTTGCCCTGTATGAGCCTGGTTTCACCCCAGGGAACTCCGCTCATTTTTCACCACC
>CAZNFQ010000088.1:0-8509 GCA_964571965.1 uncultured bacterium | reverse complement strand
CCGGGAGAACAGTATGCATCACAATATTCTTCAGGGGTCTCCGGGTCAAGTAGTGGAATAGCGCATTGCCAGACAAGCCAGCGTATATATATATGATTGCATATAGTTGCAGTATAGCCCTTTACATCGCATGTACCTGAAATTATAAACTAGCTGTATAAGGAAGGAAGGGGGAATCTTCCGCCATGAAGATTCTTTTTCTTGTGCATGACGGGCTGACCGTTCCACTTGGGATCAGCTACCTTGCAGCAATTGCAGAAAATCTTGGTCATATCATTATGGCCGGAGCACTGAATGATAATGACCTTTTCAGTAGAGCTGCTGGATTCAGTCCCGACCTGATCGCTTTCGGTTCTACAACGGGGTTTCACCGGAAGTACCTGGAACTGGTAAAACCGCTGAGGCAGGATCTTGGTGTTCCCGCGATCATGGGGGGGCTCATCCCACCTTTTTCCCGGAAGTGATGGATGAGAACCCATGGCTGGATTATGCAATGCGGGGTGAAGCGGATCTTGCTTTTCCACTTTTTCTTAAAGCAATTAGCGGGGAGATTCCTTTCTCCGAAGTTGGGAACCTTATCTACAGGGATGAAAAAGAGATAAGGGAGAATCCATTCCTTCCACTTGTCGAAAATCTTGATTCGGTTCCATTTCCCAAAAGAGAGCTTCTTCCGGGGGCCAACCGGAAGGCTGTGTTCTGCATTACCGGCCGGGGGTGTCCTTATAACTGTACCTACTGCTTTAACCATACGTACAGGCAGATGTACAGTGGGTTGGGCAAGTACTGCAGAAGAAGATCCGTTGACAATGTTCTCCGGGAGATACGTGAAATAAAGAGTACAGATCCCGAATTACAGATGATAGTGTTTCAGGATGATATTTTCATTCTCGATCATCAGTGGGTCCGGGAATTTTGTGAAAGGTACCCTGAGGAGATCGGGCTGCCTTTCCATTGTCACCTGAGAGCGAACCTGGTTACTGAAGAAATTACCGATCTTCTTGCCCGGGCGGGTTGCATAAGCGTAAAGATGGCCATTGAAACAACTAATGAGAGTCTGCTCAACGATGTTCTGGGTAGAGACCTTTCGGTAACGACCCTGGAAAAGGCCTGCACTGCGGTGAAGAAAAGTGGAATCAGGCTGGTCACTCAGAACATTCTGGCAATACCCGCCTCTAACCTTGAAGACGACCTTCACACACTTGACTTCAATTGCCGGGTGAAGCCCGATTTTGCCTTTGCCACCCTCATGCAGCCATACCCAAAAACGAAGATAGCAGAGTTCTGCAGAACTGAAAACTTGATTGATGGCGGCGAGATCATTCCCGACTCATTCTTCGATGACTGCGTGCTGAAACTGCCGGATACGGAAAAAAGGAAGAGGCTGAGACACCTGTTCGCTCTCAGCATAGAATTCAAGCAAATGAAGCGGCTCCTGCCGTTTCTTGTCAATTTGCCCGCAGACGGATTCTACTCTTTTCTGGACAAGCTGTGGAAGGGCTACTGTATCAAGCAGCGTGAATTTCCCTACAAGCTAACCTTCAAGGAGTACGCAGGGAGCGTATTTTCTTACTTCAAAAGCAGATACTACTGAGACAGAGCCTTACTTAAGGTACTTTCGCAGGGTTTTCGGATCGCATTTGAGAATACGCGCTGCTTCAGATCTGTTCCCCCCGGTGTACTTAACCGTTTTTGCGATGTGGGCCTTTATTGCGTCTTGAAGCGTCCTACCTTCCGGCGGTGTATCCATGTGCTCCTCCGGGGCTATATCGCAGCTTCTTATGACGCTGCCCTCGGCACCTATGGCTGCCCTTCGTACAACATTCTGCAGTTCCCTGATGTTTCCCCGCCATGAGCGTTCTCTCAGCAGGGCCAGCGCTCCCGGACTCACCTCATGACCTGTGAAGTGTTTAACCAGCTGTTCAATGTCAGCCAGCCTGTCCCTCAACGGGGGGAGATGTATCTCAACAACTGCCAGCCTGTAGTAAAGATCGCTTCTGAACTGACCCTTTTCCGTAAGTTCTCTCAAATTGGAGTTGCTGGCTGCTACTATTCGCAGATCGACCCTTCTTTCCCTTGTTTCACCCAGCTTCCTGAAAATGCCGGTATCCAGTACTCGAAGAAGTTTTGCCTGCATGTGCAGGGGGAGATTCCCTATCTCATCCAGAAAAAGCGTTCCCTTGTCTGCCTCCTGCAACAATCCAGTTCTGTGCGCCGCTATACCTGTGTATGCCCCTGGAACAGCCCCGAAAAGTTCCGATTCCATAAGGTTTTCCGGTATTGCCCCGCAGTCCACCGGTACGAATGCACCCCGGTTTTTGCCACTTAGCCGGTGAATTGCCCGGGCACAAATTTCCTTTCCGGTCCCGGTTTCCCCTGAAATGAGTATCGGCACACTTTCACCTGCGTACCGTTCAATTTCATAGCGCACGCTCTGCATTACAGCGGAGTCTCCCAGGATCTCACTGGAAATGCCGGATGAAGCATAAACAGTTGTTCTTTCAGGTACGCAAGCAAGAACTGCCGCAACCGGGGTAAGAAGGGGAGCGATTAATTTTGACCTTTTCCCGGAGATATAGAGGGGAGAGTTTCCCGGGACCTTTGCCATGGACTTTCTTTTCTCCAGAGAAATTCCTGACAGTCCCAGTTCTGACCGAAGGGAATCGATGCTCTTTAACCCTTCACTGTAGCCAATGATCCATTCAGAGATAATCCTGAGTTTATCGGTAATCTCCGATTCAGACAGTTTTTCAGGATCCGCCTTCCTCCAGGAACCGGAAAAAAGCGACAAATATTTCTTTTTTCCTTCAGGAGACAGCTGGCCGAGGATCTTTTCCCTGGCTTCGATAATTCTTTCGGTGAGTTCTTCTGAATCGGGGAAACCGCATGAATCCGCCAGGCGGCAGGCGGTGAGTGGAGAGGGAAGATCAAGAAGCTTTTTGAAGGATGTCTCCTTGTCCATGCCGTTGATGATGCATGTGGTCAGGTACTCTTCGGACAACTCCTTCACCCCGCTATAACCGTCTTCGGTGATTTCGAAGTCCATGCGGTGGATCAGAGCAAGCTCTATATCGGCCAGGCAGACCAGGTGGTGATCAACAAGCATATGCCCCTTCGCCCTTGCCTTCCTTAAAAGGGAAACCCCCCTTTCCTGCATTCCCGCCTGCAGATACAGTCTGGCTGCGTAAAGGGTGCTTATTCCGCTGTAAAGCTCCATTCCGTGGGATGAAGCCAGCTCTTCCGCCCTGAGTGCGTTGGGAATACCCTCTTTGCCCTCACCAAGAAGAGCTGCCATGTTCGCAATAAGCATAAGGAGCATCTGCCTGGAAGGCAGACTTCCCTCCTGCAGCAGCCTTTTCAGCGTTTCCAGACTTTTTTCAGCCTGGGTGATTCGTCCTGTTCTCAGTTCGAGATCAAACAGATCTATGTGGGGAGGCCTATTTGAGCTAAGTGCATTCTCCTCAAATATTTGAGCTGCGGTCTGGAAGTCTTCTCCCGCTTCTTTCCATCTGCCTAAAACAAGAAGGGTTCTCCCCCTTGCCTGAAGTGCGTTCACCAGTTGGGATATACCTGTGCATTCACCGGAAAGCTTCACGGCCATTTCTGAATGCTCCAGGGCGTCTGAATAAAGCCCCAACCGCATTTCAAGGTTTCTCAAGGCGCATAGAATATCGATTCTGTCGTTGCCTTCAGAGTGTTCCAGACCTTCAAGAAGAGGACGCAATCCGGAAGAGGGGTTTCCGCTGAGATCATACAACTCAGCCAATTCCGGGAGATGCTGATGCCCCGGTGCGGTTTTAAGAAGTTCGAGGGCCTCACTTATTCTGCCTGTACCCCTCAGAGCCCTTGCCCGGCACAGGGGCTCTGAGGTTTGGTCAAGAATGTCACAGGCAGCCCGGTAGTTTCCGAGGCCCATCAGTATTCGGGCCTTAAGTTCACTGTTCTGTTCCGGTACACAGCTGATGGCTTCTGAAAATCTTCCAAGTCTTAACAGGCTTTCGGCTTTTTTTGCGGAGAATTCTTCCGTTACCGCTGAAACGGTTCTTAACCAGGCACCTTCTCTGAAGAGGGTTTCAGCGTCGAACTGGAGCCGGTTTCCGGATTTCACCATGTGAGAGTCCATTCTGCACCTGGGCCCGTACCAGGATGGCCCCGTAGAGCGGCAGCTTCCTGTTATCATTACTGATCCCAGGGGAACATCCTGCGCCGTGGTAGGGGTTCCATCGAGGACGATCTTCGATTCACCCGGGAACAGGGAGTCTTCTTCAGAAACAGCGAGTACGTGAAGACCCGATGGAATTACCCTTAGCAGTTTGCTCAGAATATGCATCAGGTCTTCCTGCTTCTCCGACAGATCGTTTATCACAAGCAGTCTTTCAATTCCCGGGCAGTCACGGAATGCATTGGCAAGCAGCTCTTCAGGGGATCTTGTTACGGTACCTGCGGGGGTGTCAGGAAGTGGCCTTCCATCTTCTCCAAGTGCGTTTCGAAGTGTTCTGCACGCCCACCCTCTGACTGAGGCCAATGCAAGAAGCGAGTTCACTTCCTGGTCACGTTCCTGCCAGCTTCCTCCTGTAAGCACAGAGAAAGTGAAGTAATCCTCTGCATCGAACACCCCGTAAGGCTTCCTTTTTGAATAGCCAAGTTCAAATGCAGTTGCAGATCTTTCCGGATAACTGTTTCCGCAAAGTCTTCCGGCCTGTGAAATTTCATTCTCTTTCCTGAGCCATCCGCTCTCCAGGGCACTTGCCGTCACCATGAACAGATCGGAGATAATCCCCGGGAATCCCCCAGTCTTTACCTCTGGTGGTGCTGAAGGGTGAACCCTCAGCAAACCGTCTCCCCAGAAGATCAGCTTCGGAACGCCATTTATGTCCCTGACATATGAGTTGGGGTCTATGGAAAGATGGTTCAGCCCCAACCGATTCAATTCCAGAAGGGGTTTTGTCAGTTCCTTGAGGGAAAAGTGTCCCTGTTGTTCATGGGAATGGTTTTCCAAGTTAACTGAGATGCATGAGGTTCCGTCCTGGAGAATAGTGACTCCATCTGGAACCAGTACGGTTAGAGCAGACCTTGCCATGGTCCAGATGCTGCTGAGAACTCCCATATCGACAGGGAAAGGAAGTACCCTGCCAAGCCTTGTGCAGTTGGTTTCGTCGGTGAAAAGCAGATGGGAGTAACCACCGGGCTGCTGACTTCTTAGGGAAATATTCTTAACATATACAGTTTTCACATTTCCTCCTAAATACTTCTATTATATAGAAATATGAGATTAAGGCAATCAGTGGATATTCTCTTCGACTGCATATGAGGAAATATTACATTGGTCTAGGGAAATATTACCTATCAATCATATCGAAAACAATGTTAAGAGTTCTTAAGCCGACTTATTGCAACAACATAAGTAACTGGCAAATCATTTGCTTTTAAAATTACTGAACTCACCGGTCTGGTTGAGAAACAGAAAGAGGAGGAAGAAAATGAGAACCGGCTATTTACTGCTGTTTGCACTTTGTACCATTGCCGTTGCAGGATCGGAGCTGTCCTATCATGGATCATCACCAGAGTGGATGTTCAGCGGCGGTTCATCAAAGGGAACATGGTTCCATCTCGAGGACTTCATTCCAGGAACTGACGAGTTCACCGTTGAATGGGCGGAAGTCTGGTTGTTCTCATACTCTGCTCCTGTTTTTGTTGAAATCTGGAGCAGCAACTCTTTCGCTCCATCCGAGTTATTGGCACAGGGTGAGTTAACCGGGTCTAAAGTATGGTTCAGTTCCCCTGCAGTTACAGGACCTGACTTCTGGTGCATTGTGAATTCCAGTGAACCTGTAAGCATTCTTTCCGATGCAGATCCTGATGGTCACAGTTACTACTCAGATGATTTCCTTGTCTGGGAACCCCTCGATCAAGGGGAGTTCTTCATTTCCGTGGGGAACGACACTGAATCTCTGAGTCATGTATCATGGGGAAAGATTAAGAACTGCTTTCAGTAGCTCTGGAGGTTGAAAAATGGTCTTTATAAGCTTACTTATACTGGCTGTTGCTTCAAATGCTGTTTCGCATAATGTCCCTGTGGATACTGAGTGGGTTGAAGGAGAAAAGGATGGGGAATGGCTTACATACTGTAATGGAACACCCGGATGGTTAAACTGGGGAGGTACCTACAGAGGGACATGGTTTAACCTGGAAGACTTTTACCCCGGTGTTACAAGCGGGTTTGTTTCGGCAGTTGAACTCTGGTTCTATCACAGCGCCGACCACCCCTGGGACACTGCTGACGCCTATGCGGAGATCTGGGGAGGCGACAGCTCAGGACCCGCTTATCAGCTTGATCAGCAATTTTTAACTGCTCTCAATATGACTCCTGTTTATGTCTACTATGATCCTCCAATAGAGGTTCCAGCTGACTTCTGGGTAATTCTGAATACTGAAATGAGTGCGGGAGGCTGGCCCTCGATTCTGATGGATAATTCAGAAGAGCCGGAACCCCACAGTTTCTACAGTGATGATTTCGTTGTATGGGAACCGTGGTCTGATGGAAGAAATTACTTCATAGCGGTTCTTGCAGATTGCGATGAGCTCTGCGGAACCAGCTGGGGAGAGCTGAAAACACTTTTCTGATCCATAAGCTCCCGGTGGACTGCAGGAAGAACCGATTGTAGGTTCTTCCTGCTGTTATTGAAACACTTTACATGGAGAAAACATGAAAATGATTGGCTGCTGCGGATTGAACTGCGGTGAATGTCCTGCCAGAAGGGCGTACCTCACCAATGATGATGACCTCAGGAAGAAGACCGCAGAAGAGTGGTCAGAGCTGTACGAATCACAGATCACAACTGAGGATATCAACTGCACCGGATGTATGGAGGAGGGAGTTAAATTCCCCCACTGTGAGCAGGGATGTGAAATCAGAAAATGTGCTCTTGCAAGGGGTGTTTCCAGCTGTGGAGCCTGTTCTGAGTTCGCCTGCGATAAGATAGAGGAATTCTTCACATTCGTTCCTGAAGCTAAAAACAACCTGGAAAGCTAATACTGCACAATGAACTGAGAAGTCGGTTCGTTTTGCATTATTTTCATTGACAAAATCGAGATGCAGAGTATTTTTGCCCCAACTGAACCAAAATGGAGGGGCAACATGTCAAAGAGAATTCCGGATATTCTGGGCAGGTGCAAAGAAGAGAACGTTCATTTCCTTCGTCTTCAGTTTACGGATATAGATGGCATCATCAAGAACGTGGAGGTTCCGGAAAGTCAGTTCGAGAAGGCTCTCGGTGGCGAGATCATGTTCGACGGTTCCTCCATAGAAGGTTTTACCAGGATCGAAGAGTCAGATATGCTTCTTTCTCCGGACCTCGGAACCTTTACCGTATTCCCATGGGAAAGTGAGTATGGAAGGGTGGGCAGGTTGATATGCGATATATCCAACCCCGACGGATCTCCCTTCGAAGGGTGTCCCCGGTCCATTCTTAAGAAGCAGGTGGCAAAGGCTTCAGCCTTGGGCGGCAGGGTAATGGTCGGGCCTGAGGCGGAGTTCTTTCTTTTCCAGTGTGATGAAAAAGGCAACCCGGTAACCGAGACACATGACAAAGGCGGTTACTTCGATCTGTCCCCTGTTGACAGGGGTGAGGAGGCAAGAAGGGATATCGTTCTCGCCCTTGAAGCCATGGGTTACGAGGTTGAGGCTGCTCATCATGAAGTCGCCCCCGGTCAGCATGAAATAGATTTCAGATACGTGGAGGCAGTGGAGGCGGCAGACAACATCACCACCTTCAAGTTCGTCGTGAAGAAGGTTGCTTTGAACCACGGGCTGCACGCCACCTTCATGCCGAAGCCCATTGCGGATGCCGCAGGGTCAGGCATGCACACCCATTTTTCCATGTTCAACGAAAAAGGCGAGAACGTTTTCCATGACGGTTCGGCAGAATACGAGCTTTCATCTCTTTGCCGCAGTTTCATGGCTGGAGTTCTGGAACATGCCCGGGGGTTCACCGCTGTAACCAATCCCCTTGTGAACTCGTACAAAAGGTTGGTTCCCGGATACGAAGCTCCCGTGAACGTTGCCTGGTCAATGAAGAACCGCTCACCACTGCTAAGGGTACCAGCGGCACGGGGAAGGGGAACCAGGTGTGAGATCAGAGTTCCCGATCCATCATGCAATCCTTATCTGGCACTTGCGGTGATGATAGCTTCAGGTCTTCACGGAATTGAGAACAGGCTGGATTGCGGTGAACCGGTTAACAGGAACATCTTCTCCATGAGCGGCAGAGAGAAGAAAAGACTGAAAATAAAGACCCTTCCCGACAGTCTTGCTGCCGCGCTGGATCACATGGAGAAAGACGAAACAGTAATGGAAGCACTTGGAGAGCATGTATTCAGCCACTTCATACTGAACAAAAGACGTGAGTGGGACAGCTACATAAAGGTTATACACCCCTGGGAACTGGAAAGATATCTGGACAGATATTAGCTTGACAAAATGAAGATTGCGGGAATAGTACAGCCATGCTTG
>CAZNFQ010000087.1:0-8597 GCA_964571965.1 uncultured bacterium | reverse complement strand
TTACCGGAGAGGATGTCACCGCGAAGATGAAGGATTTCTGCGGCGAATTCTTCAACGGGCTTAAAGTGGTGGACGGGTTCATCCTGAAATCCCGCTCCCCTTCCTGCGGTATTTTCGATGTTAAGTTCTATCCTCCCGGCGAGAAGAAACCGCCCCGGGGCAGGGGAGCCGGTTTCTTCGGGGGAGAGGTGCTTGAAAGATTTCCGGGAATGGCCATGGAAGATGAGGCAAGACTGGGGAACGAAAAGATAAGGGATCACTTTCTGACGAAACTCTTTGTGCTTGCGGAGTTCAGGGAGATTCACCTGCCCAGGGAACTGGTGCAGTTTCAGAGCAGACACAAGCTTCTTCTCATGGCCTACAGCCAGAAGGAGATGAGGGAGCTGGGCAGAATCGTCGCCCATCAGAGCGAGACCGGTATTGACAAAGCCATACTGCTTTACCGCGAACACCTTCTGAAAGCTTTTGAAAAGGGCCCTTCATACAGATCACACGTTAATGTGCTTGAGCATGCCTTCGGATATGTCTCGAAAAAGCTTAGTCAGGAAGAAAGGGTTTTCTTCCTGGACAATCTGGAGATGTTCAGAGAGGACAGAACACCCCTGGTAACCCTTTTGAATCTGATCCAGTCGTGGATTCTCCGCTTCGGCGTGGAATATCTGGATAGCCAGAGTTACTTCGCGCCCTATCCCGCAATGCTCCGCAGAACCTTCGACCGTTACAGAACCAAGGATTACTGGGGGAGATGACATTGAAAGAAGCAGCTGAAACCGCCTCGCAGTGCAGGCATTACGCCATGTGCAAGGTCGATTTTACAGGTAACGGTCTTTGTCCCTCAGGCCGGCGTAATCACTTCGTATCCTACTGGCCCCAGGGTCTTATGGATATGGCTTCGGCCCTTTTCTCCGGGAAGATCAGCGTCACTCCCGGCTTGATCCATGCGGTTGCGGAGTGTTCCCTCTGCGGTCTCTGTGAGGGACAGTGCCACTTCGTAACAGGTCTGCGCCCGCTTTCAGTGTTCAGGGAACTTAAGGAATATCTCAGGAATGCAGATATGGTGAGTGAAACCGCCGAAGACGATCTTTTGAGAAAGTTCAGGGAAGTTACCGGGGAAAAATACGCAACCAATGACCCATCTCTTCTGTATGCATATGCCGATGATCCATGCCCGGTTTCAATGGAAACCGTCCCCAGATATGCAGTTCTTCCGGAGAATGCATCTCAGGTTTCGAAAATCGTGAGAATATGCAGAGAGGTGAATCTCCATTACTCTGTTCGTGGAAACGGATCCTCAGTCATGGGTTTCGTTTTCAGTCCCGGGGTCGTGATCGACACCGCAAGAATGCGCAGAATGGATTTCGACATAAAGAACAGGGCGGTTACCGTTGGTGCCGGGATCAGCTCGTTCGAGCTGCAGAAGGAAGCGGTCTCCCTGGGATACAGGGTGAATGCGGCGGAGCCATCCGCTCTATACTGCGCGAACATAATGTGTTCCGGTATTTTCTCTCTTTTTTCAAGTTCCATGGGAACCGGTGCCGATAACATCATAGACGCAAGGTTCGTTGATCCCGAAGGCAAAGTATTCACCCTCTCTCAGAGGCATTCGCCCAATCTCTTTGCCTTTACCAGGGAAGAGCTCCAAAGGCCGGGGATCTGCACCGAGGCCGTTGTAAGGCTGTATCCCATTGAAGATGATGAATCCGCCATTGCGGTGCCCTTCCCGGACATGAGGTCTGCGGTGTCATATGCAGCCATGCTCAACAGGAGGGGCATTGGGCTGGGGATAGGAGTTCTTGGAGGTGAGTACCTCAGCACCTTTACTGCCCCAACCGAAGAACTTGCCCGTTCCATGCGGGGAGTGTTCAGGAATGATATGGGAATAGAGTACCTGGTGGTGATTCTGGGCAACGGTCATCACCTGGAAGCGGCGAGAGAGCTTGCACCCTGCGTTTTCGACCAGGAGCTCATGACTGCCTTTATCCTCGGTATGACAGCTCTTGCAGAGGGTGAGATCCACGAAATACTGCGGGGGCTGGAAGGCAGAAAAAGACCCTATGAAATTCTCTCTGAACCCGGGATGGAAGTTCTTGTTCAGGCAGCTTTGGATCCCTCGGTGAAGAACCTTGTTTCTGCAGTTGACGGAGACATGAAGGATTTCTACACCCACATGTACACCAGCCATGACCTCACTGACATGCTTTACTTGAACACCTTCCGCAGCGTAAGTTCCAGAATGGGCAGAGAAGGCCATGTGGTTGCATTCATAATGTATGTGCCCCTTGATGACATTGAGCAGATCGAAGATATCCACAGGGGCTTTTCCCGAATAGCGGAGGATTGCGGAGTAAGGGGGGATTTCGGATTTCTTACCCCTCTGGACAGAGGTTCCATGGCTGTTCTTGAATGGGATATGTACGGTGACCATACCTGCCCGGAGGAAATGGATTCCATGCGCAGGGCCATGAAAGCCGCCGGGGAGATGATCGAGGAGTTTTCCAGAAGAGATCAGCGGGTACTGTGGATCAGGTATCTTTTCAACCAGGGCTTTGCCAGAAAGGAATCATTCCTTTATCACGGAGCAACGCTTACCTGATGGAGGAACCAGTTTTCATCACCGGAGCAACTGGGTTTCTGGGTGGATTCCTCGCCGCTGAACTCATGGAGAGAGGGGTGAAAACCGTGCTGGGAGTACGGCCCGGAAAACACAGGTCACCGGAAGAGCGCGTGAACAGCCTGTTACGGTTCCTCGGTGTTTCTCCGGACCCCATGCCCCTGATCGTTCCGGTGGACATTCTGAAGCCGGATCTGGGGCTTTCGTCTGAACAGAGAGGGCTCCTTTCCGGGATGCCGGTTGTAATTCACTGCGCCGCGGATACGTCATTCGCCCACAGGCATGAGAGGGTTGTTCATTCCACCAATGTTGAAGGGCTCAGGAACGTGTTTCATTCCTGCCCGGGGTGCCGCCGGTTCTATCACATGAGCACTGCGTACTCATCCGGAATTCAGAATGGCAGAGTTTCAGAGGAGATTCAGTTCCCTTCCGGTTTCAACAACCCCTACGAAAGGTCTAAAAATCTGGCGGAGAAAGTGATAGCAGATCTCTGCGCAGAAAGGGAAACCTCTCTTGCAATTCTAAGACCTTCCATTACCTACGGGCACAGCGTAACAGGTTCCAGTCTCAGGTTCAACGCGCTGTATTATCCGGTAAGGACGTTCCTTTTTCTCAGGGATTCCCTGAAGCGCGACATCCTCGAAAACAAAGGGGAAAGGGCGTATGCCCTGGGAGCGTCCCTTGATTCTGACGGCAGTCTCAGGCTTCCGGTCTCTCTTCCCGGAGGGGGATGGCTGAATCTGATTCCTGTTGATTTTCTTGTTGATTCCGTGATGGCCATCATGGAAAAGCGTGCCAGTGGAATTTTCCACCTGGTGAACCCTCAACGAGTGTCTGTGAAGGAGGTCACCGGATACCTTATGAAGTACTATGCCCTGAGTGGCATAGAGATAACTGGAAAGACCTGCATGAAGGGTTCCCTTCAGGTTCTGATCGACAGATACATGGATGTGTACTATCCATATTTGTGCGACACAAGGGTGTTTGATGACTCCAGAGCCAGGGAAGTTCTGGATCCGGCGGGAATCAGATGTCCGGAGTTCAATGGAGAGATATTCCTCAGATGCATGGATTTCGCAATAGAGAAAAACTGGGGCAGCAAAATAGATATCTGAGTCTTCATGCTGTGCCATAACAGGAAAGCTTTCACGGTAACGATGTGATCGTCCGTCCTTTCATGAAATTTATCAGTACCTGTATTTGTAGCATGTGTTATTTTGAAGATATTTCACGTGACACTCGATTATTATATGCTTATTAACCTTGCATTTGCTTTGCAATCTTTTTAGTTTTATCAGGAAAGGGGGTAATTATGAAAACCCTGTTACTATGCATGGTTGCAGTTTCCGTCAGTACAGCAGCGGTTCTCTGGGATTGGACCTTCCAGCAGCTTCCAGCGGAATGGACTGCTGATGAGTATTGGGACTTTTCAGCCAACGGTGCCCATTGCTTTGTTACTGCAACAGCCAGCGGCCCCTATCACTCATATCAAAGCTCCAGCGCTGTATCGCCTGTATACACAGTACCAGAGGGCGTAACACATCTTCTGGTCACAGTTACAAGTGACTGGGATTTATCCGGCTGGGCCACCACCGGGGAATCACACTGCTATGTGTGGGCACGTATGGACACCGCGGAGAACTGGTATTCAGCTGAATTTGCTTCCAGAAGCTGGGGTTTTGACACACCTGTTTCATTCACCGGAACTGATGAGGTAATGATTCCCATCTCAGGAAATATGGAGTTTACCCTTTCGCTCTTTAGTGATGCTTCTGCAAGCTTCGGAGGTGGTGCCACGGCAGAATGGACGGTTAATCGGATAACCATAACCGATCAGAACGGTACGGCGTTGTCCCGGAATACCTGGGGAGCTATTAAGGCTTCCTTCTAGCCGCCATTCATGAGTTGAGTCTCCAGAGGGTGAAGTTCAGAACAGAGGCAAAACTTACCCAGAGAAGATAGGGGATGAAGAGAACCCCGGCACTGGTCCTTACCTTCCAGAAAAGGATCATCGTGCACAGAATGAGAGTCCACAGTACAGCTATTTCAAAGAAGGCAAGATCGGGCCTTTTCAAACCGAAGAACAGGTATGACCAGAGGGTATTCATGACCAGCTGCCCAAGAAATACATAGACTGGTATCGAGAAACCCCGCTCTTTCCACACCATCCAGGCCGCAATGCCCATGAGTATGTAAAGCAGTGTCCAAACTGGGCCGAAAATCCAACCTGGAGGGTTCCAGGAGGGCTTTTCAATGCCTTCATACCATTCACCGGGGGGGAATCTGGAACCGATGAAGCCGGCTGTCATGGAAACCAGTATCCACAGCGCAAGGAAGATCCAGATTTTCATCGCGGTCTCCTTTCCCGGGGGTTTTACACGAACCTTTACAAATTATAGTATGTGCAGGTTACTTCAGGAAGGAGCGCCGGCTTCTGGCATATCTGATGCTGTAGCGTTTGTATCCTTGTATTTTTAAGCGGCTCCCGTGGAGGGAGCCGCCATTGAAATGAATCCTGACTACAGGTTCCGCTCTCCGCCATAGAGATTGCTGATCAGCTGCTCAGCAAGCTTTACGCTGAAGTCGATGTTGTTGAATTCAGGATATGCACTTTGCTGCCACTTGATTCTGATGCAGACATCACCTCTCTGGATGAGCATGGAAACAGTAAGAGGATCTATGTCTCCCCCCATCGTGCCCACAACAGCGCGGTCCCAGAGCTCTCCCGGTACTTCCACGGTTTCGTGAACGAACCCAAGCACCCTGTCGTAGTTGCTTTCGCCGTCGAATGTGTAGACAAGAAAATTGATCTTGCTCTGATTCTGAGATCCGTCTTCGGGTCTGGTTGTGTCATAGTAGCTTGCCTGTGGTTTTCCCGCTGCGGCATCGTTAAGTGGCTCGTACCATGTGTCGTAGCCTCCTTCAACACCCACCAGGGTTTCAATTTCTGAGATGCTCATTGCATCAGTCATTTCCCAACCCTCGGGAAGAACAATGGTTTCGCTTAGTTCCGTGTTAACCGGTTCTTCTGCAACAGTTCCGTCTTCGTTTGCTGTCTCTTCAGCCTGTCCGCCGCCGCAGCCTGTCAAAGGAACTGCGAATAGAGCCAGTATCATTGGAAAAACAAATCTTCTGTTTTTCACTTTGTTGCCGTCCGTTTCTTTCCATTGGTTGATTGTCAGGTTTTGCTGTCTGGCAAAACCGGAGGAGAATATAGTGTAAGTATTTTTCTTTGTCCCCGGTCACATCCATGGATTTGCAGGTACGGGAAAGTGCTTTGCAGAAAGGCATTCTGTTGTGACATTTAGCTCTATGAATCATATTCATCCCAGGCTCTGTTTTTCCTTAAGGAGATGTCCATGCTGCTTTTTCTCATTCTGCTTGCCGATTCTGCGGTGATGTTCGAGTTCCCCGATGGAAGAACCGCCGCAATCACATCAAGCGGAGATATAGCCATGGCTGCGGAAAGCGTTTCGATTGTGCCCTCCGGTGGGATGTTCCAGTACTTCGATGACCGGGGATGGCTTCCAATGATGGAAGCTAGATGTGTCTTCGAACTTGTGAACATCACCAGCGAGGAGCAGTACATTTCAGTGGGATTCCCTCTGGATGCGAAATTCGGAGATTCCTACACCGTGTTTCCCGATTCCATGCTTGTGGCCATCCTGGATTCATCTCAGGCAGACGGAGAAAGCTCCCCATGGTGGCAGGGGAAAACCACCACCGGCATAGATGCATCAGAGCGTATTCCAGACGACCTGGACTTCAGAGCCCTGGTGAACGGAGCTGAAGTGCCGGTTCACTACAGAACATGTGCCCGTTCCCTGGAAGAGGAACTGATCTGGCAGCCTGTGGTTGCTGTGTGGAAGATGAGATTTCAACCAGGTGAAACCGTTATTCTTGAAAACACCTACAATACATCCTGGGACTATTACGGAGGCGGCCCATGGGGCGCATACTCCGTTAACTACATTCTTACCACAGGGGGCACATGGGCGGGGCCAATCGGAGAGGCTGTGATATCGCTTGTTTTACCCGACGATCTTCCTGAGCCGGTACTAACCGATACACTCGCGGTTTACTGGGATTGGACAGGATGTCCGGCAATTGACGGACGGAAAGTTACCTGGCATTACACTGATCTGAATCCCGATGAAAACCTGCGCTTTACGGTTAACACCGAGCAGAGGGTCAACTTCTGGGAAAATCGGATACAGACACAGGAGCTTTTCAATGCAGTCAGCTGGACAGAAGATGAACTGCTCTCAAGTGCATACTACTATTTCAAGGGAAGTATGAACTGGTTTACCAGTTTTGACGCGATTTTGATTCTCCGCGTTCTGGAAGCTGTTCCCTATGTGATTAACGGATACGGATCTCCCAATGGTCTCCCTGTAGGTCAGTTCGATTTTACCCCTTCTCCTGAAGATATGCCTGATCTTTCCGAAGAGCAGGAAGAGGCCCTGCATGCGGTTGCCCTGGTTTACGCACGCATGGAGCAGAATCTTGAGAGTGTCCGGGAAGCAGGCTATCTAGAATTCCTGCCTCTTTTTGCGAACAAACTGGTCTGGGGTCCGGAAGACCTGTACATGTACAGTGGAATGCCCGAAAAAGAGGCCAGATATCTGGATCTGCTGGAATCCCTTGCACAGGCCAGAAGGGGAGAACCGGTGGAAGATCCTGCAGTGCTGTCGTTCTATGAACTCACCGGGTGGTACATCCCCGGCAGGTCATCAGATCTTCCATCGGTGCCGGATTACTGATCGGTGTAGGGTTCTAGAACCACGGACAGCCTTTTTCGTCCGTACATGCCCAGATTGGGGGTCATGTATCCGGGAGCAACATCATTGATGGCGTTAAGAAGCTCCTGATCGTCTGTCCAGACGCTGATAGACATCCACATACCCGTTCTTCTGGCATAACTGGCGTATTCCCTGGGATTTCGCAGATTATCGAACGAATACAGGATGTCCCAGTCTTCATGCCTGTTGAAGTTGAACTCATCCGGAAGGTACTCCTCAAGTCCCAGTGGGATCTCTCCCCACCAGCCGTCCGGGGGATATTCCCCTTTGTCGCTGAAGTAAAGCTGGGCGGCATTCAGTATGAGTCTTGTATCCGTGACGATGCTGGTGGCTTTTGCCCTGATGGATACATTTTCATACTTAGGGATGGCCACCGCCGCAAGTATTCCGATAATTAGAATGACGATCATCAGTTCCACAAGGGAGAATCCCCGGTCGTTCCTTCTCAAGGCGCCTCCCCGGTAAGAATCCCGTGTGCCGACCTGAAGCTTATGGAGCCTTCGGAATAAGTGAAAGAAGAGTCGCCGTTTATTGTGAGGTTCACCAGCCCTTCAGAAGATTCCGAATACTCAAGGAATCCCCTGGGCAGGGTACCGTTTTCCACAGCGTAGTCTTCCAGCATGCGTGCTGATTCAGCAATAGAGGAGGAATCAACTGGCAGAGCAGTATATGATGGTTCTGCCGAAGAAGATTCATTCAGGAAGTAGTCTACCGCGAGAAGTGCTAAGCAGACCGAAAGAACACTCAATAAGATGATCTTGTGTTTTGCAGCTCTTTTTCTCTGTCTGGGGTTTCCCTTTTCGGCAAGTGATTCCTCAGCAAGTCTGAAGTTTTCGGATTTTTCTTTCATACAAGCCATCCTGATTCAAAGTAGTTCCTTATACCCTCTTCTATGGTGTAGGATGGAATAAAACCTATTGCCTTTTCAGCATATGACATATCGCAGGTGGTGTCGCTCTGATAGTTCCCCCGGAAGGGATTCTCTATGTACTCAGGTGTTCTCCTGGTGCCAGTTACATTGCCGAGTATCTCTACAATTCTGTTGAAAGTCGTGGCTTTGCCGGATCCGCAGTTCACAACGCAGCTGCCTGCCGCTTCAGCAGCACAGAGATTTGCCCTGACAACATCTTTGACATAGATGTAGTCCCGTTTCTGTTCTCCGTATTTGAAAAGCCGGGGATTTC
>CAZNFQ010000086.1:0-8709 GCA_964571965.1 uncultured bacterium | reverse complement strand
CTATGGCTATGCCGTCGAAGGTGCTGTCCAGAAGATCGTTGGTATGGCTTGTTGCCTTTCGGCTTGCCATTACCCTTTTGCCCAGCCTGTGCTCCACGGTGTAGAAGATGAAAAGCATCACCGGCAGCGGAGCCATGGCAAGCAGTGTGAGTTTCCAGCTCATGAAGAGCATCACAGCCATGCAGAACAAAAGCCTGGAGCTGGACTCCAGTGCCCTGAAGAAAGCGCTGCAGCTGAACCATGCTATTCTGGGATAATCCGTTATGTCATCGGTAAGTCTCGTGGTGAGGTCCCCGGGCCGGAAGCAGTTGAAGAACCTCCAGTCTTTCCGCATTATGGAGGCGAAAACATCGTCCCTCACAAGAACACCGATGGCGCTGTTGATTATTCCCCTGGCGCAGGGGTACAGCCCTGCAACGAACCTGGCTATTGCCAGGGCTCCCAGGATAAGCAGGATTCTGTTAAAACCCTCTGATTCAGGTGTTCCCAGTATTGTCTGCACGTTGTCCAGCAGATAACGGAATACCAGGGGAAATCCCAGGGCAACCGCGCTTGATACGATGGTAAAGAAGATGAGGAAAACAAGGTATTTCTTTACAGGCTTCCAGTAGTTGAATATCCACTTAAGGTAAACGCCCCATTTGCGTACTCCCTCAGCAAACATGGGAACCACCTCCGAACTGTAGCCCGTGCAGTCTTGCGTAGATGCCGCGCCTTTCGAGAAGTTCCCTGTGGGTTCCCGTCTCTGCTACCACACCCTTCCGTATCACCAGAATCCGCGTGGCGTGTTCAATGGTTGCAAGTCTGTGAGCCACAACAAGTGCCGTTCTGCCCTTCAGGGCTATGTCCGTTGCCCTCTGTATCCGCTGCTCGGTTCCCGGGTCTACACTGGAAGTTGCCTCGTCGAGAACAAGAATTTCCGGTCGGCGCAGCATGGCACGGGCTATGTTTATCAGCTGCCTCTGGCCCATGGACAGGTTGGTTCCTCCCTCGCTGATCTCGCCGTCGAGCCCTCCCGGAATGTTATTCAGCAGTTCTCCCGCTTCTATGACTCTCAGAGCGTTTTCCTGTTCCTCCCTGGAAACGGTATGGTCGAAAACAGTGAGGTTCCCGGATAAGGTGCCGCTGAACAGGTTCACCTCCTGAAGAACAAGGCCCAGCCCGCTTCTCCAGGAATCCAAGGTCAGATCACTGATGTTCACACCATCAATGGTAATTCTTCCCTTTATCGGGTGGTGAAACCGCATAAGAAGTGAAACAATGGTGCTTTTACCGCCTCCGCTGTCTCCTGCGAGTGCAATGGTTTCTCCCCTGTCAAGTCGGAAGCTTACACCCTTCAGTGCCCAGTCGCTGTCATCTGAATAGCGGAACCAGACATCCTCGAACCTGATGGTCTTCCAGTCGGCTGGAAAACCATCATTGCTCAGGGTTCCGTCGGGGGTAAGGGTTTTCGTGTCCAGTATCTCCATGAGCCTTTCCCCTGAGGCCAGAGCCCTCTGTATCTGGTTCAGGGTCTCTCCGAACATCACGAGGGGTCCGAATAGTCTTCTGGTGTATTCCACGAAGAGAACCACGGTACCCACCGTCACAGCTCCACTAACCACACCGGGTCTTCCAGCCACAAGTATCACGGCCACCGCCGCCACCTCGAGGGTACCCAGAAAACTCCAGAATCCGTACTCGAGGATGGAGGCTTTCATCTCCCTCTGGAAGTACTTCTTCCCCTGCTCATGCATCTTGCGAAGGGCATAACCGGTGGTGCCGAAAACCTGCATCACGGGAACCGCCCTGACGAATTCAGAAGAAACAGCTGAAATTGCCGCATAGCTCTTTCTCACCTTGCCCCAGATAACGCGCATCTTCCTGAGCACAGGAACGGAAACAAGGCCAAGGGGAATGGTTATGGCAATCACCCTGAGAGCGATGTAGCTGTTTGCTTTGTACATTATCACGAGGGTTCCCACCACCATGGCAGCGTTGCGGAGCAGGGCCATGCTCGTCTCGCTGAACAGCATTCGAACCCTCTCGGTATCGCTTTCCACCCTTGCCATGAGTTTTCCAGACGGGTTGGTATGGAAAAATGACATGGAAAGGGTAAGCACATGATCGAAGAGTTTCCGCTTCAGTGATCGCACGATCCCCAGGCCTATCCTGGTTGCGATTATCACCTGCAGATAGGCTATTCCCATGGTAACCAGGAAGATAAGAGCGAAAAGCCCCGAGAGTCTGATAATTTCCGATGAGCTGCCCGAGGGGATGGCGTCATCAATGACTGCCCGCAGGATCAGTGGACCTGCCAGCTCTCCGGCAATGGCAATCAGAAGCAGCACCACGGCAACTCCGAAAGCCTTCCAGTGGGGCTTCATATAGGGAACGAACCTTGAAAGCAGCTTCAGAGAGCTTACCCTCAGGTTTCTGTCTTCTGTAAAATCGTCATAAAAATTAAACATCTATGGAAAAGCTCCGTTCAATCCAATTGGAATGATCTGCGGTAAAAGCAAATCATGAAGGCAAAGAAAACAAAGACAGGAAGCCTGCCTGCTAGATTGTGATTCCTTTGTACATTGGTACACCTCCAGGGTTGAACGGTTGCGCTTATGATAATTGAGAAGTTTAATTTGTCAATCAGACAGAGTAACATTCACTAATGGAACAACTGCAGGTTTGCCGGAGTATGTATCCAAAGAGGGAGGATAAGTGATGTATGCAAAGGAAACGGTCCTGCTGGGTTCACTTGCGGCGGTGCTGCCGCAGGCAGAACTTCAGGAACTGTTCCAGAGTGAAGACTGGAACACTTTAAACACCATCTGGCAGACCCTCAACAGGGTCAGACCCACAGAAAGCTACAGCAGTTTCCCCATTGCTTCCGAAAAGGGTGATTCCATAACGGCAGAGCTCCGAAGCCTGTTCCGGGATATGGAGTATCAGAGTCCGGAAGTATCAATGGCACTGGATATGACGATAAATCTAGCCGCTTTACGGACCATGAGACTTTCCCGGATTAACCCCATGATGATGACCAGGATGGTTGCCCCATGGACGGAAACGGTACAGGACGGCCTGCTCTTCAGCTTCGAAGACAGGATCACCACCCTTTCACAGCTTCTTCAGGAAGGGGAGATTACGGCAACGGAGTACACGGCAGCAAGGGACAGTCTGCTGGAAAAGGCCGTAACCATGTCTCTGCTTGATATGCTCAATGATCAGAGCAGACTCGGCTTTTACGAGTTCCCAATCACAGATGAGAGCTCTGTCTCGGTGGATACCATTCTACAAAGGCTGGACATGTCTTACACAGCCGCATTGGATACCCTTGCCAAAGCCGTTCCAAGCGAATACGAAGATCACTACGAAATGATAGTCGAGCAGCATGAACGCTTCCAGGATGACTACGAAGCATTCCAGAGAGCAGCCCCTGCCTTCAGGGCGATCCTTTCAGAGCTCATGGAGGCCCGGCGCTGAAAGATCTCTGGTTCGCATTGGAAGTAACGAACCGCTGCAATTTGAACTGCAGGTTCTGCTACAACGCCCCCGGGAATCCCAAAGAGCTTTCAAGCGGGGAAATACAGCTTCTGGCCCACTCCATATGCCTTGAACAACCCGTTCCGGGAGTCACCCTTACAGGTGGAGAACCTTTGTTGAGGAACAACCTTGAGGGCATGGCAAGAGTATTCTCGTCGAAGGGCTGCCCCGTTGCCGTTGCCACCAACGGAACCCTGCTTGACAGGGAAAGGGCATACTCCCTTACTGCTTCCGGTGTAACCCACTTCGATATCGGATTCACGAACCCCTCGCATGAAACTGTTATGGGGGTTACCCACGCAGTGAGAACCGGCTCAACCGTAACCGCATCTCTATGCATCCATGGGGAAAGCTTCAGCAACACCGGCATAAGGGTAAGAACCGCGGCGGCCCTTGGAGCAGATTCCGTTTGCCTGAACCGGTTCGTTCCAACTGGAACCGGAAGATTGAATGAAAAAGACCTCCGTCCGGATGACGATGAGATCCTACAGGCAATGCAGATGGCCCAGGATGCCTCCGAGGCATGCCCGGTGCATATTTACATGGGCATACCTGTTGAACCTGAACTGGCGAAACCCGAAGACTTCCCTGCCATCGAGTTCACCACATGCAGGTGCGGTGACACCAAGTGGGCCATAGACCCGTCGGGAAATCTGAGAACCTGCGAGCAGAGCAGCCGAAAACTGGGAAATCTTCTTCACATGTCATTCCCGGAAGCACTGGAACGACATTCGGTCGAGATCAGGGAATTCAGAAAAACAGCGGACAGGGGCTGCAGATTTCTCCGGTAAAACCATCAGCGATCAAAGCTTGAACCCGAAACCCATGTACAGCTTCAGTTCCGGTACCGTTGTGGTTTGCGGAGTGCTGGTTTCTCCTGTTTCCTCATCCTGAAGTTCGATCTTTACCCTGTGAAACCCGGCCTCCAAACCGGCGACCAGCATTCCGTCATCCCTTATCCCCCTGTAGACGAACCCCCCTGAGAAATTGAAACCTGCGTTGCTGAAATCCCATTCTCCCGATTCCGAACCAAGGGGACCGGGATCAGGGGGGGCGGATAAAATCCTGTCCACATTTCCGTAGTAACTGGCTGCACCTGCAGTGGCCATGAAGCACCAGTTCTCCGAAGCGGGCAGCATGAAGCGAACTCCTCCGCCCAAATGACGCATGGTAACCGATGCACTGCTTCCAAAACGCGGCACACTTTCGAAATCGAACTTTCTGAGCCAGCCCCCGTAACGGAAGTAGAACCCCAGGTCCCGGAACACCTCAAGGCCTATCTTGATGTCAGCAGACACGGATGACGGGCTGCCGTCTCTCAGCTGATTGGGGAAATACTCGGTTGAACTGGGTATTTCCGTGTTCATCACGGATCTTCCGAAGGCAAGATCGGTGAACAGCAGGTATTCCTGCTCTCCCGCGGCTGCACCGGCGACCAGGAGAATAGAAAGCATTAGGTATATACGCATACATATCCCCCTTCTAACCGCTATACATTTAATCTATACCAGTAACGCACATGCAGGCAAGCTTAAGGAACACTGCTGATGAATCCAGGTTGACCACCGGCTCCATGCTGGCTATTCTCGTTCATTGTCTCTTTCCAAAGGATAACTATGCTCACAGCGGTTCTTATTGTTTCTTCGGTAGTGGCTTTAGTTCTTCTCTATATGGCGGTAAAAATCAACCGCGAGGGTCCTGACAGGGCTGAACTGGCCCGTTTGAAGGCCCATGAGGAAAACATAGGGGAAATCAGGAAAGAACTGAGGATAAGCCAGGAACGTATTGAAGATCTGCAGAGGGAGAACGCCACCCTCAAGGCCAACCTGGAAAACGAGAAGAACAATCTCAAGCTGCTGCAGGAGTCGGAAGAGAGGCTGAAGAAGGAATTCGAAAACCTCTCCAACCGGATATTCGAAAACAGAAGCAAGGTATTCGCCGAGCAGAACACAGAGAGGATCTCGGGGCTTCTGAAACCCTTCAAAGAGCAGATGGATTCCTTTCGGAAAAGGGTGGATGACGTACACACCGAGGGCACGAAAACCAACGCCAAACTCATCGAGCAGATAAGGCAGCTGTCGGAACTGAGCAACAAAGTAAGCGACGACGCCAACAACCTGGCAAAGGCCATAAAGGGCGAGTCCAAGACCCAGGGAGACTGGGGCGAGCTTATAGTGGAGCGGATATTCGAGGCTTCAGGGCTTCAGAAGGGCGTGGAGTACGAAACCCAGGCATCCGTCAGAGACGATGAAGGCAGGCTGAAAAAACCCGACTTCCTCGTACGCCTTCCCGGAGAAAAGATGGTGGTGGTGGACTCCAAGGTATCCCTCACCGCATACGAACGATTCATGAACTGCGAAGACGAGGAAACAAAAGCTTCGGAACTCAAACTCCATATTGCCTCTGTAAGAAAACATGTTGAGGAACTCAGAGACAAGGACTACCACTCACTTCACGGTAACCGTTCCCTGGACTTCGTGATAATGTGCATTCCCCTGGAACCGGCCTACCAGGCAGCAATGCAGGCTGATCCGGGGCTGATATACGACCTTGCACGAACCAATGTTGTGGTATCTGGTCCTTCCACTCTTCTCATTTCCCTTAAGCTGATCGCCCAGATATGGCGCAGGGAGAAAGAAAACAGGAACGCAGAGGAAATAGCAGACAGAGCAGGTAGGATCTATGACAAGTTCGCCGGCATGGTGGAGGCTCTGGATAAGACCAGAACACAATTCAAAACCGCCTCTGCCTCTCTGGATAAGGCGATAACTCGAGCCACCGGCCATGGCGGTCTGAGATCTCAGTTCGAAATGCTTCGTGATCTGGGAGCCAATGCCAGCAAGCAGCTGCCGAAGGCCCCCGAACAGACAGATACGGAATAGCCCCCCTGCCCTTCGGCAGAGGGGCTTCCCCTTTCAGCTCTATCCGAGAATCTCTTTAAGATCCTCTTCAGCCGTTGTTGTGGGGGCAATGTTGAACTTGTCCACAAGAACCTTCAGAACCGCAGGAGTAACGAAGGCCGGCAGTGTGGGCCCAAGCTTGATGTTCCTGATTCCCAGGTACAGAAGACTTAGAAGAATTGCAACGGCCTTCTGCTCGTACCATGACAGTATCATGGAAAGGGGCAGCTCGTTCACTCCTACTCCGAATGCCTTTGATAAGGCAAGGGCTATCTGAATGGCTGAATAGGCGTCGTTGCACTGACCGATGTCCAGAAGCCTTGGTATTCCTCCTATGTCACCGAAATCCAGCTTGTTGAACCTGTACTTGCCGCAGGCCAGCGTGAGTATAACGCAGTCATCGGGAATGGCCTTTGCAATGTCCGTGAAGTAATTCCTGCCGCTTTTCGCACCGTCACAGCCCCCTACCAGGAAGAAATGCCTGATATTCCCTGCCTTCACAGCCTCTATCACCTTGTCGGCAACACCGAGAACCGCGTTCCTTCCAAAACCCACCAGAATGGTTTTCTCAGGTTCGGTTTCAGGGAAGCCGGGAGCTTCAAGTGCAGCGTCGATTACCGGCTTGAAGTCGTAGCCGGTCACATGTTCCACTCCGGGCCATGCAACGAGACCTGTGGTGAATATTCTGGCTTTGTATGCATCTTTAGGCTTCTGAATACAGTTGGTGGTCATGAGGATCGACCCGGGGAACTTCTCGAATTCCTCCCGCTGGTCCTGCCATGCACCGCCGTAGTTGCCCACGAGGTGGCTGTACTTCTTAAGCCCGGGGTAACCGTGGCACGGAAGCATCTCGCCATGGGTGTAGATGTTGATTCCCGTACCCTCTGTCTGCTTCAGGATTTCCTCCAGGTCTTTAAGGTCATGACCGGAAACGAGAATCGCCTTGCCCTTCACCGCCGTTATCCGAACCGGTGTGGGTTCAGGGTGCCCATAGGTTCCGGTATTGGCAAGGTCCAGAACCTCCATGGCTGTCAGGTTGCTCTTGCCGCATTCCATCACCAGATCGAACAGGGTATCGATGCTTGATTCTCCCAGTGCAAGAGCATTGAGGGCCTTGTGGAAGAAGGCGTATGCCTCTTCGCTCTCTCTCCCCAGGATATGGGCATGGTCCAGGTATGCCGCTGCCCCCTTGAGCCCGTAGATGAGCAATTCCTGAAGACCGGTAACGTCTTCTCCCTGCTCTGTCATCCTTTTTTCTATCCCTACACCGAGACCCTGTTCGATCATTTCATTCAGGTCGTCTGCCACATCGAACACCGCTGGCCCCTCCAGGGGCACCGGATTCGCACAGACGTCTTCATAGATGGACTTCGCCTTGTCACGGGCGGCAACTGTCTGGCGTATAACTCCTGCAAGCCTCAGGGGATCGAAGTTCACATTGGTCACCGTGGAGAAAAGCGCCTCGGCTGTGGCCAGGTTCACGGAATCATCCGTGGCACCGCAAAGTCTTGCGTTGTGCGCATACTGACCAAGTCCCTTGGTCACATGAATCAAAAGATCGATAAGGGCTGAAGTGTCCGGGTCTTTTCCGCAGACTCCATATGTGGTGCACCCGGTACATCTTGCGGTCTGTTCACACTGATAGCAGAACATGCTCATTGTGTCTCCTCCTATTTTTCTTCCAGGATGTTTCCCTGGATTCCTATCTTTATCCTTCTGTAGGGTATTACTTTGCCTGAATCCGCCAGGGCTTTTTCAGCCATGGCAACCAGGCCGGAACAGCATGGGACCTCCATGTGCGCCACAGTTACGCTGGAAATGTCATTGTGTTTTAGAATTTCGGTGAGTTTCTCAACATAGCCTTCGGTTCTGTCCAGCTTGGGGCAGGCTATCACTATCCGTCTTCCCTTCAGAAGCCTGTTCTGAAAGTCTCCGAAGGAAACCGGCACACAGCTCGCGGCAATAAGGAGTTGGGCCCCATGCCAGTACGGTGCGCCGGCACTGACCAGATGCAGCTGAATCGGCCACTGCTCGATCATTGATTCAGCCGGCTGCCGCTGGAGATCATGGGTTTTCCTGTCTGATGGAAAACTCATTGAGGCGGTACCAGGACAACCGATTGATGGTTCACCGTTCTCGAGATGTTTCAAAACGGCCTTCTCATCGAAGGCATCAGCCTCCCTCTCTTCCATGGTTATAGCTCCACGCGGGCAGTCTCCCAGGCAGTTGCCGAGGCCGTCGCAGTAAGAGTCCTTCACCAGTTTGGCCTTGCCGTCTACGATCTGCA
>CAZNFQ010000085.1:0-8860 GCA_964571965.1 uncultured bacterium | reverse complement strand
CCGGAGATTACTACATACCCGCTCTGGAGTTCTCCAGAACCATAGCAGAAAACAACCACGACGGAGTGAGAGACCTTGCCAACTGGAAGGAAGCGGTAAGGGAGAAATGGCATAACATCACCATCGACGGCGTAGATTCCGATAATCCTTCCGACACAATGGTAGTGGGAGACAGGATTGAGATAACAGCAAGGCTGAGAGCTCCCGGCCTCAGTGCAGATGACCTGTCAGTGGAAACCCAGTTCGGACTTGCATCAGGAGACGGCTGGCTGACCGGCCGTGAATCCACCAGACTGGAATTCACCGGAGAGGAAAACGGAGTACTCTACTTCAGAGGAAGCATTAACTGCAGCACTGCAGGGAGGTTTGGCTATACAGTAAGGGTTCTGCCCTCCCACAGAAAATACGGGAGGGTTGTGGAACCCGGCCTTGTTCACTGGTGGGAATAAACGTAGACCCTCCCGGGAACGTCAGTGAGAACGATGATGTATTCTCCGTCACATGTTGAGAAGACTATCTCGGCATGCTGAATGCAGGAAATGGACGGGGCAAATATCATATTTCCGGTGTTCAGTACGGATATTCTGTTTTCCGAACGCCTGGGTGCGATAACTATGTCAGTCCCCGGGATCAGTGAGCAGCTCCTGTAGGAGTTGACGGTTGTTATCTTATTCATCTCCTCCCCCGTTTCTCCGGAGAAAAGGTATGCGGAGGGATGTATCGAATTCTGATTGAAAACAACTGTGTTACCCTGGCTGTTCACCAGGAATGGACCTGTTCTCTCGGGAAGATGCAGTGTATCGATCAGCTCCATGGTAAAGGGGTTTACGTTCAGAAGAAATTCTTTGGAGGAGTTCGAAAGTACAAGCCTGTTTTCCTCAGGGGAGAGAAAGGTTCTTGTAACGGGCCAGCCTGTATGGAACTCTCCCTGAGTTTCTCCAGTTACAGCATCGATTCTTCTGGCAAGCCAATCCGGTCCCAGATAGCTGATGATAATTGAGCCGTCCAGGAGATCCAGACTTGTAATTATAGACTGGGATTCCCTGATCAGTTCGGGCGCTCCGTCTGGAAGAACCACCCTGTAGACACCGTAATTCTCACGGTTTTCCAGATAGAGGGTACCGGTTGCTCTTTCAAGGCAGAATGCGCCGGGTTTGAATCCCAGAAGAAGGGTATCCTTTTCAACGGGAATGGACGACATATCCAGATAGGGATCGTCCAGAGAGAAAGACTCGATGAGTTCGGTTTCGTCATTCATCACATAAATGCGGCCCAGATAATCAAAAGCTCCTGTGAATTCCGAGGAAACAGCGGCATAACCCATAAGCTCAGATGGATAGTCAGGGTTCTCGTACTGTGCAGATCCCGCCGGCTCAACAGGATCAACACATCCGGCAAGAGCAGTGAGGAAAAACGTATGGACAGCTAATCTAGCTGTCTGTATTCTCATAAATGTATACCCTTCCCGGAGAATCTGACAGTACAATTATTATTTCTCCATTGTCCGCTGAAAAAGCCATTTCAGCGTAATTGAAACAGAAGATAGAAGGCGCAAAAATCATGTTCTCCGTATTCAGCACGGAAATTCTGTTGTCTGATCTTCTGGGAGCCAGAACAACATCGGTACCGGGGATTAGAGAACATACCCTGTACGGGTTGATGCATTCGACGATATCAATTATTTCCCGGGAGTTCTCATCCAGGAGGTAAACCCTGGGATGTATGGTGTACTGGTTGAAAACCACGATGTTTCCACTGGTATTGTAAATAAAGGTTCCTATGCGCTCGGGTAATGGAATCGAGTCTGTCTGCTGCATTGTTTCAGTGTCTATTTCCAGCAGGTATTTTGCGCTGGAATTGCTTATGAGAATACGGCTTCCGTCGGGGGAAACGGATGCTTCGTTAATAGGCCAGTTCGCCTGGTACTCTCCCTGTATCTCCCCTGTTGACGAGTCTATTTTCCTTGCAGCCCATTCAGGCCCCAGGAAACAGATGATCAATGAATTCCCGTTATCCACAGGGAATATGTCCGTTACGATGGATTCACAGCTGTAAACAAGCGAAGGCGAACCGGATTGAATGTCGTCGAGTCTGTAGATGTCGTTTTGAGAATAATCTGCGAAGAAGAGAACTTCTTTCTCAGGGCAGAATGTGGCGTGGCCGGGGGAAACTCCCAGAAGAAGGGTATCCTTGACAACAAGGCTTTCAGGTACTGCCAGGTTGGGGTCTGATGCCGAGAAAGATGTCATCATCTGGAAAGTATTGTCGAGAACGTACACCCGCCCCCGGTGGAAAAATGCATCTGAAAATGTGGATGAAACAAGTGCGTAACCGCGAAGATCTGAAGGATACTCAGGGTTCTCATACTGCGCCAGCCCGGCTGGTTCTAACGAGTCCACACATCCCACCTGCAAAAGGAGGAATGCAATGGAGACAGACAACAAGGCAGCAGATTCAGTTTTCATAGTGAAATACCGTAGCCCTTCCTGGTATGGCGGTTCTGGAAACAGTAACAATGTAAGCTCCATCAGATGAAACACAAACACTGCCTACCCTGTGCTCAACAGAAAGAGAAGGCGCAAATATCATGTTTTCCATATTAAGAACGGAGATCCTTTCATCCTGATTTCTGGGAAGCAGAAGGGTATTCGTGTTCAATATCCGGCTGTTGATCAGATAGGAATTTATAGGTCTTGAGCGAAACAGTTCTTCGCCTGTTCCAATGTCCACTTTTACCATGTAAGGTTTTCCCGCAGAGGCATCCAGAACGGCTATCTGAGCGGAGTTCTGAAGAAATGCCATGGTTCCGATCCTCATTGGCATATGCAGTGTATCCACAGGCAATAATGAATTCAAGTCAAGAATGATGATGTCCATGAAGCCTGAATTGGCAATGGCAGCAAGTGAATTGTCCGGAGCGATCTCGAGCTTCTGAACCGGCCATTCAGTGTTAAAAGACGCCTGCTGTTCCCAGGATTCGGTGGAAACCGATTCCACGTGCCAGGGAGCGCCCTGGCTCCCCAGGAGAAGAAGGGAACCGTCAGTGGATATTTTCATTGCCGCTATGGAAGAGGATGCACTGTAAACCCTTTGATATGAGAGCTCTTCCGTATTGATCTCGAAGATGTCATTGCCGCCGTAAACATTGGTATAAATGCATGGTCCTGAAGAGGGTGCCCTTAAAAGGTCTGGAGAGAAGCGCAGATGCAGGGTATCGCTTAGGAAGGGGTTCACAACCGCCTTTGAAACATCACGGAACAAAAGACACTGAGCAGCAGGAACAGATATCCAGACGGTACTGGTGCCCGGCGCAAAGACACAGGCCCCCGGACCCTGACCACAGAAGAAGTATCCCTTTTCAGAATCAGGATATATCGGATTGATATATTTACCTGGCCCAGCGGGATTTACCTCAACACAGCCCATAATCGTAAATACAAATATGAGCGCGTAACGGATTTCAAATTTTCTCAAGACTACCTCTCCAGCTCAATAGTGGCAATATATAGGAAACAACTTAAAGGAGGGATATACAAATGAGGACACCGGTAGTCTGTGCTCTGTTCATTTGGTTTTCGGCAATAGCGGGAACCACCGGAAGAATTGCAGGAGTCGTAAGAAACAACGAAGGGGGACCACTAACTGGAGCTTCCGTGATGATAGTAGGCACAGATTTCGGTACCATGACAGATTCAAACGGAGAATACCTTATACACAATCTCAATCCGGGGGAATACACCCTTCTGGCCAGAATGGTTGGCAAGGCTGAACAAACCGTTGAAGGGGTCAGGGTATCCGCAGACCTCACCACCAGAATAGATTTCGTGCTGAACGAAGAAGCATCGGGAAGCACGGTCATTACCGTATCTGATCAGAGGGGACTCATCGTCTTCGATGAAACCTCTTCAATCAGCGTAATAGACAGCGACGATATAAACGCTATGCCTGTCTCTTCAATAAGGGAAATTGTCTCCATGAACTCAGGCGGAGTAACCGCAGGAGCCGACCTGCACATGAGGGGAGGCAGGTCAGGAGAGGTCATCTACATGGTGGACGGCATTCCCATGAATGACCCTGCTACGAACCAGTTCACAATGAACATACCCCTGTCGGCAGTTTCAGAGGTGTCGGTTACCACAGGAGGCTTCAGTGCTGAGTACGGAGGAGCACAATCGGGAATAGTCAACATCATTACCAAGGACGGCACCGATCGTTTCACAGCGGCCCTGAACGGGGGTGGCGGAGCTTATTCCCAGTCCGGTGACGGAAGTGTCAATACCGTTGAACACTCCGTATGGGAGAACCAGCTGTACCACGGAGATGCCTTCCGGGGTGAAGGAGCCATCGGCGGTCCCATATGGCTTCCGGGAACAGGCGGGTTCTTCATCACGGGTGCCTATGACAGAAGCGGTTTCAATCACGCAGACAGCAGAGGCAACTGGGACAACAGCACAATGGAGAACATCAGCGGTACTGCAAAAATTTCCTGGCGTCCATCCCCCACCACCAGATTGGTGGCCAATTTCTACCTCTCGAGTTCAGAGAAGGGGTGGAGAGACTGGCTATGGTCCAGAACCACCGAACACTATGTGAACGATGGAGATACACTCTATTATTCAAGGGAGAACGAGAGAGCTCTCCCCATGCGTGAGCAATCGAGATTCTCGCCGGGTCTGGCTTTGACACACTCCCTCAACGAAAGAAGCTTCATAGACCTCAAACTGAATTTTTACCGCACGGAAGAATCCCATGGAGTAACAGATTCAACTGGAAACATCATAGGGGAAAACTTCTCTCTGGAAGAATGGCTTGAGTACGAAGCACCCTACCGTTTCGAAGATAGAGACCACTTTTACAGAAGCGGTCATGTGGACTGGATAAGGCATGAGTCCTCCACGGACGTGGTAACCTTTCGAGCTGACTATACGAACCAGCTGAATGCCTACCATCAGTTGAAAACAGGTTATGATGGCCGCTTTTTCCAGTCTTCGGGATGGGACATATATGCCCCTTCAGGCTACACAAGCACCTATTCCTCGTGGGATGGTGCGCCTCGATTCCACGGTATCTATATGCAGGACAGAATTGAATACACGGCTGGACTCATTGCCAATCTGGGCCTGAGAATGGACGTTGTGGATCCCAACTCTGATGATGCCGATGGTAAGTACAAGCTCAGTCCGCGACTGGGGGTTTCCTATCCAATCTCAACCAGTGATGTGATCAGGGCAAGCTACGGTCATTATTACCAGGTACCGGGTCTGAGCCTTATGTACTACGACAGTCAGTCAAGTTCCACCTCCTCAGGTGATCCCCTTTCGGGAAATCCGAATCTTGATCCGGAGGAAACGGTTTCCTGGGAAATAGGGATGAAGCATATGTTCGATTCCTATACTCTTCTGGAACTGGTAGCTTACAACAAGGAGATCACAGGACTTGTCTCCACACAGCTGGAGGAGGAAACCGAGGAATACTGGCAGTATGTGAACAGCGACGGCACGGGAACTGTCTGGGGCGCTGAACTTGGTCTTCTGAGACGATCATCCAGGTATCTGTCCTTCGCCCTCAACTATTCATACAGCGTCGCAAAGGGGAGGGAATCATCACCCACTGAAAACTATTCCTACGGGTGGGGCAGCCAGTACCCTGTACCAAACGATGACATATACCTGGACTGGGACCAGAGACACACTGCAAACGGCTCCATTGGGCTGATGGTGGATCAGGGAGATGAGCTCTTCGGCCAGAGCTGGCTTGAGGGTTTCGGGTTCAGACTCAACACTGCCTATGGAAGCGGTATCCCCTACGACAACGCGGGACACGGTACACATCCATTTTTCAGAAATCAAAAACGCTACCCCTGGAGAATGAACACGGATCTCAGGGTGGAAAAGAGGTTCTGGTTCGCCGGCACATCGCTGAACTTCTATGTGGATGTTTACAATCTCTTTGGGAGAAGAAATGTGGACAGGATCTACAACGTCGACTGGTGGGAGGCAGACCAGGATGGAGACGGTGAGCCGGATCACATTGCCGGAGGACCTGCAGGCAATCCCAACGCATACTCCCCGGCAAGGCACATGTTCTTCGGAGCGGACATCAGGTGGTAGCCGGTGTTCCCTGTCTATCAGCTGATCTTATCATGTTGATCGCTGAAGAAACGGTTCTCAATACCTCTTCCGGCGCAGAAGCCCTCTTCAGAGTTCCTCCGCTGTTTCTGTCCAGATAGGTCTTCAGAGAGTTAATATCTTCGGTCTTTCCTGACTTGATGATTATTGCCAGGGCATCCTGCATAAGGTCTTCATCCTCGAAGGGCACTCCCCTGGCATGCTGGAATGCAGTGCGGAAGTGCTGACACACATGCGGTTCATCGTAGACCTTAACAAAAAACCTCATCAGCGGTTTTCTGGCTTCCGGCAGTGTATGCATAAGCCTGAGAAGAGCAGGAATCAGACCCCTGTCCGGCTTTTGTGCCTTAGAGAGAACATCCACAGCCACAATTATCACATCGGGTGACGGGTCACCAACCATGTTGGATGCCAGGTAAACAGCCTTCTTGGTGTCGATTTTTCCCAGGGAAAGAAGCGCAAGCTTTCGTATCCTGTCATCCGAGTCGTCGCATAGCTGCTCCAGCAGAGGTATCGACCTCTGAGAGCCAATATCTCCGAGAAGTGCCACCAGGTTCCGCATTATATACCAGTCCTGAGCGGCAAACCTTCCCGTTTCCCTGATCCTTACCGAGAGCCCTCCCCTTTGTATCTCGTCTATCCTGGAATGGAACATGAGAAGGTACGCCGTACCGAAACGGCTGAGCACTGAATAAGCCCTTGCCCGGATTTCCCTTTTGCGTTCCAGGAACAGGTCCACAAGGCGCATCCCGAGGTTCCTGAACATAACCGCTTCCGTAATCTTTTCCGCTGCCTGATATCTGCTTTCGTCGGACTCCATGAAGGCCTGAAGAATTACGTCTGCTGCATCCGGGGTATCTATTCTGCGCAGTGATTCCGATAGACCTCTTCTTAAGGCGCTTGCGTGGTTCGGGCTTGGTACCTGGAGCATTCTGCAGTCAGATATTATCGCAGAAAGCTCCGAAGCAGTGGTGAGTCTGCCTGAGGCGATCAGCCTTTCACAAACGGAACCCATGAGTATCAATGAGGCAAAGAGGGTATCCGGTGAAAAATCACCTGAAAGAAGCATACCATGGATATTGTCTATCACATGCATGACAGTATGGGATTTGCCCCGCTCTGCACCTATGCAGGCCAGCTGATTGAGTTTGTCTATGGAATCGAGAATACGGTCCTGGTCTCCGCTGTCGAGATCTTCCAGGTTCTTGTCGATGATCTTTCTCAACGCGCTCCATGCAAGGGTTTTCTGCAGTTCCCTGCTTACGAGAACACCTTCCTCCAGAATTGAGGGATCAAGCGTTGCCACAAAATCAGCAAGCATGGATCGATACTTGCCTGACCCGGATGCAGATTCTTCCAGAATTCTGCTTAAGGCCTCTCCCAGCTGTTCGTGGGGAATATCCCTGATGGAATCTCCCCTTTGGAGTCTGTCGATCAATTCCTTGAAGATCAGGTCCTCAAGCGTGGTGTCCATTGATGCACTGACGGTCTGTGCTACGAGCTTGCCGTCTTTGGCCACCAGAGCATACCGGAATTCATCTACCGTGGCATTCTGTATGCCGCGGGATTTGCACATTTCCACCAGTCCGCCTCTGTCCCTTATCTGTCCCGGTTTCCTGTTGATCAGATCGATGAAATTGAACAGCTCCTGCTCATCGAGCTCTTCCTTGAATGAGATGCTGTTGATCCTTCTTTCAGTAAGATGAGCAAGGAAATTCTGCACTGTCTTCGTCTTTGATTTGACCTTAACATTGTTCACCATTAACTCACCACCGAGGATGGTAATGGCGATCATTCCACCTTCGCTGCCGGCAAAAGATCCAAGCATATCGATAAAGCTTCCAAGGGCAGGGGCTATTGAGGGATGGTCCGGGGGATACATGCTGATGGTTCTCTGGAGCAGACTGAGCTTCGTCACAAGGTTCTGGGAAAGCCTTGCAAGGGCAAGGGGTGAAAGTGTGTCTGCACCGGTTTTTACATAGGCTCTGATGTTCGCTGCGGATACGAGTCTCTCTCTGCTGTCCAGATCGATACGGTATTTCCAGGATTTATCCCTTTCCCTGGTAAAATCAAGCTCTTCCAGTACCTCTTCCAGCTTATTCCAGATACCGCTGGGCCAGACTCCGGACTCGATTCTGAGGGTCTGCGAATCGGGATCATCTTCAGCGCAAAGGGGAGCAAGAATAGATGACCCTGCCATGAGTCCCACCGAATCGCCTGAATCCTGCCAGGCGACACAGGCTGCTTCCAGAAGCAGTGAAACCCTTGCGAGAAAGTTCATTCTCTGGTCGATCCTCAGATCTTCAACGGTTTTCCAGAGGGTCACGAGTTCCTCTGAGAGTGGGCCGGTTTCAGTGTAAAGCTGATCATGGGTCATTCTGACGAGCTTGTCTGAAAAGGTCATGGGATTAACAATGGTGAAAAAGGCAAGACAGTATGCCGGAGATGACATGGCGTTTATATCAAAATTTACCATTAATTCAACTATGGCATGCCCTTCAGGCATTTTATTTATTAATTCGTCTGTTCTTGAAGTGGAGTCGGGAGCAGATGCTATTGCATCGACAATTTTCTTGGAGTTAATATCCATTTTCCCCCCTCCCCTTTTCACTAGACAAGTTATCTATACTATTTTTCCCGAAACTTGACAATCGGCAGAAATCTACAATCTTATTAAAGTCAGCGGGAGCGGAAGGGAGCTGGTGTTCCTCTCGGACTTCAAATCCGACGTC
>CAZNFQ010000084.1:0-8977 GCA_964571965.1 uncultured bacterium | reverse complement strand
ACATGGCAAGCTGTCTCTCGTCAAGATCAACCTCAACCTGAAGGCTCCAGGGATCAACGAGGGTTCCCAGCGGAGAGCCCGGATAAACCGTCATACCCACCTGAGCGGAAACATCTGAAACAAGGCCGTCGAATCCCGCTGCAACCGCACTGTTGCTGTACTGGGTCTGTGCGCTTGAAAGGTTGGCCGAAGCAGATTCGAGACCGGTGGTCTGCCTGAGCATGCGCCTTACTTCCTCTGTTATCTCCCCGCGGTAGTTGTCTATCTCGAACTGGTAAAGGGCCTGTGCATTCCTGTACTCGCTGTTTGCAGCGGAAAGGTTCGAAGCATGCTGACCGCTTGCCACACGGAAGATGACATCGCCCCGGGAGAAGGCTTCCCCGTCATATTCCGGTGCCTGGACCACCTGCCCCTGGATCTGTGCAGTGAGGCTCTGGGTTCGCCTGCTGGATACTCTTCCGGTAGAGCTTATCACTTCGTAGAGAACGCCTGTTTCCGCAACTGAAGCGGACACAGGAAGGGGCGACGGTTCAAGGGTTTCCCTCTCCATCTCCTCTTCTTCACCGCATCCCATTATCAGTATAAGACCAAGGGCAGCAAAACTAATTCTCCGGAACATGCTTTTTCCTCCTCCGGGAAGTGATCTGGATCAAAGCAGGCAGAGTTACGAGAACCAGTGGGGTTGATATGACCATTCCGCAGACAACGGTAAATGAAAGGGTTCCCCACAGATCCTGGCTCGATATTGGCCAGAGAACCAGAGGCAGAAGCCCCAGAACCGTTGTAGCGGTGGTCTGAAGGATAGGGCGAAGCCTCTCCTCCACAACTTCGTCGATGGATCTTCGCAGTTCCATGCCCGCTTTTTTCTTCTTTTCGAAACTGTCTATTAAAAGAATTGAATTGTTCACTGCTATACCTACCAGGAAAACGCTGCCCACGTAAGCCTCGGGGCTGAAAATCCTGTCGAAGGCCCAGAACCCTGCAACCACACCCACGAGGGCCATGGGGATAACGGCAAGAACATACAGAGGGGCTGTAAAACTTTCGAACACAATGGCCGTAACGGCGAACACAGCCAGTATGGCCAGTATCACCAGAAGGTTCATGTCCATGCCTTTTTCCTCTTCCAGCCAGTCAGGAAGGAAGGTCGTATCTTCATACACCCTGTAACCCGAAGGAAGCTCCAGGCTTGTGAGCAGCGAATGTCTGAACCTGGCAGCCATTCTTTCGGCTCCCATGAATGAATAGGCCACTGTACGTACGTATTCGCCGTCTTCCCTTATCACCGTTCCCTGAACTCCAATGGTGTCGATGTCGATTATGTCGCGCATCCTCATGAAGCCGTCACGTGTTACTATCCGGCTGTCCAGGATCTCGCTGAGTTCAGGATCACGCTGGCCTTCCAGCCTGAAGGAGAGATCGGTGGTCTGGTCGGCTATGCGCACCTGGGCGCCGTAACCCCCGGCCATGTTGTAACGCAGGGCCATGACCAGCTGATAGGGGTTTATTCCAAGATCTGCAAGTTCTATTCTGTCGAAGACTATGGCAAGCTGTTCCCTGTCCACGCTCCTGGCATTCCAGTTTATATCCACCTCTTCAACCCTGGGATGCCTCTCGAGAAGGGTCTGAAGATTAAGGGCAATACCCTTAAGGCCTTCATAATCAAAACCCCTGAGCTCTACGGTCTGCATCATCCCGGCACTGGAAGTGCTCTTCCAGTAACCCTCGGGGCTGATGCCGCCCACGTATATCCTTCGAGTTCCACCGATGGTCGTTGCAAGGGCAATGGCTTCGGATTCAGTCTGCAGGGCCACGCCGTTCCGAAGGGCTTCCTGATCGAACTGGCTGTAAACGATACCCGCCTCACCGAATACGGTGGTTCGTGTGGAAAGAACACCCTCCTTGGAAGTCACTATCTCCTCGAATTTACGGGCCACATCGTCTGATATCTCCTGGGGTGTTCCCGGAGGGAAGGCATAGGAAATGTAAAGGTAATCCCTGTCACCTCCGAAGTTCCAGGTCCTTCCGTGTTCCACCTTGGCAAGAAGCACATAAACAGAGCCTGCAACCAGCAGGAAGGTAAAAATAACCGGTATCCACGGTTTGTGATGAAGTATGGAGACCACTTTCCCAAGGGTTCTGTCCCACTTCCTTTTTCTGTACCAGTTGCCCCTGCTCCAGTGTCCTGCAATGGAAGGAACGAAGGTAAGGCACACCGCGTATGAAGCAAGAAGGGTTGCCGCCACGGTGAACGCGAAGGGTCTGTAGTAGATGCGAAGCACTCCCTCGCTTGCAAGAAGGGGCACGAAGGCTACAAGGGTTGTAAGAATGCCTCCCAGAACCGGCATGGCAACTTCCTTTGCCCCGGTTGCAGCTGCTTCCAGGGGGTTCATTCCCTGCCTTCTTCTGTAGGCTATGGCCTCCATAACCACCACCGCGCCGTCAACGAGCAGACCAAAGGCAATTGCCAGGGCACTCAAAGTAAGAACATTGATGCTGTAGCCGGCAAGGAACACCGCTGTAACCGCCAGGGCACTGCTGAAGAGTATGGAGCTGAGTATCAGAGGAGTTGTCATGGGACTTGGATTGAGGATAAGAAGGATAAGCATGATAAGCCCCAGAGAAACAAGAGCTCTCCAGGAAAGGGCATTAAGGTCATCGGTGATCGCCTCTGTGCCGTCTTCGGTGAGACTGAGGGATATTCCGGGGGGAAGCTCCTCCTGTATCCTTTCAACTTCAGCCTTCACCACCGATGCCACCCGCACGGCATTGCTTCCCGGGGATCTGTCCAGTTCCATGGTGATCTGATCAAGTCCGTTGTATCTGAAAATCACGCCGGAATTGTCCGAGAAGCTCTGGTAAATACCGTGGGAGATATCATCCAGGGTAACGAAATCACTTCCTGTCTGCCTTACAATGAGCTGTTCCATCTCCCAGAGATTCATGGGAACGCTTGAAACCCGCAGAACAGCTTCCAGACCTGTGGTATCCGTTGCCACCCCCACATTCCTGTCAACTATTCCGTTCTGTATGGAGGAAACAACCTGGGCAAGGGTAAGGTCCAGGGAACGTAGGGCTTCCATGTCTATGTCTATGAGGATTTCTTCGGTGCCGATGCCTTCCACAATCACCGAGCTGATGCCATCAACCCGTTCGAGTCTAGGTACGACAACATCCTCAGCCAGGTTCTTCAGAATTGATTTTTCAGCACCGGTGATGGCATAGATGAGGAAACCCTCGCTCTCCATCTCCCTGGGCACCGCCTGGGTTATTGTGCTTGCGCTGACATTGTTCGGCAGATCATCCCTTATCATGGAAATTCTCTCGGTAAGCTCCATGGATGCAATGTCCATATCGGTTCCCTGATCGAAGGAAACCGTTACCACGCTTCTGCCTTCGCTGGACTGGGAAGAAACCTCCCGGACACCCTGAAGCTGCCTGGAAACCTCTTCAATGGGTCTTGTGACCTGTTCGCATACCGCCTCCGGGTCTGCCCCGTACCAGCCTGTGGTTACGTTCAGCTCAGGGAGTGTGGTATCCGGAGAACCCTCTATGGGAATCCTGAAGAAGCTTACCACCGCAAGTCCCAGCAGGGCTATGTAAACAATAGCCGTACCTCTGGGCCTTTTCAGCACCGTGCGGATCATCTGGTTATCCTGTCTTTGACCAGCACGGCGTAAAGAACCGGCACTATCACCAGAGTAAGAAGGGTAGCAACTGATATTCCTGAGATCACTGCTATGGCAAGGGGCTGCCTCAGGGCGGCGCCTTCACCAAGGCCAATAGCCATGGGGAGAAGCCCCAGAACGGTTGTGACGGTTGTCATGAGAACCGGTCTGAACCTGTCACGGCCGGCATCTATCACAGACTGTTTAACGGGGAGACCCTGCTTTCTCAGCTGGGTTATCCTTTCCACAAGAAGAATTCCGTCATTCACCACTATTCCCGACAGTATCACAAGACCTATTCCAGACAGAGCGTTCCAGCTCTGACCGAAGAGGGCAAGTCCAATGACCACACCTATAACACCAAGGGGAACGGTTATCATGATAATGAAAGGTTCGATGAAGGACTCGAACTGAACCGCCAATAGCACATATACCAGTGCCACCGCAAGGATAGCGGCAAGAATCAGACTTGAAGCGGTTCTGTCCATTTCCTCTATTTCAGGTCCCGTTCTCAGTTTTATGGGTTCTCCTGCAAGGGCAGAGTCTGAGAGAGTCGTTATTCTTTCTGCGGTTCCAGCCATGTTGGTGCCGCTGCTCTGAATGGTTACTCCAACTGCCCTGTTGCCCTGGTAATGCTCGATGAACCCCGGGGTCTGCCTTACGAAGGTGCTCACAATGCGGTCCACCTGCAGAAGCCTGCCTCCAATTCCTACGGAACGGTTGAAGAGGGAATCCACAGGTATGCCTTCGCCGCTTCCTGCCAGAAGCATTACATCCACCTTCTCGTCCTGTCTGTAGTAGGTGGTGGCAACGATTCCCCGGGAAAGGCTCTCGAGGTAGTCTGCAACGTCATTGGGCGTTATGCCCAGAAGCTCCAGGAGTTCCCGGTCCGGCCTAACCACTATCTCGGGTTTTCCCGGAAGGTAGTTCACGTCTGAGCTTATCACATTCTCTATCTCAGTCTGGGACAGTCCGGCAAGGGTCTGAGCCGACTGAAGATCAGTTTCTATGCTCTCACCTTCCACATAGATGGTAAAACCGCTTCCCCCGCCAAGTATCTCGCCAAGGAGAGTCCCCCTGGGTCCAACCTGCAGCGGGAAGCTGAATGCATCATTCCATGCATCGCGTATGGGAAGAATGGCATTATTCGCATCGTCCGCATTCTCGAAGGCTGCAACGGAAAGAGCATCTACACCCTCTTCCGCCCGGACACCTACCCTGCCGCTGGTCCAACTGGCTCCTGAAAGAAGGGCAAGCTCGCTTACGGTGGAGGAAAGTTCGACCAGCTGGTCCATGGATGTTCCCTGAGGTGCGCTGAAGGTCATTTCAAGCTGGTCCGCCGGTGTATCAGGGAGAAGCTGCATGGGAAGTCTGGAAGCACCGAAGAATGCAATTGCCGTGATTATCAATGTGAAAAGAAGCACTCTTTTACGCCTTGAAAGAACGCGGTCCATTACCCTTGCATAACTCTTTTTCATGCCTTCGGTTACGTCTTTGCTCTGTTTCGTTTTTCCAATACGTGCGGCAAGGGCCGGGATCACTGTTACCGCCACGAGAAGACTGGCTAGAAGGGCAGACCCGACGGCAAGTGCCTGATCCCTGAATAACTGACTTGTAATGCCCTCCATGTATACCACTGGGAAGAACACGATGATGGTGGTCAGAGTGCTGGCAACGATTGCCGGGCCCACTTCCGCGGTTCCTGCAGTTGCGGACAGGGTTCTGCCGTCACCCTGTTCACGCCTTCTGTAAATGGCTTCCAGAACCACCACAGCGTTATCCACAAGAAGCCCGGTACCAAGTGCCAGCCCTCCCAGGGACATTATATTCACTGTAACTCCTGCAAGGTACAGGAAGAAAAGGGCCAGCGAAATGCTGAGGGGAAGGGAAAGACCCAGAACCAGAGGACTCTTCCAGTCGCGAAGGAAGAAGAAAAGAACTCCGAAGGCAAGTATTCCACCTAGAATCAGCGCCTCGACAACGCCCCCTATCGACTCCTCTATGAATTCGGCATCGTTCTGTATTATCTGAAGGTTCATGCCTTCATGGGATGCGTTAAGCTCTTCAACAACATCCCGTACCAGACCTGCAACCTCTACGGTGTTAGCCTCGGACATCTTGCGTATGCGAAGTATTATGGCCCTCTCACCGTTGTAGCTGGCCCATTCCGTGGGGGGTTTTTCCGCAATGTAGACATCGGCTATGTTCCCAAGAAGAAGCGGGGTGTTCCCAAGGCTTCCCACAACAGTGTTGCGCACGTCGTCAAGGTTCTCGAACTCACCCTGAAGGGACAGGAAGAACTCCTTCTCTCCATCCCGGACCTGCCCGCCGGAGGATACTGCATTTGCTCCGGCAAGGGCTGCCGCCACTGTTGCAGGATCGATCTCCAGTTCCTCTATGACACCGTCGTGAAGTCGCACGTAAACCGCAGGCTCTGCTTCTCCGTCTATCTCGCAGGCGGCAACGCCGTCCACCTGCTCTATTCTTGTGGCGATGACCCTTCTGGAAAAGTCGGTAATGTCAGTCCACCCGCCGTCCATGGTCAGAAGTATTTCCATGAAGGGTCTGGAAGATGGGTCGTAGTCTACAATTGTAGGCCGCTCAGCCGCATCGGGCAGCGACCAGCTGGCAACGTCCAGTTTCTCACGGACCTCCAGCCTTGTGAAGTCCATGTTGGCGCCCCAGTCGAACTCCAGTGTGATCCGGCTCATGTCACCATAAGAACGTGATGTGTAGGAGCGCAGACCCCTGACGCCTGCAAGTGCATCCTCCAGAGGGTCTGTGACAAGTCTCTCCACCTCGTATGGACTGGAAGATGGATACTGGGTTTCAATGGTGATTCTGGGATACTCAACGGAGGGAAGCAGATCCACCGGCATCTGGAGAACTGCAATGGTTCCCAGGACTGCTGCCACAATGGAAATAACGGTTACGGCAACCGGCCTTGTAACTGCTGTCACGGAAAGCTTCAAGCCAATTCCCCCTCTCACAGGATGTCAATTTTTTGTTTCAGTTACTGGAAGTTAATCAATTGACAAGTGATTTGGCAAATTTCGTTACATATAGTTACTCTCAGTGAGAAATATCTATGAGCCCGGTTTCCATTCTATCCCCTGCCGGCAGCACTTCTGACAGGTTGAATTCCCCAGCAAAAGATCCTAGAGAAGGACCTCCCCATTGATCATTGATTATCCACAGCCTGTTATAAGAACTGGAAGCGGCAAGGGAATCCAGAAAATCTTCCGGATCAGCTTCCGTTCTTCCAGCTTCAAGATCGAATGGGTCATTCCCGCCCGGGGTGAATACGGGAACGGAAGTCCGCGAGTAGAACTCCCAGGCAAATGAGGTGGATTTACCTCCCAAAATCACCACTGCGTCACCAGCTGCCGCTTCGGATTCTACCCTCTCAACCGCTTCACGCCAGTTGCTCCTGTGATATGGAAACTCTCGGAGCATGTAATAGGGGACAAGCGCAGCTGCGCAAAGAAGACAGACCGCTGCCCCTGAATACCTGAACCGTGAAAACACCGCAGCGGATGTTATGGAGAACGGGATCCATAGAACGGCAAGCTGCCTTATTCCCGGCTGGTCCTTCAGGAACAGACCAAAGGGAAGCAGAAGAGCTATCCACAGCCATCTGACTCCGGATATCTTCCATTTTCTGCCCATGAAAAAAGGAAAAACACCGAGGAGAAGAACAACAGCTGAATTCAGGATGTATGCGGCAAGCATTCTCGGCCTTTCCAGAAGATTCGCAGTCATATCCGGAAGAAGACCGCCAGAGATGATCTTAAAGTACCGGGACAGAACATCGGTACTGAACAATCCGGAAATACCGCCGGTTATTCCTGCCCGGGCCATTCTCTGCGACCTCGCCATGAACTGCGGAAGAAAGTAGAGGAAAACCGGCAGATAGAGAAGAGTAAGAACCGCGGGAACAACGGCAAATTTCCAGAAGGAGATCCTTTGTTCGCCGGGAACCGAAAGGTACAGCACACACCCTGCGGCAATGGAAAAAAGGAAAAGGTGCTGGGTATACACCCCGGCAGATCCAATGAAGAAAAGTGCTGTATAGGCTTTTTTCGATCCCCTCCATGCCGAATCCGCGGTATCCGCGAACCACAGAGAAAGAGCGGCGTTGATGCCGTACACCCATACCTCCTGTCCCAAAGAAACGGCAAAGGGAGAAACGGCCCAGAGCAGAGCGGCATAGAACCCTCCGCTTGAAGTTGTTCTCCGGGAGGCGAGCCTGTAAACCGGGATAACCGCAGAAGCCCCCGCAAGGGCTATGATGAATCGAAGCCCGAACTCTCCGTCCCCTGCAAGAAGGGTGGAAAGCTTTATCAGGAAGTAGGCTCCGGGGGGATGCGGGGTACCGGATGCCACGTGTCGCATCATCTGGATCCAACCCATCCGGGTTGCTCCCCAGGCCAGGAATTCATCGATCCACAGGCTTTTCGAGCCAAGCAGGAACAGCCTCAGGGCAGCTGAAACCAGAAACAGAAGAAAAATTTTTGTTTTAGTGTTCATCCGGGGAAATACTCCTTCTGAATGCTTTTTTCTCCGAGAGCTGCTTCTTTTCAGTCAGCCGCTTTTCCCTTGACGCCTTCGTAGGGCGGGTCTTCCTTCTTTTTACCGGCTTTTCCAGTGCCTCTCTGATCAGTTCCAGAAGCTTGTCCATAGCTTCCCGTCTGTTCATCTCTCTGCTTCTGTGGGAACGGGCTTCAATTACGATTTCATCAGATTGTGTCAGCCTGCTGCCTGAAAGTTTGCGAAGCCTCTCTGCAGAATCATCAGGAAGACCTCCGAGGGGAATGCTGTAGCGAAGCTGTACCGCCGTTTCCGTTTTATTCTGATGCTGCCCCCCTGGCCCTCCTGCACGGAGCCATGACCAGGAAAGGGCAGCTTCTGGAACGTAATCCATCAGTTTTTGCCGGAAAGCCCCTTCATGATGCTGTATGCAAGCATAACTGCAACAAGGGCAAACATGGCGATCTTAGCCCCGGCGGGACCGCTGCCGCTGAAGCCCACCACGCCGGCTATCAATGCTGGAATCCCAAGGAAAATATCGAAGATCGTTATCTTGGCCTTTTTACTCACCGGATACTCCGCAGAAAGAACTTCCTTCTTCGTTCCATCCACAAGCGCGCTATAGCTCTTTCCCCCCATGGAGTACTTCATCTGCCACATGGGGACGTAAACAAGGTCCACCTTGTTCACGTTCACCGTGGTGTCAACGTCGGAGAGCACATCTGCCTTCTTCTCGGCTTTTTTTGCCTGATGCTCCTTGATGTTTCCCCTGGCATTGT
>CAZNFQ010000083.1:0-9389 GCA_964571965.1 uncultured bacterium | reverse complement strand
GTGAAAATGCTGCTGGGCTTCATTTTGTGCTCTGTTGAATGCATTTTCGTATTCTAGTATGTTGAAGTACGGAGTTTCGAGGTAGCCGTAGTGATGGTTGGAATAATCTCCTGCACCAGCGTCGCCGCACTTGAAACTGAACTGTCCCCCCGGAGTGTGATTCCTGGAGTCTGAAACATGCCAGTCATTGGCCCAGCCCGCTTCAGCGGATGACCATGACCATCCGAAGGAGTCACCTTCGAGATCGGTGGAAAGACCGGACCCCACGGGAAGACTGAAGGTGAACTGCTCCATATATCCTTCGTCTGCCATCACGGTAAGCCTCATATCGTACACTTCTCCTTCGGAGGCCGCCGGTGAAGCCATGACACTGAAGGAACCGTTTCCATAGGAAGAAGACATCCCAGCTATGTCACCGTACTCGACGTAATTGCCGGTTACCTCCACATAGGAGCTCAGCGACTGGAGTATACCGAAGGCATTGAAAAGGGAGTAATCCGAGAAGTTTGTAAGCTCGGCGGAAAGCTGGATAATTTCACCGGGTTCGAGGCAGAAATCGCCGTCGCCGGTGGTTCCGTCATCGGTTGTGAACCAGGTAAGGTCCGTGGCTCCTTCAGCGGTTCCCTGAACTTCTATCCAGTCCCAGTGGGCCCCCGGTTCGTCTCCCATGTGGAAACCGAAGCTTCCGGCGTGGGGAGACGGATCAGTTGCGGAAAAAGTCCAGGAATCACCTGTGGAAGGAACTTCGATAAGAAAAGTAACATTTTCGTCTTCCAGGGTCAGTGTGAGTTCATACATGACTCCGGATGGAAAATTGTAAGAGTATGATTGAAGAATGGTTCCCTGATACCCGTTTTCAACCAGCCGGATTCTGGCAACATTATGATCTGGTGAAACATATGCAATGACCGCGTTGTCGTTTTCGTCAAGTCGTGAGCAGATGCCGAAAGCATGAATGCCCCATGCTGAAACAGTAATTTCACAATTCATAAGGGGAAGCCCTTCAGAGGCAACCAGGAGACTGGGATGGTAAGAAGTGCTGCCATTGACCACACCTGAGGAAACGGTCCAGTTTCCATTGGCAGCCCGTTCCTCCCAGTCACTTATGTCGTTGTCTTCGAAGTCATCGGAAAAGGTATAGGCCACAGATGAAGAAGCAGCCAGCATTCCTACAACTAAAACATAAATAAACTTATATATAGACATTATTGCAAACCTCCATTCTATACCTAATTAAATGACTTCCGATTACCGTGTCAACAGCCCGGCGTCCCTGTATCCCTCTGCTTCCCGGGGGTATATTCCCCCTGGCGGAAACAAAGAGGAGTATCCATGGCAGATGCGCGAATAGAAGGACAGAGGGGGCGAAGTGCCTTCCAGGAAGTCTTCGGTGAAATGCCTCTTCCCGAAGGCATTTCAAACGGTGTAATGGACTATGACGTCTACTGGAAGGACAGAGGATCAAGGAAGATCGTCACCGAGCCTGCGAAACGACGGGCCAGGGGGATACTGCCTTACATAGGCACTGGGGATTCTGTTCTCGATATCGGATGCGGTACCGGGGAAACACTTGAGGTCCTTCGTGAACGGAGAAATATCCGGGGAACGGGTCTCGATATTTCCATGGAAGCCCTGGAAGCCGTAAAAAACAAGGGTTTTGATACAGTACACCAGGACCTGTCCCGGCCGGGTTCTCCCCTTGATGGGAGCTGGGATCACATTGTGATGTTCGAGGTGGCGGAGCATGTGCTGGATACCGAAGTAATGATGGCGAACCTTCAGGGTCATTACAGGAAGGGTCTCTACATTTCCACGCCTAATCTCGGGTATCTGGCCCATAGACTAAGAATGCTTTTCGGCAGATTTCCGGTTACATACATTTCAGATCCAAGGGAGCACGTGCGGTTCTGGAGCGTAAAGGACTTTGTTCACTGGTCCGCTTCTCTCGGGTTTGCAAAACCCCAGGTGCTGGGCTTGAGAGGAAAGCCGGCAGTTCTCGGACTGCCGGCCAGATTCCCTTCGCTGTTCGCCAGTGAGGTTGTCTACAGGTTCAAGGTCTGATCCTATTCCCCTATCAGTTTAAGAACTGCCATGGCCTGTTTCGCCACAGGCGGATCGATCATTTTGGAACCCAGGGCAACGGCGCCAAGGCCCTTCTCCTCTGCTTCCTTCATGGCGGCAACTATTTTCCGGGCTTTGTCTATCTGGGCCTGTGAAGGCATGAAGCCCTCCTCCACCGCCTTGACCTGCCCGGGATGAATGCACCCCTTGCCCACGAAACCCAGAGTCCTGGCCTCTCTGATGCTGTCTGCAAGACCCTCTTCATTCTTCACGTCTGCGTATACGGTATCTATGGGCTGAAGACCTGCAGCTCTGGCTGCAAGAACTATCATACTTCTTGCCATGAAGCTTTCGGTTCCCCGTGGAGTGGGCATTACTCCCATTTCAGCGGTAAGATCCTGAAGACCCAGTGTAAGGGCCGCCATCTCCGGGATGGAGTCTGCGATGGAAAGAGCGTTAAGAACCCCCCGCGGACTTTCAATAATGGGCATTATCCATGGGAATGAATCCCTTCCGCACAGCTCCATGACCTTTTCGATCATGTCTCTCAGGGCGGCCACTTCCCCGGCATCCTCCACCTTGGGAACGAGTATGTGCTGAACCGGCTGGGGGACTATCCAGTTAAGATCATCGGTTGCCTCGTAACCCTGATTTATCCTTACCATTACCTCGGTATCGCCGAAATCCGTGTTCGCCAGGGCATAGGAAACGAGAATTCTGGCCTCGTTCTTCCTGTCCGGGGAAACGCTGTCCTCAAGGTCCAGTATTATGCCGTCTGCCCCTGCGGCTGCGGCCTTCTCTATGAACCTGGGATTGTTCCCGGGAGCATAAAGCCGGCTTCTTCTTGGACGGTCCTTTGCCTGAACGGTCCAGTTCCCGGAAGGGGGAAGGATAAGCAGGTCGTCACCCAGTTCTTTCCTTACAGCCGCTTCGAACCTTGCTGATGCAACCCACGGAGCCGCGCCGCAGTCAATAGCTGAAGCCGTGCCGGTCGTTATTTCGAGACGGTCCGCGGTTGCCCTTACCGATCTCTCCTGTTCTGGGGTGAACCCTTGAAGCACGAGGGATTGAGTGCCCCGGGAGTACTCTACCATCAGGTCCGACTTTATCTTTTCTCCTGAATATCCTGCCTTGGAAGCCATGTTCTCCATCTCCTCTAGTTGTTCTGTAAAGCCGGGCATGTGCCGCAGTCGCCGGTGCTGCATCCTGTACTGCTGGAGAGCAGGAAGGTGAACCCGGAATTCTCTTCGCACCGGAAGCTGTAGCGCCCCAGATACTGATATACTATACCCGCTCTCTCGGAATCATAAGGTTCATATTCAATGGCGAAAAGCCTGAAACCCTTCTCGAGAATCATTTCGTTTGCTTCCTGCTGCCAGGGCAGAAGTTCTGCTTCCGATCGATGATCCATCCACCAGGGACCTATTACCCCCGCAAGAGCCGGAATCCCTTCAAGGGTTGTCCGCCAGTCTTCCTCTGAAGACTCCAGAAGAACGAAAACCGGACCTTCAGCACCCCGAAGGTCTGCGTACAGTTCAGCTCCCCTGTCTCCCTCCATGTCCGGAAAAGCCACGATGTAGAGAGAGTCATCACCCATTGCGTTGTATATGAAAGAATCTCCGGGCCCTGCGGTGGTGCTGCTCACGAGAACATCTTTGCTCAGAAGGTAATGGGAGGCAAGTCCGCGTATGCCGATAACGGCGAAGTAGACAGCTACGAAAATGGCTGCATACTTAGCAACGGTATTGAGCCACTGCTTCTTGCTGAACAGGCCGAAAACCGCAAAGGGCAGCATGTAGACCGTGGTTCCCACGAAAAAGCCGGTGAACAGCATGGCTCCCTGCAGAGCGCCGCTGGAATCGAAGGCGCTGGTCAGGGCTATGAGAAAAGCAGGGCATATGGAAAAGCCGGTGAGCACTCCCAGAAGTATGGGGCTCTTTGTAAGTTTCATCCATTTCGGGATGGCGCATCCGCCGCAGGTTTTGTTAACCCTGACCACCGAGACCACAAGATACACCGAGAACAGAACATAACCGGCGTAAGACAGGGGTATTCGCACCGATGAAGGGATTGAGCCGCCCAGCAGTCCCATGATTGCCCCGAAGGAAGCATAGGAGACGAACCTGCCCAGATTCAGAAGCAGAACCGTTACTAGAGACTGTCTGCCCGTGCGCTTTTCGCTGAGAAGATACGACAGGTAAATCGGTCCGCATGAAGCAAGACAGGAAATGCCCGTGGCAAGTCCAAGTCCGGTTCCCTCTGCCAGGCCAGTGAACATTATAAGCTCCCTTGAGTAGTGAAAAAATACCGCGGCTGTATCCCTTAAGATAACAGCCGCGGCAACAATTGTTCCCGGTGCTTATTGGGCAGCCGGGTAATAACCTATTCCGCCTCTGATCCTTCCCCATACCTCGTCAGGATCAAGATTGGAAGCTTCTCTCTCGTAAACGAAGAATGTGTTCAGACCGTTGTCCATTCGGAACTCCAGTCCTCCGCCTATCACTTCCCGGGTTCTGTATCCGCCTGTGTTTTCCACAGAGCTTGGCCCGTACCAGAGACTTCCTGTCATCAGTGCTGAAAGACCTGAAACGAGGCTCAATCTTCCCTCTATGTCGCCCCGCCTGGTGGTAACGGAAGATTCAGTGAACTGTCCTCCAACTGTTACCGAAGAAGGCACATCTCCCCAGCCGGCAAACCTGAACTTTGTTTTAAGAGCCGCCTGGAAAGGTCCGAAGGCTGTTTCTTCCTCGTAAAAATCCGCGGCCTGAGAAACCGTAACGTTGAAAGTTACGTTTCTGGCCACGTCCTGCACAGCCCTGAGTCTTGTTGTGAAACGGTTGGGGAGAGACATTCCCGTGTAGTCTTCACCTGTATAGAGCGAGTATTCCGCCTCTGCTGTAATGAAGGTTCTTGTGGGGAACCGCAGAGGTGTGTAACCGGCTGCAATATTCACCCGTGACCAGCTTGCGTCGTAATCGTAGGTATCAAGTTTGGTCTGGTGGGAAACTCCGCCCGCGGAGAGATAAGCGCCAACAGGTGTGTGCCAGAGGGCCTGCCCCCCGTACCTCACTTCTGACCATTCGGCGTCCATGTCCGAGTTAAGTGCGGCTGTGTCGCGTATCCAGTATCTGCCGGTGCCTGAAACCTCGAGAACTCCGGGAAGTTCCCAGGCCAGTGTCATGGAAGGCTGCAGTGCGGAATTTCTGTAACCCTCCCCCAGAGAAAGCGGGTAAACGACCTGTGAGCTGTCCAGGTCCATGTCATACTGGAATTCCGGATTCACGGTGAAACCACCGAAGCGGATCCTGCCTTCCAGATGGGACTCAAGCCGGTTTCCGTAGAAACGGGGAAGAATTGCTCCCTCACCGTTGGATACCCAGTCTTCGTTCAATGTGATGTCCCAGGTTTCACCGGTAACGCGGAAACCTGCGGTGATGTCTTTTCTGAGGCCTTCACCATAGGTAAGGCTGTCTGATGTCACATTGATCTGAGCGTATTCCTCTATTGAAACCGCAAAAACAGAAGAAACCGCAAGGAGAAGTACAAAGATGGTCTTCATCAGTACACCGCTCCTTCCGGACAAACCTCGATGCACCTGTTGCACTGGTGGCACAGGCCGGGATTTACCACTGCGTCGCCGTCGATAACCTCTATGGCTCCGTAGGGGCAGACCTCTTCACACTCTCCGCAGCCTATGCACCTGGCTGTGTCCACTGTTATCATGGCGTTGGCAAGCGGGCTTGCGCAGGCTGCAAGAACTGCAATAACTGCAGATATGAAAACAATGATCTTAGTGGATCGCGTCATAGGTACACACCCCCTGACACAGTCCGCAACCTATGCAGGTCTCAGGGTCTATGTGTGACACGCCGTCTTCAATGGTAACGGCATTCACAGGGCAGACCTTCTCGCAATCACCGCATCCGCTGCACTTGTCCGGTTCTACCCAGTATCTGGTGCTGGCAGCAGCTGCCGCTACGAGAACCAGTACCAGGATCAACATCCCTTTCTTAACCATTAATCCTCCTCAAAGCCTTCCTGGATCAGTACCTCATCTCCCTCGGCGGTTATTCCGTACAGTGCGCAGTTATCCATGTCCAGCGGGTTGATGGCGCTTACGGGACAGTTGCTTGCACAGATGCCGCAATTGATGCACAGGTCGGGGTCGATTACGGCTTTGCCGCAGTCGTTCATGGAAATGGCCTCCACGGGACAGGTACCCACGCATAGCTGGCATCCGATGCAGTCTTCAGGAACCACATAGAAAGCTTCCTTAAGCTCGAACCCCTCGGGGAATGCTCCGTCTTCAGGAAGAATTACAGCAAGAACCGCTCCGTCCGCACGAACTTGAAGTTCAGTGTACTCCCCCTGGACAGGTCCCCAGTTCAGAACTATTCCCGCAAAGGCCGCGAAGGCAAAAAAACCTACCATTAAAGCGCTTTTCATAAAGGCTCCTTCCTTACTGGATCAGTTAAGGCCTTGCAGGGTATTCTGGAACCCAGTCCGCAGGCACTACACGTCTTTTGAATGACCTGAATCCGATATAGGCATTGGGATCAGGATTGATCCTTTCCTCGTAGTTCCAGCACTCGAGGAGACACTGACCGCAGCTAATGCACAAGTTGTAGTCAATGTATATCATGTTGTTCAGATCTCCCACTGGAATGGTATCCTGCCAGATTGCGTCCACAGGACAGCCGAAGCCGGTGAAAACCGTTCTTGCCTCGTCTTTGTAGTCACTGAGAACATAGCAGCCGCCATAGCAGCCCAGAGAGTCTTCACTTTCCTCGCAGCGCTGACACTGCTGGATCCCGGGGTCTGGACCTATGGTTGAATGGGCGTTGAAGTAAACCAGCCTGTAAGCCTGATCGCTTACGGAAATGTCTTCGGAAGGATTGCCCTCTCCATAGAAGGCCCTGATCCCGAAGAAATAGTTTTTCCCGAACCTGGTACCGGAAATGGCATCCACCGGGCAGATGTCCTGACACTGGCCGCAGGATGTGCAGAGATCATAATCGATAACCGCGACTCCGCCCTGAACGCTTATTGCCTCCATGGGGCAGACCCCCTCACAAAGGCCGCAGCCTATGCAGGGTTCGGTTTCCACTTCAACCTGGACGAAAACGTTAGCCGTGTCAGCTGGAGCATTAATTACCGACATGGGGATGGCACGGTTCCAGTTCTCTGTGGTGATGGGTTCCTCAGAAGCCCTGACTTCGTAGAAAACCGCCTGGGGGTCTTCTGTCCACCTCATTGTGAACGAGGAAAACTCGCCCAGGAGATACCCCCATATAGGATGAACAGTACCTGAAGTGTAGCCTTCACTGATGGTCAGATTGCCCTGCACCACCGCTGACGGATCAAGAGGGGCCTCTTCCTGACCGAGGCAGGCTGAAAAAACAGCCGTAACGATTATGATGAGATAGATTAACACTTTCCAATTCCTCATATTTCCTCCAAGCGCATATATACATCTGCACTATGTACTCCAAGTGTCAATTATGGTTCCTTGCAAGGGGAAAAACAAGCGTTTCTGGAAACAATCGAAGCGATTGTGCGGCAGTATCGGGTTTGCCCGCTCAGCGATCTTTTAACAGATTCAAAGAGTGGTCATAACGGCAGAGAGTTCTAATGAGAAAATTCGTACTGGTCCTTTTTCTTGGAATCAGCACAGTGTTTGCTGAAGCAGTTATCTATGGTTCCTCCGATTCCGGTGAGACCTGGCATAGAGAAAGCAGCGGGTGTTTCCGTTCCCTTAATGCGGCCGCCGTTGATCTGGTTCACGGAGGAGCCCTTGCGGTGGGCGACGGGGGAACCATTCTCAGAAGAGATGCCCCCGGGGTATGGACCGATGTATCTCCTCCCGGCCTCAGGGAGGATCTGAGATCGGTGGCGATAGCACTGAACGGCGTCTGCATGGCATGCGGAGATAATGGAGCCCTTCTTTCATCGTATGATTTTGGTGCAACCTGGAGGCTCTGGGAAAACTTCGTCAGCGATTCAACTGACCTCCTCTCTGTGAATTTTGACCCTTCTTCCCCTTCAGAGTTCGTTATAACGGGAGATCACGGTTTCGTTTTTTCAGCGGCAGGGCAGGGCACGGTCAGCCTGGACACAAGTGATCCTGTTATCGGTTCATGCGCACGGTTTTGTTCAGGATATGTTGACCTGGTAGTGACTGCGGGAGGAAGCCTCGTGTCTTTATCGGGAGATTCATTTCCCCCGTTACCGGTGGGATCTGAATTGAACGGCACAACCCCCTTCGTGTCCGCAGGAGGTCCTTTCATCATTGTGGGAAACGGCGGACTGATGATCCGTTTGGGAGACATTCCTCCTGTGGTACAGCGGCCCGTTGCCATGGACCTGTGCTCGGTAACCTCAGTGGAGCATGGTTCAGTTTACTGTGCAGTTGGAAGGGGAGGCACCATTTTAACCTCAGCGGACAACGGATTCACCTGGAGCCGGGTTTATTCCGGAACCTCCAGAAACCTGCTTGGTGTGGCCGGAGATGGGTCGGGGAACTGCTTCATAGTAGGTGAAAGCATTTTGGGGAGGTTCCTTCCCTGAACCTGAATCAGGTCTATTTTCGTCTGATGGATCATTTCGGCCCCCAGGGCTGGTGGCCCGGGGAGACATCGGAGGAACATCTCGCAGGATGCGTTCTGGCACAGAACACAAGGTGGGACAGAGTGGAGCCGGTGGTGGCTGATCTAAGGAGTTCGGGACTTCTTCAGGGAAGAAAACTTCTGGATGTGCCTCTTGAAGAACTTGCAGAGAGACTGAAAGGTTCCGGAACCTACCGCAGGAAAGCGGAATATCTGAGAAATGTATGGGCCTACATGAAGGAATCAGGCTGGAACGGAACTCCTGAATCGGTTTCCCGGAACACATCCCTTATTCGACAGGAGCTTCTTTCTCTCAGGGGAGTGGGCCCGGAGACCTGCGACTGCATACTGCTGTATGTTCTCGAAAGACCGGTGTTCGTGGTGGATGCCTATACGAAAAGAATTCTTTCAAGGCATGGGTTCTGCACGGACAGGGACACTTATTCCATGGTTCAGGAAGTCTTTCACAGTACTCTTGAGGCCGATGCGGAAGTGTTCAAGGAATATCATGCCCTGCTGGTTGCATGCGCGAAGAAATACTGCAGGCCTGTACCCCGGTGCGGGGGCTGCCCCCTTTTTGAAGGAGAAAAATGCTCATAAGAAAAGAAGGAACCATGAAGCTTCGGAAGAAGCTATTCGAAGGCAAAGGAGAATTGACCATCGAACCACTTTTCATGCAGGATGAGTTCACCTCCACGGTAAGGTTCTGCGCAAGGGTTACAT
>CAZNFQ010000082.1:0-9405 GCA_964571965.1 uncultured bacterium | reverse complement strand
CCGGGGCACAGGGCAGAAGCGGCGACTACGGAATTCTGTGGACCTACCCCATGAAACAGAACCTTTTCTCCTCACCGGCAATAGCCGATGTGGATCTCGACGGCCTTCCTGAAGTCATCATCGGTTCAGGGGTGGACACCCTCTATGCCCTGAACGGTGAAGACGGCAGCATACTCTGGCGATACGTTTCCACCAGTGGACTTTCATATTCCTCTCCTGTTGTGGGAGATATAGATGGAGATTTAAAACCAGAGGTTGTCTGCGCTTCCTATGGGTCGCTGAGAGCTCTGGAGGGCGAAACCGGGCAGCTTGTATGGCAGCGGGTGGTAATCGGAGGAGCCGGTATTTCACCCTGCCTTGCTGATCTGGACGGTGATGGCGTGCTTGAAGTTGTGCATGCCGGTTCAAATGAAACCGCGGCTTTTAACGGAGCAGATGGAGATACCATCTGGATTCTCGATGACTACTTCTGCGGAGTCTACGGTTCTGCGGTTGCAGAAGATGTTTTTGACGACGGATCAGCTGAGGTGATTGGTTTCACATCCAACCCGTCAGCTTCCCTGTCTCTCATTAACGGTGAAGACGGAACTATTCTCTGGACTGCCGCCGTTCCATCATCAGCAGGTATGGTGCTGACCCCGGCTTCGGCTTTCGCCGATCTGGATTCAGACGGGACTTCCGAGATAGTTGGCTGCAGTGGATCCCATTACGTCTATGTGCTGAATGCCCTGGACGGATCACTTTTGTGGTCGCAAAACGTCAGCAGTAACATCTACGCCTCTCCGGTTTTGATGGACATTGACGGCAACGATACCCTGGAGGTCATCGTAGCCTGTCTCAACACGAAGAAACTGAATGCGTATTCCTGTTCAGGGGAACTCATATGGACCGCATCCGTGAACTATCTGCCGGGCTCCACCCCGGCTGCAGCTGACATAGACGGCGATGGGGTCATAGAGTTGATCCAGGTCTCCACCAATGGAACTTACTCCTCCGTTCAGATCTTGGACGGAGCAACAGGTGAAGAAGAGTGGAGCATTACCATTTCCGGTTCCCTTTCCGCATCCGCCGCAATCGGAGACTTGGATGATGACGGGTTTTACGATTTTACATACTGCATTGACAGCAGCGAAATCTGCACCATGAGAAGCGGTCTGGAAGGTATTGAACCGGATGCAGGAAACAGCCTAGGGGTCTCCGTATACCCCAATCCGTGCTGCGGCAGTGCAACCGTCTCCTTCTTCCTTGCGGAACCGGGGAATGCTCTGGTGGATATCTTCGACATGGCAGGAAGGAATGTGGCAACCCTGAACAATTCCTTTTTGAACCGGGGAATCAATAGTGTTCAGTGGAACGGGACAAACGAAAATGGCGGAAGGATCTCACCGGGGATTTACATCTGCAGGATACAGAACGGCGGGATCACAGAAACGGAACGCTTCTGCGTAATGGGCGCGCCTTAGCCGCAAAGCGTCACTTGAGCCTTGCGGTCATCTCACCTGTCAGCTGGTACAGGCTGTTGTCGAAGAGCAGGGTTAGTTCATAGCCGTCTGTTGAGTCCAGCTCCCATAGTGGTATTACATCCGTTGGATTATGGGCCACTGCCAGCAGGGAATCGGTTTTGAAGAGAAGTGGATCGATCCTGATCCCGGTTCCCTGCAGTGTGTTCCAGGCATGGAAAACACACTGGCCGTTATCTATTATCACACCGCCCGTGGTGGTGAGGATCACTCCGTTTTCCCTTCCCAGACGGGCCATCTCCTGGCACATGGGAACACAGGGCCCGGGCAGAACATCCGGCACCGGGAGGTTTCTCATGGTATCCGAGAGCCACTTCAGCTCATCCTCCTGAACCGTTTCAGGTATGGGTCTCATGGTGCCCGGCTGCTGGAGTATCCGCAACCCCATTGCCAGGGTTATGGTTTCCCCGGGGCTTATGCAGGGTATCTCAGCTGAGAGCATCCCCATGGACGGCGTGAAATCCGATGAAAGGATAACGAGATCCTGGAAGGGAGGATGCTGCCCGGGTTCGGGCAGCAGTACCTGAACGTTTCTGGCAGCCACAGTTCCCGTGTTCTCGATACGGACACTTATGACCAGGGTGGTATCCAGCGGAAAAGTTCCCGCCCTTCTGTTCAGAAGCCACCTGACGGATTCATCAGAGGTGCTTCTGCCCAGGGCCAGAGCGTATATCCGCCCGGCCTGCTGAAAATCCCCGGAGGCTTCAAGAAGCCTGCCGTATTCCACAAGCCAGACACCGTCTTCAACTGCTGCCATCTGCGCATAAAGAACGGCTGCCTCGGGAATGTATCTCAGATTAACCAGAGCCCTTGCCGAATCCGCAGGTGAGAAGGCAATTCCCATAAGGGCAAGAAAAAGGGTCACTGCCTCAGACCCTCTACCGGCTCCAGTGCAGATGCCCGCAGAGCGGGAACCAGAGCCGCAAGAAGACTGATAAGAACAGCCACACCCCCTGCGGCCATAACACCTGCTACGGATATCTTCATGGGGAAATGATCATGGAATGAATAAACGTCGGGAAGATGAATGATACCCGTTGAACCTATGAGCCAGCAGCCTGCCATGCCGAGGATTATTCCGGACATGGCTCCTGTAAGCCCCACAAGCATTCCCTCCCAGAGAAAAACCCTGAGGATGAGTTTTCTCTCGGCTCCCATGGACTTCAGTACGGCGATGTCCCTTCTTCTTTCCACAACGGTTCTGGAGATGGTACCGGTGATGTTGAAAGATGCTACAAGTGTTATGAGAAGGATCGCGGCGAAGGAACCCAGCTTCTCCAGCTTGAGACTTGCGTACAAAGCTGGATTTCTTTCCTGCCAGGTAAGTACACGGAGACTGTCAGGAAGCATGTTCTCAAGGGATTCCACCACGGATTCCAGCTGGTATCCTTCAGCAGGTTCAATGAAATAGCCGGTGTATCCTTCCCCGGAAATGAACATTCTCGAGGCGGTTTCCAGGGGAATGTAGGCTATCTTTCTGTCGTTAGCCGGCAGTCCCGTTTCCACTGCCCCGGTGAGTACTGTTCTGCCCACTCCTGAACGGCTGCTGGAAAAAAAAGCCTCCGGAGGGAAAAACAGCAGAGTATCTCCTGTGCTGTGCATGAAGTCTTCTGACAGATAGATTCCCAGAACGGTTCCTGGAAGCCCGTTTTCAGGAACTGTGGGAGGTTCACCCCATACAAGCATCGTATCCAGCCCGGCGGCGCTGAAGTTTTCAGGGGTTATTCCCCTGACCATGCAACCGGCCTCGATGTTCCTTGCGGGCATTCTCACCACAGCTTCACCTTCGATGAAGGGGAAAGCTCTGTCGACGCCCGGAAGGTTTTCCAGGGAATCATGGAATGACACGGCGGCTGTGACAGGGGTATTCGTCCGGGAAAGGACCGCAATGGGAGAATCAACCGCCTTCACGCTGTTGCCGATGAATTCTTCCAGACCGGCAAGAACGCCCATCACTATCACCAGGGCAGCAACTCCCAGAGACACACCTGCAGTGCTTACAACAGATGCGAATGCGATTCTGTTTCTCCGTGGGTGGCGCCGCAGATAGCGCCACGCAAGTTTCCAGGACAGAGCGGTCAGTGGAACCTCCAATACTCAAGTGAGTATTGATTATATATCAAAACTGTTCCTTTACGAATTCAGGGAGGTCTGCTCTGCCCGGCATTTTACTATTGATTGCTGCCGTTGCGGCGGAACATATTGTCAATGTTGAAGTTCCGTCTCCCGAGCTCCGCGTCGTCCAGGGATTTGATGAAATTTTCATTCCGGGAATGTATTCGGACTGCATCCAGGGTTACGGACTTATTCCTTCCGGTTACTACTTTTTTCCTGTTCCTCCGGATTCGGATCCATCACTTGACTGGAGGGTGGAGTCCACATCCAGAACCGGCTGGGGTGAAGACATTTCCCTCTCTTCAGCGCCTGTGGCCACAGGTTCGGGCTTCGATGCCACAGAGGAACGTTCCGCTGCTCCTATGCCCCCGGCGCATCCCGCTGTGTCCATGGAGACGATCCATCTGCTGGGGTCCAGGGTCGCTCTGGTCAGGGTGTCGCCTTTCTGTTACGGCTCCCCTTCCACTTACGCATCACGTATTACCTTTTCCCTCTCATACAGAGACGCCCCGGGCGGCAGGCCGGTGGAGGGAACCCTCTTCGAACAGCTGAGTTCTGAAGCTTCTGTTTGGTGGCCCTACAGGGAGAGATCCCCTGAGAGCGTTTTCTGGGGCAAACCGTGGGCAAGAATTCTCATTGATGTGAACGGTTTTTATTCCATCACCTGCCAGGAGCTTGAAGAAGCCGGCTGCCCGGTAACAGGTTCACCTTCGGCTTCTCTTGCCATGTATTCGGGACCGGGTGAGATGTTCGATCCTGAGGATCCCGCCGACGAACATGAACTTTACCCGGTGTCAATATCCGTTCAAGACGGTGGAGACGGCTTTTTCGATCCTTCGGATTCTCTGGTTTTCTACGGGCGGGATCTCTGGCACTGGGAGTTCTCTGCGGATACCCTTTACAGAACCCCACACAGATATGACGACGCAAACACCTACTGGCTTACCTGGGGCGGCGGGAACGGAGAAAGAATTGAAACGGTGGATGCACACCCTTCAGGGGGCACTCCCGTTGAAACCGGTATCGTTCCCTTAGGTTTCGAGGAAGAGGTGCTTTCGGATCCTGAGGACTACAGAACCGGATGGCTCTGGGGTTTCCTCTTCGAGAACACCCCGGGTTATTTCTACCTTGGCTCTCCCTTTCAGTCAGACTCAGCAACGCTGAATCTCTGCATTCTGAAGTCAGGGAATTCTCCGTGGACACACCACCTGGTGGCTGAACTGGACGACGAAACAGTGATCGACACCATTACGGTGAGCACGGCAAGATACGAGACCTACTCCATGGAAAATGTTTCCGTTTCCGCCGGCGGGAACATGCTGAAGCTCTGGAGCGACTGGCATGGTTCAACTTATCTCGACTATGCGGAACTGCTTGTGCCTGCGGCTTTGTCCGTGTCTGCCGGACATCCGGTTTATATACAGGAGATCCCCGGGGGATCTCTCAGTCTTGAAATCGGAAGTGTAACGGCTGACGCCAGGATCTTCGACCTGTCGGATCCCTTTTCCCCCGTGGAGCTTACAAACTGGAACCTTGCAGACAGCATGGCTCATATCACATACGATCCGGCCCTTGAATTTTCGGTTCTGCTCACCGTGGAGAGTGGTAGCTTCATGGATCCTGAATCCATTAACCCGGCTCAGCCGGTAAGACTTCTGGGCACATCGCCCCGGGCGGATGTTCTGGTGACCGTTCCCGAGGATTTTCTGGAGGCTGCGCAGATGCTCCAGGCTATCTACGCCTCCAGGAACAGAACCGTGACCATGGCTACCTACAGGGAGATCTACGACGAATTCGGACAGGGTGTTTCTGATCCCGGAGCTGTGAGGTCCTGTGTAAGGTGGGCCCTGGACACCTGGGATGCTCCCCCTTCGGCCCTTCTGATGATAGGTGACGGGTCCAACGACCCACTGGGGTATTCAACGGGATACAAGACCCCGGCGCCCATACAGTATGATCTCCCCGGCGGGTACTGCCTGGAATCGTTCTTCACCACGGTTCACCAGGATATGGAGTATCCTGAAATTCCAGTATCCAGAATTCCGGCAGGCAGTTTGAACGAGCTCGTGGTAGCACTTCAGAAATCATGGCAGATGCAGTCGGAGGCTATTCCCGGCCCCTGGGGGAATTCACTGATACTTGCCGCGGACGATGAGTGGGGCAGGCTTCTCACCGAATCGGAAGCAACCCAGGCATGCGAGTTTCTGGCAGACACCGTTCTTCCCAGATCTCTGGATGTTATCAAGCTGTATCTCATAGAATATCCCTGGCCTCCGGGCACCACCGGAGAGGGAATCCATCCGGAAAAACCTGAAGCTGCGCAGGATCTTATTGCCCTTCTCAATGCAGGGGTTTCATCCTTTTCTTACTTTGGTCACGGTTCCTACGATCAGATGGCCCAGGAGAAGCTCATGTCTTCCGGAATGGTTACACAGCTGACCAACTCCCCCCGTTGTTTCCTTTACAATTCCTTTTCCTGCAACAACGGAGAGTTCAATCTTCCAGCGGGAGACTGTCTTGCAGAGGTTCTTCTATTCCATCCCGAGGGCGGGGCAGCGGTCACCATGGCCTGCACAGGAAGCAGTTTTTCCTCACAGAACAAGGATCTGGCTTCTGCTTTTCTGGGAAACACTTACGGAGACAGCCGTCTGCCTGTATCGGAATCATTCTGGCTGGCCGTGGTGAATCTTCAGTCCTCGAACAACCTCTTGTATTGTGTTCTCGGTGACGGGGGAATACTTGCACCAATGGGAGATGACGAATTTTGTGAAACCACTGCTCCCGATTCTCTTTTCAGAGGTCAGATGAACACCGTGGGCGTTCAGTTTCCCCGGGAGACATCATTCCTTTTCAGATGCAGGGAAAGCGCAGATACCGTTACCTACGTCAGCCCTCTTTCTCAGGGGTTCTCCATCGATTATCTCAGGTATGGCTCCCCAGTTTACAGCGGAGTAAACGCAACGGATCCCCAGGGTTATGCCGAGATAGGATTTTTCGTTCCGCTGCAGGCGGATACAGGTTCCATGGGTCGGGCAGACGCAACGGGATCACAGGAAGGCATGCTGGCTACGGGATACTCCTGGCCTGTTCCCGTGGTGGATGACGGAAACTACACCGACGATACGGAAGGTCCGCTGATCGAGCTGGCTTTCAATGACGCGGAGCCGGGAGATATCCCCTCCGTCTATCAGAATGCACTTCTTTCAGCTGATCTCTCCGATCCGTCGGGGATATGCGTTCTCGGTGACGACGCAGGTTCCATAATCATCTGTTCCATAGATGGGGAATATGAAGATGTAACCGATCTCTTCTCCTTCCATGCGGGAAGCTCAACTTCAGGCTCCCTGGAGTATTCCATTCCCGATCTTCTTCCCGGCAGGCATCAGGTGAGGGTGGTGGCCAGGGACGGCATGAAGAACACCGGAGAGGGAATTCTTTCCTTTGACGTTCTGGAAGGTGCACCTCCCCTCCTGGAGGAAACGGGTGTTTTCCCGAATCCTTCCAGGGGAACCAGGGCATTCTTCTTCACCACCGGTTCATCGGGAACGGTTGAGGCAAGCATATACACCATCGCCGGAAGACCCGTATGGACAGGGGGGAAAACCGTTTCTCCCGGAACCGGTCAGATCATCTGGAACGGACTGGACAGCGACGGCGATCCCCTTGCAGCCGGAACCTATATCTACATGCTCAAGTTCAGCGGCAGTTCCCGCTCCGCTTCAGTCACCGATCTTCTGGTGGTAAGCCCTTGATCCAGCATGCAATTGAGCTTATAGAAAAAAGCGAAAGACCTGTTGTCTTCACCGGTGCCGGTATGTCCAGCGAGAGCGGCATGAGGACCTTCCGGGGAGAAGACGGGCTATGGAAGGAATTCAGCCCCGAGAAGCTTTCCTCCATCGAAGGACTGATGGAGGACCCTGAAACCGTATGGGAATGGTACAGGATGCGCTTCATGAGAACAGAAAGGGTGAAACCCCACAGGGGATATCTTGCCCTTACCGCTCTGCAGAACAGGAAAAAAGCCCTGCCGGTGATAACCCAGAACGTGGACGGACTTCACCGGGAGGCGGGGCAGACCGACGTTCTGGAGATACACGGATCAATGCGCAGCGCCTCGTGCATAAAAAAGTGCGGCTTTACCGTGGAACTGAATAGAGATCTGGTGCAGTCCCTTCCTCCTCTATGCACGAACTGCGGAGCCATACTGAAACCCGACATCGTTCTCTTCGGGGAACCGCTGCCCCATGAACTGATTTCCCGGGCATACGGCCTGGCAGAGGAATGCGACGTTATGCTCGTCATAGGAACTTCGGTTCAGGTCTGGCCTGCAGCGGGAATTCCATTCGCAGCCCTTGAAAACGGCGCACATATCATCGAGATCAACCCTTCACGAACGGAACTGCCCAGAAGCGAAAGGGTTATCAGCATAAGGAGGAAAGCCGGGGAGATCCTTCCCCTGCTCACCGGCACATTACAGGAGAGCTTATGAGCCCTATTTCACTGGCGGTTGTTGTTTTTGCATCATGGAGCGGAACCTTTGACTTTCCCCATCCTGAGATCTCGGAAACAGGGGTTCCCCTTGTGCGGGGTACCGTTAACCTGCAGGAACCGGGAGTTCCACTCTATCCCGTAAAGACCATCTTCGTACCTGTTCCTCCGGAGATAGAACCTGCTCTCAACTATTCCGCCGGAATCTCCCCGGGGATATTGTCCAGAGTTGAAATTCCCAGAGCCGGCTTTCTTTCCGGTGAGGGACTGGACGCACATGAGGTTGCAGCACCTCCTGTCCACCGCTCATTCGACACGGTGGAACTGAGGGGTGTTTTCCCCCTGGCAGGTACACAGGTTGCCGTTGTTGATATCTATCCCCTTACTGAAGCGGGCTTTACATCAACGGTCTCGGTATCTCTGAACTGGCAGGGAGGCGGCTCCGGAACTCTGATCCCTGAAGATAACCTCCTTTCAGGTATTGCAGAGGGTGACAGGTACTGGCCTTCCGACGCACGCAGGGCGGTAAGTCCTTTCTGGGGAAAACCCTGGGCACGTATCTCACTTGAAGACACAGGCGGTTACAGGATCACATGCGATGAGCTGGAAGCCTCAGGCTGTTCAGTAACCGGTTCTCCTGTTTCGACCGTGGCAATGTTTTCCGGTCCCGGTACTCAGTTCGATGACGATCCTGAAACCGAACATCAGCTCTCTCCCGTTTCCATAATAGTGGAAGACAATAATTCAGACGGCTTTTTCAACAGCGGGGATCAGATTCTTTTCCTGGCCGCCGGCCTTAACAGGTACGAATGTGAAAACGGAGTATATGAATGGCTCTGGCACAGATATGCCACACACATGGTCTACTGGCTTACCTGGGGTGGTGAGAACGGTTCCAGAATGACCCGGGTGCAGGGTCCCCCCGATGGCTCTCAATCCTGGGGTGATACCGCGGAGCACAGGGTTCACCTTGAAGACGGAGGCCAATGGGAACCAAGGTGGGAGAACAGAACCGGATGGTTCTGGAAGAAGACAGGTTCAGGAGATCAGGGGACCATTCCCCTTGATCTTGGCTATGCGGCAGGTCCCGGGGATGTTACCCTTTCCTTCGCGGTTACCGAGTCTTCGCCCTTCACCGTTACACTCCAGGGATACGGCAGCTACGAGGGCAGTGGTTCCGGAATACACCAGGCTCAGTTTGACAATGTGACCGTGGGTCCCTCCAGTCAGCTTACTTTTTCCTTCAGTTCGTCGGATCCCCTTGCTGATATGCTGCTGGATT
>CAZNFQ010000081.1:0-9627 GCA_964571965.1 uncultured bacterium | reverse complement strand
ACATCGAGAAGACCCTGGAGTATTGCGGAGGTAACGAAGTTCAGGCGGCAGAGCTACTTGGAGTCTCTCCCGATGAGCTTACCAGGTGTATAGAGGGCAGGGAGTTACCAGCCGGGAGTTCCGTTTTCAATAAACCCGTGTGAGGGGTTCGAGGGACATTCGAGCTTCCAGCTTCCGTTTTCCACGGTATAGATGTACTCTCCACCTTCAGGACACCGGGCAGGAACGCTTGATGCCTCGCTCAATGAACCGGGCAGCGTACCGTTCTGTGCCTGGTACATCACGATGTTAGAGGCAGCCATCTGCATGTTCGTTCTGCACACCTCCTGGTTTGCCCGGTCTATTCCAGCGGTAAGGTCAGGGGTGTTCGATGACTCCAACTCTTCAGCTGAAATGTTTATTGCGGGGTCCGTTTCAGGCGTATTCCCCCCGCACCCTATCAGGAAAAAAAGCAGGAACGAAGCAAGCAGGCATTTCATATGCAATCTCCCTTTATTATGGTTACATCTGTGAATGTAAGTAAATTGACTACAGAAGGAAAGGCAACATGGAAACTGGAACGGTAACAATTCTGGGAACGCTTCTGCTTACTGGCTTTCTGGCCGGCCGTGTTGTCTCGAAGCTGGGACTGCCCGAGGTAACGGGGTACATACTGGCCGGTGTGCTTCTGAACCCCCAGATTTCAGGAATTGTCTCCAGAGACTTCATAGCCGGCTCAGAGCTTGTAACTGACCTGACCCTGGCAATTATCACATTTTCAGTTGGAGCAAGCCTTTACCTTCCCAAAATACGGATGGTTGGAAAAACCATCGGCCTTATGGCAGTATTCGAGGCCGAGTTCGCTAACATCTTCATTGCAGTGGGGTTCATCTTCCTCCTTCCAGTTCTTATACCTGGTTCAGCACCATACGCAGTCCCCCTTGCTCTTCTCTTCGGAGCCCTGGGTTCGCCAACGGACCCGTCGGCAACACTTGCCGTAGCCCATGAGTACAAATGTGATGGACCGGTTTCGAGAACCGTACTTGGAGTTGCCGCCATGGACGACGGAATAGGAATGATCAATTACAGCGTTGCCGCGGCAGTAGCGGCGGTACTTCTGGCCCACAGTTCCTTCACCGCCTCTTCGGTTCTATCACCTGTTTTGAGAATTGCCGGTTCTATGGCTGTGGGAACTGTCTTTGGAGCTCTCTTCGCTTTCATGGAAAAAAAGAAATTCGCAAAGACGGACTCTTCCATTCTAGCCCTTCTTCTGGGTTCTCTTTACGCCTGTTTCGGCCTCGCCTCATATGTTAACGCCGACTCTCTTCTGGCAGTTATGACCATGGGATTCGTAGTGGTGAATGCAGGAGAGTGGTGCAGAACCATACCTGAAAAAACCTCAGGTTGGATAGAGGAAGTTGTCTTCATACTATTCTTCACCGTAAGCGGCATGAAGCTCGACTTCACAGTTCTAAAATCTTCAGCTCTTACAATACTGGCTTTCGTTCTTCTAAGAGCTTCAGGTAAATACTTCGGCACATCCGTTGGAGCCAGAATTGCCAAGAGTCCGCCCATTGTGAGAAAGTACACGGGCTTCTGCCTTATTCCCCAGGGGGGAATAGTCATCGGTCTGGCCCTTGTTCTGCAGGCAAGGCCCGAGTTCAGCCAGTTCTCCAGTACCCTGGTAAGCGTGATACTGGGTACGGTTATAATTCACGAGCTCATCGGTCCTCTGCTGTCGAAATGGGCGCTGAAGAAAGCCGGGGAGATAACTCAGAGCAGCCCATCGTAAAAGATATACTTGATCATCGACCAGGTACATCTTTCCTTGACATCTGAGAAGTCCTGCCAGCGACTGATGGACCAGACCCCTTCCGATGTCTCCTCTGTAATGAAGGTTGCCTCACCTGCCGCTCTGTAACCGGACATCTCGCCAAGATATACTTTCAGATCGAACTGGCAGTCCACCTCCACATAGCTGGTATCCAGCGGGTAAGGTTCAATGGAGAGTATCTCCATTTCAAGAGCAATGGATTCGGGAGCTGCAAACAGGTCTTCGGTGTATAAAAGTTCTGTGGCAAGATTCCACTCCGAGTCAGGATAGCTGGGGGATGGCCCCCACCACTCAAGAATATGGACACGGAACACGAAATCCTGTGAAAGGCAGTCTGCGTAGTTTTCCAGGTTCCTGCTGTTGTATGCTTCTGTAAACTGCTCTATCACCTCTTCCGTGGATCTCGAATAAGGTTCGTCGGGTTCAGCGGGAGAGCAAGCCTGCAAAGCAAGAAATGCCGCAGCAGAGGTGGATACCCATAATTTTCCAGACACGTGTCCTCCTTTTCTTGACAGTTAATATCAGCTCAAACAAAATTCTGAGATTACAATCAATTTTATAGAACTGATTCTCTGTTCACTGGTAGTATCCTGAATCATTTCCTTTGTTCCTGTTTTTCCCCTGAAGAACCCACTTCCCTTCCGGCGTGTGAGTTGTTATTCTGTAATGGTTTCGAATTACTTGAAAAGGTACTCGATCGTAAGGAAGACAAATGTTTCTAATGGGAGCGATTCTTGTGTTGTCATTCGATATCGGCCCCACAATGGGTGCCCTTATTCCGGTACAGGAGGAAGGTGACCCCTGGAGAACCTGTTTCCTTTTCGGCATGGAAATGAGATACGGTCTTCCCGCTCTGGACATCGAGGGAGAACTTCTTTTCACCGAGCTGGGGATCGATCCCGATTCTTCCCGGGGATACACCTACTCCATGGTTCCCATTACTATCGGCATCGGTAAACGACTGGGATTCCTCAGGTACGCAGCAGGCCCTGCTCTTTACCCCATTGAGGCGAAACAGGACATTGTCGAAGGGCTTCAGGCGGTATGGAAGGGCACTTTTCCGGGAATGTATGTCTCGATAGGCAGGGACATTCCTGTGGGATCCGATGCTATCGACATAAAAGCCAAATTCAACATCATCGATTTCGACGGGCTTTGGGTCGGTGTAACGGCTTCATATCTTTTTTAAACAATAAAAGGCATCAAGGGGGAGAATCGTGGTTTGGCTAATATCTCTGACAGTTGTATGCAGTCTTGTTCCCATTGAAACCCTTACACCCGGATCAGAAAATACCTGCATGGATGTTTCCGGTGAACAAGCAGTTTTCACGGTGGAGGATGATTTTTCTCTGCATAAAGGCTGGCCCGTTAACCTTAACTCACCAGGAGCAGGATTCCCATACACTCCCACTCTTTACGACATCGATGATGATGGTGCCTGCGAGATCTTTCTTACAGGCGGTGAAACCTTCGGCCTAAGCGGTGATGGAAGCTTTCTTCCCGGGTGGCCCACAAGCGAAATGGCCTACATGGGCTATGCTTCCACCGGACAGCTCCCCGGCCCTTCAGTGGGAGACATGAACGGCGACGATATTGTGGAGGTAATGTGGTCGGAGCGCGACTGGTACGCAGGAAGCGCCCACATGTGGACCTTCAACGGCAGATCCGAAACCGGTGTGAACCTGTCGGGATACCCTCAGACAGCACCGGATGAGTCATCCAACGCCCTGGCATGTCCCTTCGTTCTGGGAGACGCCGATGGAGACGGCGAGCTTGAAGCACTTACGGCTCACACCCTGGGAAACACCGGAGATTACTACAGACTGTCATGCCTTGACTACAGCGGAAACATTCTGTTCACAGCAGATCTTGACTCTGATGAGGATATACTGAACGTCTATTTCGGAGATGTGGACGGGAACGGCCTTGCAGAATTCTTCGCTGTAACGCTCTTTTCCGGTTCTTTCAGGCTGCATCTGTTCAATGCCGATGGCAGCCACCAGGCAGGGTACCCCACGGACATCTATACACCGGGCGGGGGAAACCTGATGTTCGGACCGCCCATACCAGCCGATCTGGACGATGACGGCGATCTCGAAATAGTACTTGGCTACTGCGCCTCATCGACTTCATATGCTGTTGCAGTTAATCATGACGGTTCAATGGTATCCGGTTTTCCCATAACCGTAGCCACAGGCAGCCAGCTTTTCTATCTGGGCATGGGAGACATGACAGGCGACGGTGAACCTGAACTTCTCGCTGTGGACAACGAACTAAGCTCCAATTACAGGGTATGGGCAATCAACATGACAACTGGAACTCCACTGCCCGGATGGCCTGTAAACGTGACCAACTGGCCCAAGGGGTTCCCGGCTGTTGCCGACCTGAATAATGACGGAACCCAGGACATCTCCTTCACCACCGATGGAGGCCTGGTTCACGCGCTTTCCTTCGATGGAACAGAGCTTTCAGGTTTTCCAAAAACCATGAGTACAGCATCCACTTCCGGTACCGCCGTAGGAGATATCGACGGTGATGGTCTTTACGAACTGGTAGCCGCCACATGGGACGGCTGGGTTTACGCCTGGGATACAGATGGAGCCGTGTCAGACGATAACCGGGACTGGCCAATGCGTGGAGTAGACCCGAACAACTCCGGGATCTACCGAGGCGGGGCAACCAGCGGGATAGAGATCTCCCCTGAGCAGATATCCCTCAGGATAACTTCGAATCCTGTAACTGAAACTGCAGTTTTCACGGTTACCGGAATGGAATCACCGGTTGGAATAGAGATATTCGATCTGTCCGGCAGACTCGCCGCAGGGGTTTCCTCCAGCTGGACACCACTTCCAGGAACAGCCAACGGAATTTACATTGCGAGAATCATAGGTGAAAACGCTTCTCCTGTAAGGTTCGTTCTGGCCAGGTAACCCTCAGTTCTCCAATACTCTGTCCGTTGGAATGCCGTATCTTGCCATGATAACAGGATTGGCTGTTTCCGACTCCCGACGGTCGAGTATTATGATGTTTCCAAGATTGGTGGTCAGTTCGAGGTATTCGCCGGAACCTGAATCAACCAGTTCCACGAACTGTGTGAAATCCCGGACGGCAACACCGTCCACCGTTTCGATTATCTCGTTCTGAAGGGTTTCATAACCGGTATTGACCTCGCCGGGAAGCATGAAGGTAAGAACTACTATTTCTTCCCTTTCCTCGGTGCGCCAGTTGTCGAATATCATTGGGTAGCTCAGGTAGTCCACGGCGTTCAGGTACCAGTCCCTTCCCCATGATTCCAGGTAATTCAGGGTTAAGGGCATGAAAACGGCTCCACCATAGATGAAGTACTCTGGAGGTGTGTCGTAAATCTTGCTGGCAACCACCGTAAGATCATGCAGCGTGGTGTCGAGCAGAAGCTGAACGGTTCTTGCTTCTCCATTCCGAACGATATCCATTGAGATGGTCTCACCAAGCTGGTGTCTGTTTACCATGTAGTCCAGCCTGGTTCTGCTGCCGGTGCGGAGCTCCACGGTTCCATCACCGGCAATTTCCCTGCCGTCGATGGACATGATAACATCTCCTGTTTCAAGTACCTCAGCTGCAGGGGAGTTCCATGCCATCTGTGTCACCATGACCCCCGTCTGTTCCCGGGGTATGCTGAACCGATCGGTAAATGCTGAGTTCCTGACAGTTTGATAGTTGAACCCGGCGGATGGAAAACCATCGTACACTCCGTCTTCCATATCTTCAAGGAAGTGCTGGATCACCGGAACTGGAATAACGTATCCGATTCCCTCTGCCTGATTCATTATCTGCATGGTCACGCCTATGATTTTCCCCCTGCTGATCGCAGGACCGCCGCTGTTCCCGGGATTAATCGCGGCATCTATCTGAACCGTTAGAAGTGATAACCCGCTGTGGGCATACCGGGAGCTTTCAATTCTGGATATCACTCCCTTGGTTGTGCTCAGGGCATCTCCTCCCATGGGGTAACCGTAAACCGTTACCTCTTCCCTTGCGTTGGGAAGATTGCCAAGCTCCAGGGGTTCGACTCCCTGGAAAAAGTTCGGGGCGTCCACCGTTACCAGAGCTAGATCGGCATCATGTGAAACAGCAACCACATAGGCGGGATACTGCCTGGGATCGCCTTCCTTTCGAACCTGTATGAAGGTCTGGTCACTTACCACATGTGCATTTGTCAGTATAAGATCCCCCTGAACGATGCATCCGGAGCCGGAGGTTTCCATTGGGGCATCGGTTGTCCAGGGAATGTAGTAGTTGTATGCGGCGCTGTTGGTGTAGATCTTGACCATTGCCTGGTCTATATCGTCCGCTGTGGCTGCAAGGGACAGCAAAGCAATAACTGGGAGCAGAGCTTTCATCGGTTTTCCTTAATTTGAAAGAAAATTGTTTTTTCGTAAGGGTTATTCTAACGAAGGTTGTCCGTTCCCGCCATTTTCAGAAAGGTGCTCACGAAGCACATAATCGATACCGGTGTAGAACAGAATATTCATCCCAAGGCCGTAAAGGGCTGTAAGCTGCGAGGCGTAGAATAGAAATATCTGCGTAATGAAAACATTTACAAGAACGGCCCGTTTGAACCAGAGGAATGCCCTGCGGGCTGACCTTCTGAATACCATAAGCCCCACAAGTACCATCACACCGCCTGCAAAAACTCCCACCAGAGACATCCCCGAAGTGTTTGCCAGGGGCAGCCAGCCGGGTTTTTCAACACCAAATACCATTGCAAGCTGGAAAAGGTTCAGAAATATGAATACGAGCATGAGACCTGTGATGAATCCCCGGGTATCCATGGCCGATTCATACACCCGCTTCAGTTGATTCCTGACATTATCATAAACTTTGAGTATTCTGGAAGACGTATCGTGCATGTCCCCTGTGTGCTCTCTGATCGAACGGTTCACCTTGACCTCGTCCTTGGAAAGAAGCGACCTCTCGGCAAGGCTTCTGAAAACCAGGAACATGAAAATGAAAATCACATAGATCACCGCAATGGCCGGTCGATAAAAATAGTCATTGTCGCGTGTTATGAATTTACCCAGTTCATCAATGAAGAGACCGAATCCTGCTCCACCTGCAAACGCAGCAAATCTGCGCACGGAGGGGTTCCAGTACCGGAATACCATTACGATGGCAGCCAGCATGAACAAACCGCCCCAGAGCATGTGAGCGATGTGAAGCTGCCCCGGAGAGATCTGAGGATAGCCCGTTGCCGCAAGAAATGCACGGTTTACTACGATGGTAACGATTGCAGTGACCATGAGCAGCTCCAGCAGGCTGCCGGTGTCCTGATCCCGGATAAGCGGATTCTTCCTTTTTGCCATGAACCTCCCGATTCAATATAGAAGCTGGCTGCTGATCCGCAACTGTGATATTTTTAAGCTTTGAAAGGCGGTTATGAAAGCATCGGAGATGATCCTGGCTCTGAAGGAAGCCGGTAACAGGGAAAGAGCACACCACAGTGCAGTTTTCTTTAAAACAGGCAAAGGTGGATACGGCGAAGGTGATGTATTCCTGGGCATACCCGTTCCCATAACCCGGAAAATCGCAAAGCGCTTCAGGGGAGCAGATCTTAAAGAGTATGAAATTCTGCTGAACTCGAAGTATCATGAAGCAAGGCTTCTCGCCCTTGTTTCCATGGCAGAGGAATTCAAAAGAGCAACAGAGGACAAGCGGGGAGAAATCTTCAGGGTCTACACTGAAAATATCAGCCGGGTGAACAACTGGGATCTGGTGGATACTTCAGCCCCGCACATTCCAGGGGCCTGGCTCTGGGACAAGGACCGGGATCCGCTTTACTCTCTTGCCCTCTCCGAATCTCTCTGGGAACGCAGAATCGCAATCATTGCAACACAGTTCTTCATCAGAAAGAGCGATTTCAAAGATGCGCTGAAAATCTCTGATATCCTTCTACACGACAGGGAAGATCTCATTCACAAAGCAGTGGGCTGGATGCTCCGGGAAATAGGCAACAGAGAAAGAAGCGTCGAGGAACAATTCCTGAAACCAAGATACATGGAAATGCCCAGAACCATGCTCAGATATGCCATAGAGAAATTCGAGCCTGAGCTGCGAAAAGCGTATCTCCGGGGAGATGTTCATTGAGCGGTGCATAATTGAGAATTGCCACCCCGTAGTGGATACTGATATGGTTGGACCTGTCAAGAAGTAAATAGCCTGTTCTTTGTTCTTCGTACCACACAGTGAACGCAAAACGACTGGATGAAGAGAACTCCACGGCTCAAACATAAACGCGGTAGACATCGGTAGAGAACTCACCGATCAAATGGTCGGCGTTCAGGAGTCGCAGCTGATTCTATTTCTTTTTAGCCTGTTTGCTCAAAGAAGAAATCGCTATACTCTTTATAGGGATTATTGAAAGGATTCTAAATGCTTTTCATCTTCCTAAGGTTATGCGTCATTAACTTGCTAGCATCTTCTGTTCCAGTTCTGCAGTGGTCAATCGAGTACTTTCCCGATCAGTTGTCCCATTTTACCGAGGTTATACAAGCCTCCACCGGTGATTTCTACATTTCGGGATGGACTTCGAACCAAACTCTTTTCAAGGTTGACCAACAGGGAGAGCTCATTTGGAGTTATGGGATAGGAGGGTATGGCAACCAGAGAGCTTATTCACTGTTGGAACTTACAGACGGCGCGATCGCTGTAACTGGCTACTGCAAAACATCAGATTACTTCTCCTTATTCATTGCAAAGGTTCAACCGAATGGATCACCGGTCTGGGAACTGGTCGTTGATCCAAGCACTGAACATAGCGAATGCGGATTCGGCATAACCGAATTTCCTGATGGGAATATCATGGTCTGCGGGTTCGCTAAAAGTAAGAGTTTTCTGTATGGCGGTGAAGCTTACATTGTGCTGATAACCCCTGAAGGAGAATTGATCTGGGATAGATATTGGGGGTCGGCAAGCGCCACGAATTATGCCTTGCAATCATCTTGCGATCCAGATGGGTACAATGTTCTAGCACATGGAACTGATGGCGGTACCGGTGCTCCACACGTTCTTTGGTACAACCTCAATGGTCAGTACCTGGGAAGGGAAAGAATTCAAGCTCTTGCCTCCTACTACACAGGAAACGGTTACGCCAACAGTGACTCTGGATTCACCTTCACTTCCAACGCAGGATATGCAGTTAACTCACCGCAATATGCCATGCTGACCCACCTGGATGAAAAAGCGCAGATGATTCTATCGATTCAGGTGGAAGATTACATGACCAGAGGCATGTGCGTTTCCCCCACATTGTCCGGAGAATATCTGTATGGAGGTTGGGAGATCTATTACATCGAGCCTGGACAACCCTGGTGGACAGGAGAAAGGAGAGGAGTTCTGTACTCCTTCAATGGTTCAGGTGAAGAGCTCTGGTATCTGCATTTGGATCCCGATGACTGTCAGAGAATAGAGGGCGTCATTGAGACATCCTCAGGCGACATCCTTGCTTGTGGCGGTAGCGATGAGTCTTCAAATCTGTTTCTCTTCTCTGATAATACCGGGATCGTTACACATCCAGAGCATGCCCAAATGATAGATATATCACTCCGACCAAATCCCTTCTCAGAATCACTCTCAGTGACCATTGAGTTTCAGGAATTTCCTGGAGAAATCCATGTCACCATTCGAGATCTTTCAGGGAGAGTAATTCATGAGACTGAGAACTTGGAGCTGTACTCAGGTGGTGGTGTCATGAGTTGGACTCCTGAACCAGAGATTGCTGATGGGTGCTACATCATCACAGCAACCACCGCTTGTTCTTCTGTTTCAAGGACCTGTTT
>CAZNFQ010000080.1:0-9732 GCA_964571965.1 uncultured bacterium | reverse complement strand
GATGAAGGTGGAATGGGAGCCCCGGGACCATCCAGAGACCCGGGACTCTACTGAAAAAAACTGAAAGCCGGCAGCTCAGTTAATTACACCCTCCTCCACAAGAAGAGCTATGGACTCCATGTCCCCTGCGAAATGCCTGTCGCAGTCCAGGGGCGGGAATACCGTGGAAACGGTTTCGAAGGTTCTTGCTGTTCCTTTCCCCATTTTTCCCCGATCCAGGAACCTGTGCGCCTGAACCGCTGATGCGAGTTCCACTGCAACCACATGACAGCTGTTCTTCACTATCTCCAGGGCCTGCCTTGCCGCTGTGGTTCCCATGCTCACATGATCCTCCTGGGCTCCGCTCACCGAAATACTGTCAACGCTTGCAGGATGGGCAAGCACCTTGTTCTCACTGACCAGGGAAGCAGCTGTGTACTGGGCTATCATCAGCCCGGAATTCGTTCCGGGTGACGATGAAAGGAATGCAGGCAGACCGCTCAGATCAGGATTCAGAAGCCTTTCAGTGCGTCTTTCGGAGATGTTCGCCAGTTCAGACACGGCTATTTTGAGATGGTCAGCTGCAAGGGCAACGGGCTGACCGTGAAAGTTGCCTCCGCTCACCGCCCGGCCGTCCTCCATCAGGAGTGGATTGTCCGTCACCGCCATAAGCTCCCTCTCCACCACTTTACTGATGTAATCCATTGCATCCCTGGAAGCTCCGTGAACCTGGGGTGTGCACCTGAGCGAGTAGGCATCCTGAACCTTTCCGCAGGAAGGATGGCTGTGTACTATCTCGGAGCCCTCCAGGTGGGTTCGTATCTTTTCCGCGGACAGCGCAGCGCCGGGATGGGGTCTGAGACCGATAAGCTCGGGGTCAAGTGCGGCATCCGTTCCCAGAAGACCCTCAAGGGTAATGGCCGCGGCGGCATCAGCAGCTTCCATAAGGTTCATGGCCTTGAGAAGTGCGGAACACATCACCGCAGTCATGACCTGTGTACCGTTGATAAGGGCAAGGCCCTCCTTGGCCTGAAGCTCCACCGGTTCCATGGACAGCTCTTCAAGTACCTCTGAGCCGTGAAGGATCATGCCGTCTTCATCCATGCACTCGCCTTCACCAAGTATTGGAAGGCACATATGGGCAAGGGGTGCAAGATCCCCCGAAGCACCAAGGGAACCCTGGGAAGGAACAACTGGAATGTAACCGCTGTTGGCAAGCTTTACCAGCGCCTGAACGGTTTCATGACGGATACCGCTGCGGCCTCTGGCAAGGGATACAACTCTGAGAAACATCATTACCCTTACGATTTCCCTTGGGAATGGAACCCCTGTGCCGCAGGCATGGCTGAGAAGCAGGTTCCTCTGAAGAAGAGAGAGCTCATTGTGAGGAACTATGGTGCTTGCAAGCCTTCCGAAACCGGTATTTACTCCGTAAATGGGTTTTCCGGAATCAAGAAGTGAATCTATCTTTTCCCGGCTCCGTGCAATTGCCTCACCGGCTTCGGGACCCAGCTGAAACTCTGCCCCGTCCAGAATCCGTGACACCTGCTCAAGGGATGTTCCCATGTTATCTATGACTATTTTTGATGGCATTTTTACCTCCGTTTTCAATGAGAGTCAAATATACGCAATGGAGAGAATGTGCATCACTTTGTTTATGCGTCAAACTGACCCACAGGGAATGACGCATGTTATACCTGAACCTCAACCGCAAATGCTCCTGCAGCGTTTATGCATATACAGCATGCACTTGGAAGCACAAATCAATTAGCTGTTTTTAGTGGCACAATCCTTGCTTCAGTAAAAACTGCCGAAATTAAAAGCAATGTGTTTTGTTCGTTATGCCAGTAGCAGTATTCCTCTTTGAAAGGAGATAACAAAATGGCAGAACTTAAGGTAAGACCGCTCTTCGACAGGATAATTGTCCGTCGCGAAGAGCCCACAGAGGTAGTTAAGGGTGGAATCGTTCTCCCCGACACAGCCAAGGAAAAACCCCTTGAGGGCACCATCATAGCCGTGGGCAAGGGCAAGCGTTCCGATTCAGGCGAGTTCATCGCCCCTGAGGTAAAAGAGGGTGATAAAATCCTTATCGGTAAGTATTCGGGTACAGACGTCACCGTAAACGGCGAAGAGCTTGTGATCATCCGTGAGGATGACATTCTCGCCGTAATAGAAAAGTAAGGAGAACTCCATAATGGCAGGCAAGGAACTTAAATTCAATCAGGATGCAAGGCACACCATTCTTTCAGGTGTGGAGCAGCTTTCCAAAGCTGTAAAGGTCACCCTTGGCCCCAAGGGCCGCAACGTGGTTATCGAGAAAAAGTGGGGAAGCCCCACCATAACAAAAGACGGCGTAACAGTCGCCAAGGAAATCGAGCTTCCCGACAGGTTCGAGAACATCGGCGCCCAGCTCATCCGAGAGGTTGCCAGCAAAACCAGTGACGTTGCCGGAGACGGCACCACCACAGCGACACTGCTTGCCGAAGCGGTTTACCGCGAAGGCCTCAAGAACGTTACAGCAGGCGCCAGCCCCATGGCTCTCAAGAGGGGTATCGACATTGCCGTTGAAGCAGTTACAGATGAACTCAAGAATCTCTCCATCGAGGTAAGAGGCAAGGACGAGATCAGGCAGGTTGCCACCATCAGCGCCAACAATGACGAAGAGATCGGCAAAATCATTGCCGACGCCATGGAAAAGGTTGGCAAAGACGGCACAATAAGCGTTGAGGAAGCCAAGTCCATGACCACAGACCTTGACGTGGTCGAGGGCATGCAGTTCGACCGCGGCTATCTCAGCCCCTACTTCGTGACCGATCCAGAGACCATGGAAGTGCTTCTTGAAAAACCCTACATCCTCAACTACGAAAAGAAGATAAGCAACGTTAAAGATCTTCTTCCCATTCTGGAAAAAGTTGCACAGATGGGCCGTCCCCTTCTTATCATAGCTGAAGACATAGAGGGTGAAGCCCTTGCCACACTTGTTGTGAACAAGATGCGCGGCATGCTTCAGGTAGCCGCAGTGAAGGCTCCGGGATACGGTGACAGGCGCAAGGCCATGCTGGGCGACATTGCAGTTCTCACCGGCGGACGCTCCATAACAGAGGACCTGGGCATCAAGCTCGAGAACATCACAATGGATGATCTTGGTACCTGCGGTCTTGTAAAGATCGACAAAGACAACACCACCATCATCGAAGGCAGCGGAGCAACCGAAGACATCAAGGGCCGCGTAAGCCAGATCCGCAGGCAGATCGAAGACACCACAAGTGACTACGACCGTGAGAAGCTCCAGGAAAGACTGGCCAAGCTGGCAGGCGGCGTTGCAAGGATCAACGTTGGCGCAGCCACCGAGACCGAAATGAAGGAAAAGAAGGCAAGGGTTGAAGATGCCCTTCACGCCACAAGAGCGGCAGTTGAAGAGGGCATCGTCCCCGGCGGCGGCACGGCTCTCATCCGCTGCGAAGGCGCTGTTGAGAAGCTCGAGCTGGAAGGCGACGAAAAGGTTGGAGCAAGCATCGTTCTCCGTACCCTCTCCGCTCCCCTTCGTCAGCTTGTGGAGAACGCCGGTATGGAAGGCGCCATCGTTGTGGAAAAGGTTCGCGGCATGGCCAGAACCGAAGGTCTCAACGTTGCCACCGGCGAATACATGGACATGTTCAAGGCTGGAATCGTGGACCCGACCAAGGTCACCAGAACAGCTCTTCAGAACGCTTGCTCCATTGCCGGACTCCTGCTTACCACCGAGGCGATCATAACAGAGATACCTGAAGTCGAGAAGCCGATGCCCGGCGGCGACGGCGGCATGGGTGGAATGGGCGGAATGTACTAAACGTACAGCTCAAGAAAAACAGAGGCCGCGGCAACTGCCGCGGCCTCTTCAGTAAGGCCCTCCGTAAGTTTGTCAAATAACGCTCGTATATTGTTGTCGCACAGTTGAGTATGACCGGTCACCCTTTGCCTGCCGAAAAAACAGCTGCCACTGATGGAAACGGGTTTAGCGGTTTCAGGGTAAAATCATCTACTGGATAATGAATATCCGCTGGTAGTCTATAGGATACTCGTCAAAAGCGGCTATACCGCCCTTATCAATGGTGAAGTTCCATGACCTGCTCTCAGGGCCAACCCCCTGCAGAACCGCCTGTGCAACCAGTTCTCCCTGCGGAGTCCAGATGTCGAAGAAGGGAACATCCTCCGTTCCCCTTCGTGCCCAGATGTTTCCGTCACCGTCCACATCAAGATCAGAAACAGGAAGCCGATAGGGAAATGGGTCGCAACTCACACTGTAGTCGGGATCTCCCCCTTCGAGAGCAGTAAGCCAGCCCCTGACGAAATCAGTTTCATCCTGTATTTCTTCCCGGCTCTTCTCTATGACTGGAGCCTCGGCGGTTATCTCATTGAAAAGTTCTCCCTCTGGACCGTAACAGAATATTCTGTAGTCGGTTTCACTGAAGGGGCAGATGTATACGTTCCCTGTTTCCGGGTCAGCTGCCCATGACATGTAGAAGTAGTATGTGAGAAGATCATCTCCGAATGTTGCCGGATCGAATGTGAGAACCGTTTCCCAGTAAACGACACTGGGATCAATGGAATACGGGAATCTGCCAATGAAAGCGGCAATCTGTGGAACAGCTTCATCCTCGATGAATCTGGACTTCACCGAAACGAATTCAGAATCGTTTACGGCAATGATATCCAGGTGTACGTTGCTGTAAATCTCCAGTTCAGGATATAGGTATTCTCCGCTCTCTGAATACCTGAAATAACCGCCTCTATGATTGTCGAGTATGCTTATGTCTCCACAGGGCCACAAAACCATTGCATCCGGAGAAGCCAGCTCACCGGGGCCGTCTCCCCTGCCGGCTATCGTGCAGACGTGATCACCGGTTCTCGTAAACACCTTCACGCTGGCAGAGGGCCTGTCAAGAACAGCTATGTTACCGCCGGGGGTATGGCCCATACATAAAACAGACCCAAGAACGTAAGCTGAATCACCGTAATCAGCTCCTATGGTATCCACAACGGACAGAGGGATAAGCGGAACCGATGTAACCGGTTGAGGAACGGCTTCTCCACAGGCGGTGATAAGCGCAGCGATAATCAGACAAGCCAATTTGCAATATGTCACTATTCCTCCTTGCAGGGGGTTTCATTTATTATAAAACAGTGTCAAATTTCATAAGTAAGTTTTACGTAATAAAGCACCTGGATCGAGGGGTATTCCTATGAAGTATTCTTATGATCTGCCGGGTAGAGATGAACTCTTCAGCCTCTTTCTCACAACCGGCTGGAACGATGATTATCAACTAACGCCTGAAGAACTCATAGCTGCGGTAAAAGCAAGCACTTTAACCGTTTCTGCCAGAAATGACCATCAGCTGGTTGGTTTCGGCAGGCTGGTTTCAGACGGAATTCTTCACGGGATGGTATATGAGATGATAGTCCTGCCCGGATTCCAGGGCAGGGGCATTGGATCTGAGATTCTCAGACGAATTCTTGCCATGGCAGAGGAAATCGGGATAAAAGAGATTCAGCTCTTCTGCGCAGAGGGGAAAGAGCCCTTTTACGCGAAACACGGATTCGTAAAAAGAACCGATAACGCTCCCGGAATGACACTCAGGCACTAAAAAGGGCCGCTCCCTTTGGAACGGCCCTTTTCTGTATGTGTCTACTGAGGCGGTACCAGGTTAAAGGGCACCGAAACAGGCAGGTTTGCAGTCTGTTCCGGAGCAGGTCCGAAGTTGAGGCTGCTCACCGCTGAGGTCACGGTTCCCTGAAGACTGGAAAGAGCTCCCGGGCAACTGACTGAAACACCGGTTACGGAACCGCTGGGGGTAATGGAGAAGTTGATGGTAATGGTTCCGCTAGCTCCGGGGTTGGTTCTCAGAAGGCTTTCATAAGCTGTCTGCACACGCATTTTTATAACGTTAATTCTTCTTCTGATATCACTCATATTTCTGTAGCCGAGATCGATAGCCTCACCTGAAGCACTTGCGCTGAATGATACCTGGGCTGCCTGATGCGCTGCCTGCATTTCACTGGAGCTAACCGTTTCAGCCGACGCTGCGACACCGCCTCCACCTCCTGCAAGACCGGCAAGACCGCCTGAGCCGCCGCTGCCTGCGCCTGCAATGAGTGCATCTCCTGTCTGCCCCGAGGCAAGACCGGTTCCGGAAGAAGCTGCGGACTGCAGGTCCCCAATGAATCCTGCTCCGCCGCCTGCTGAGCCTGTACCGTATGCCGCAAAGCTGATGCTGCTGAGAACGTCACCTGCAGCGTCGGCTCCTGCTGCGGCACCGCCGCCCTCTGCGGGCCCGCCGGTTCCGCCGGCAGCTCCTGCATCAACCTCGGCCACAGGCATATCGCTGATTATCTCTTCACCGAGACCAGCTTCAACAGCGGGAGGTGTTTCAGAAAGCTGAGCAACTCTGGCACTTGGCGCATTCCTGAGGATCTGTGACTTCGATGCCTTCACCTCGGTTATCAGCCTGTCTGTTACTGCACCGCTGAGAATGGCAATTGCAAGACCTATTCCCAGAATGATCTTGTATCTTTCGTTCTCGTTCTTGCTTACGTGGAAGGTTACCTGTTCATGGGGTCTGCACGCAAAGCTCTTCCAGTCGTAAAATGCGGGTTTAGTTGTATCCTTGGGAATGACGGGTTTTGGTTTCGGCTTGGGCTTGAGCATCTCCGGGGGCGGTTCAGCAAATCCGAAGAAAACCTCGGTTCCGCCAATGGTGAATACTCCGGAAACGTTCCTGTCGAAAACCCAGATGAAAGGTTCACCTGGTTTCTCCTGCTTAAGAAGGTTCCGCTCGATGAGCGTAGCAAAGGGAATAACGCTTCCCTTAACCTCAACACCGCCCTTAATCTCGGGCAGAAGCCTCATTATGTACTTGTTTCCCTGCTCGGGCTCAAGAAGTGTATGAATTCGGGGAAGATCCTGGGAAGCAACGGCCACAGTGTTGTAATCCGCCTGGCCTATGGTCATGATGCCGGCATTGGGGAATATCTCCTTTCTGCCGTGGGGACCACCCTCGATGACCAGCTTGAGAACCCGCTTGTCGGGAACGAAGGGCTTTTCTTCTTCCACCTTTTCGGGTTCAGGTTTTTTCTTCTTTGGTTCAGACTTCTTTTCTGCGATCCTGGGTGGGTCGATAAATCCGAAGTGAATAACGAATGGTCCGGCATTCACCATACCCTGATCGCCGTAATTGACCTTAAGAAGATAATGACCGTTCTCGTCGGTGCTGAATATCCCGAGGCCTTTCAGATCACTGAATTTGAGTTTGGAGCCGTTTGCAGATGTTATCTGAGCATCCATTGTTTCAGAGAGCCGGAGTTCCCATGACTGTCCGTCGGAGGCTTTACTGATAAATACGATGCTGTCGGGAATTCCCGCACCTTCCACGGCGATGTTGTTGTTGTAGCCTGACCCCAGGGTTATCTCCCTGTCGCCTGGAAGGAGTTTGGTAACCACCTTTCCTTCGCGCATGGCAGCAACTGCCAGCACCTTTTTCACTTCAGCCACCATCAGACACCGCCTTCTTCCAGAGTCTCGGTCTTGATAACAGCCAGGTTCTGCCCCACATATCCGGCCTCCGAACAACTGGCCATCACCCTTTGAAGAAGAATTGCCGGAATACCCACATCGCCCTGGATGTTGATTTTCGTATCATCTTCAGTAAGGGTACCTCTGGTAAGCCTGGAATATTCCAAATGGTCCTGAAGTCTTACAACGAGCTCGGGAATGGAGTTCCCCGAAGAAAGGAGTTCAGGAGTTACTGACAGAATTGGATCTCCGTCTACAACTATGACGGAATTGTTCACCTGTATCTCCAGTTTCAGCTCCACCCTCTCTTCCATTCGAGCCTTGGGCAGAACGAGCTGGTCACTCACGGTGACTATCTGGCCGTCTGCTGAATAGCTCTTCAAAAGGAACACAAGAAGAATGGTGAACATGTCAATCATTGAAGTCAGGTTAAGGGTAACCTTTTTGTCTCCGCCCCTTGCTATGGCTATGGATTTCCCCGAGCCAAGAAGAAGGGGAACTCTGCGTTTGGATGGTGCACTCATCAGCTGCCCCCTCCCATTGCTGAATTAACGGACGCGGACGGTGCAACCTGCAGACCAGGCTGATCGAAACCAGCCTCGCTGGCTATGTCGATAGCCCTGATGATATTCTGATAGCGCATCTCTTCCACCGTGAGGATCGTGATCTTGTGGAATTCTATCTGGGGATAGGCTTCCGCAAGAACATCGTAAACCTCTGAAATATCCGTTGAGAGGGAATCCCAGGGGAAAGTTGTTACGATCTCCCCGTTATATTCCGTTTCCTGGGCGTAACAGACGTGCACCGTTCCGCTTACAGTGCCTATGAACATTTCCTGCTCAGTCATTATTATTTTTGGCTGCAGTCTGTCTTCCTCGGAACGCATAAGGTTTGCGGTGGCCCCTGCTCCCGCATTGCTTACGCCCTCGGTCTGAGCCATCTCTATGACAACCACTTCAAGAAATGTAGCGCTGAACAGCAGGAACGGTATGATGCAGCAGAAGAGGTTCATCACCGGAAGAAGATCTATCTCCGGAAGGTGTTTACCTGTTCTGCTCCGCCCCGATGCTGCCTTTGCCATCAGGCTTCCTTTCTCGCCTGTGCCAGCATGTTCATGACCATAACACTGTAACGGTCGATATCGTCAACCAGAGAGTCGGACTTCGAAGTAAGTATCGAGTGTATGATAAGAAGCGGTATAGCCGAAATAAGACCGAAGGCGGTGGTGTTCATTGCCTGGGATATACCGTTTGCGAGAAGAACGCTCTTCTGTTCCGGGTCTGCTGCGGCAACGGCGGCGAATGCTGCTATGAGACCGAAAATGGTTCCCAGAAGACCAACCATGGTTGACACGTTGGCAAGCATTGCCAGAAAGCCTATTCTTGCGTTGATCCTTGGAAGCTCCGCAAGGGCCATCTCGTCCACTGCATTCTGTATGTCTCTCTCTGTACCTTTATAGTTCCTGAGAGCAGCTTCAATTATCCTTGCCAGGGGAGCTTTTTCTTCACTCACTGAGGCGATTGCTCCTTCAATGCTCCCCTTGCGGATCAATGATGCGATCTTTGCCATGAGCTGTTCAGGATTCATCTGTGCCACTCCAAAGAGGAAAATAAGCCTCTCTATGGTAATAACCATACCTACGGCAAAGAAACCGAGAATAGCCCACATTGCAGGTCCGCCCTGCCTGAAGAAAGTGGCGATCTGGCTGAAGAAGCCGGCCTTGACTTCCTCCGGTTCTTCAATCTCTTCTTCCGGTAATGTATCAGCAGGTGTTTCCTCCTGGACAACCTCTTCCTGAACAACGGTGGAATCAACTGCGGCGGAATCCACAGCAGCTGAATCAGTCTCTGCGGGTTCCTCTTCGGTCTGGGAATACGCAGCCATGGGAACGAGAAGTAAAATGATCACCGCTATCAGGGGAAACAGGTTATTACGCATTCAGGGGCTCCTCTCTAGTATCAGCTGATTAATCTATTGACCTATGAGGTCATACAGTAAATTTCCAAAAACATCTATTCCAGCCATGACAGCGAAAACAGTTCCGGAACTCTCATCGCCATCGGAGAACTTCCAGGCGCTGAGGCCTGCCAGGACCGCTACCGTACCATACCTTATGTAAATGGGCATTGCATTGGATTCCCTTGCGGCTACGGAAAAACTGGTTTCCGTGGCAAAGGCTCCGGGGTAGATCGGACGGACCACAT
>CAZNFQ010000079.1:0-9989 GCA_964571965.1 uncultured bacterium | reverse complement strand
CCCTTATGTGCTTGGTGGCCTGTATCTTGATACTGGCCTCCTGCCCCTGGTCACCTGTAATGGTAACGGTTCTCATGGCGGCCTTGATAGGGCTCAAGGTAACCGTTCCACTTATCTCGGCTATTGCCGCAGCATCGGCGGGTCTTCTGGCCTCGAAAAGCTCGTCTACCCTGGGGAGACCTCCTGTGATGTCCCTCTGAAGGCCTGCCCTCTTGGGCATCCTTGCCACATGAACACCGGTCTTGATCAGCTGACCGTCCCTTACGTGAAGGGTGGCGCCGCTGGGTATGGGGTAGATGCCTCGCACATGGCTCTTGATGAACTGCTCTACCGGATCCTGACCCTGCTGGCGCTGACGGCCTCTGGCCACGATGTGACTCCTGAAGCCGCCCTTCTGGTAGAAGCTCACCAGAACCAGGATCCTGCCCCGGCTGATGATGTCACTGAGCCGCAGTATGACCTGTCTGGTTCCAGCATGGGCCTTGTCGAGACTTGCCAGGGCCATGATGAAAGGATGCTTCTGGCTGTAGGCAAGAAGGGCTTCCATGAACTCGTCTTCCAGCTCTTCGTTCTTCCTGCTGCTGGAAACCGAAAGCCTTTCGGTTATCTCCTTGAGAGCTTTGAACTCCTCTTTGTCAGCCTTGGTCTTGGCGGTGTACTTGCCCAGGTCCTCCACTATGTCCGAGAAGGCCGCATAGCTGCCTGTTCCCACCCTTCTGCAGTCAAGGGTAAGGAAGGGGATCGTGGAGTCGCTCTTTGCGTGATTCAGTATTATCTCATCGTAGAGGGAGGTGGGTCGAACGGCATTGGTGTCCCTGTAGGTGAACACGATCCTTCCGTTGGTTCCCTCCGCCTCTTCGAGAAGCTCGCTGAACGTGTGCAGTTCCTCTTCGCGGCGCCTGGGTCTGCCGGAAAGAACCACCATGAACTCGGGCAGTATGAACACGTGGGGATGAAGGGTTCTGCTGCGGTCCTCCACAATTATCATCTGCCTGTGCTGCTCGGAGTCTATCTCCTCCTGAAGGGTAACGTCCTCTTCGATGTCAACGTAGTGAACTGAACCGGAATGCTCGCTTACGATGGGATTACTGAAGGGCTCCGCTATGAAGAGCATGTCATCCCTCTGTATTTCCTGATCGTCTGTTACGGACATTATGGCGCCCGGGGTAACCTCGTAGGTCGAGAGGATTTCACCCTCGCTGTCGATAACATCTATCTGACCGTTTCTGGAAGCGATGACACTGGGCTTTCCGTCGCTGTCCACACCCTCCACGAGGTGAATGTTCCTGAAACTGATCCGTCCGGGATGCCTGGCCTTTACCTGGTTATCCTGGGCTTCCCTGGAAGAGACACCGCCTGTATGGAAGGTTCTAAGGGTAAGCTGTGTACCGGGTTCGCCGATTGACTGTGCGGCTATCACGCCCACGGCTTCTCCCCTTGTGACGTTCCTGTTCCTGCTGAGATCCCAGCCGTAGCACTTTGCACAGAGACCCTGTTCAGCCTCGCACGTGAGAACCGAACGTATCTTCACGGACTCGATGGAACGGGAATCGATGTAAGAGGCCAGTTTGGGAGTTATCTCCTGCCCTGCCTCGCATATTATCTCGTCGGTCACAGGATCGTACACATCCTCGCCGGTCACCCTGCCCACGATCCTCTCGCTGAGCTTTTCGATGACCTTCTCGCCCTCTTTCAGAGCTGTAATGTCCCTGCCCCTGATGGTTCCGCAGTCGTCCATGGTGATCACCACATCCTGACAGACGTCCACAAGCCTTCTTGTAAGGTAGCCGGCATCGGCGGTTTTCAGAGCCGTGTCCGCCAGACCCTTTCTGGAACCATGGGTTGAGATGGAGTACTCGATAACCGAAAGACCCTCTTTAAGTGAACTTATGATGGGTGTCTCGATGGTTTCACCAATGTCGCCTGAGAGCTTCTTCTTCGGCTTGGCCATGAGGCCTCGCATACCTGCAAGCTGCCTGACCTGCTCAACACTTCCCCTGGCGCCGGAATTGGCCATGAGGAAGATGGGGTTGAAGCCGTGGTTGTCATGGCTGAGCTGTTCCATCATGGAATTCTTCACGTCCTCGGTGGACTGGGACCATATATCGATTATCTTGTTATACCTGTCGCTCTCTGTCATCTCACCCTTACGGGATGCGAACTCCACGTCGGCGACGGTTCTGGTGCTTTCTTCTATTATCCGTTTCTTCTCATCGGGAATGATCATGTCGTCCATACCCACCGTGAGACCGCTGAGGGTACTGTAAAGGAAGCCAAGGTCCTTCAGGTTGTCAAGGAAAACAGCTGTCTTCACCGCTCCAAGCTCGTTGAAGCACCTTGATACCATCCTGTTAAGGCCTTTTTTACCGAACACCTTCTCATGGGATTGCGTAAGACCATTGGCCATTATGTATCCCATGCCTTCGGGAACGATGGAGTTGAAGATGACCTGTCCCGGAGTTGTGTAGTCCTTCCAGTACTTGGGCTCGCGCCTGTCTCCCTTGGAGTTTATCTCCACGATCTTGTTGATTCCACGGATCTTTATGCGGGAGTGAAGGTTGACCTTGCCTGCGTCCAGAGCACCGATAACGGCTTCCCTGGAGCTGAAGATCATGCCCTCGCCCCTGTCCCCGGCCAATGGTTTGGTGATGTAGTAAACACCAATAACCATGTCGTGGCTTGGTGACGCAACCGGTTCGCCGCTGGAAGGTTTGAGGATGTTCCGGCTTCCAAGCATGAGAACTCTTGCCTCGATCTGAGCTTCAGCGGAAAGGGGAAGGTGCACGGCCATCTGGTCACCGTCGAAGTCGGCATTGAAAGCGGCGCATGCCAGAGGGTGCAGCCTGATGGCAAGACCCTCGACCAGAACCGGCTCGAATGCCTGTATTCCAAGCCTGTGAAGTGTCGGTGCTCTGTTCAGCATCACCGGATGATTGGCAATTACCTCTTCAAGTATTGCCCAGACTATCTCTTCACGCTCTTCCACCTGCTTCTGGGCCATCTTGACCTTGTCGCCGGTTATCCTGGCAAGCCTTGCCACCACGAAGGGTTTGAAGAGTTCCAGGGCCATGTCCTTCGGAAGACCGCACTGGTGCATCTTCAGCTCGGGACCCACCACGATCACAGAACGGCCGGAGTAATCCACTCTCTTACCCAGGAGATTCTGGCGGAACCTGCCTCTTTTCCCCTTGAGGAGATCCGAGAGACTTCTCAGGGGACGCATTCCGGCGCCCTTCACCGGCTTTCTTCTGCTGCCGTTGTCGAGAACCGCATCCACGGCTTCCTGAAGCATCCTCTTCTCGTTCCTGAGGATAACGTCGGGGGCCTGAAGGTCGAGAAGTCTGAGGAGTCTGTTGTTCCTGTTGATGACCCTCCTGTAGAGGTCGTTGAGATCGCTGGAGGCGAATCTGCCGCCCTCCAGAGGAACCAGAGGTCTGAGGTCCGGAGGAAGTACCGGTAGAACGCGAAGTATCATCCACTCGGGTTTGTTCTCGTTCTTGGAGTTCTCGAAGGCCACCACTTCCTTGAGCCTCTTCAGGTTCTTCTGCCTTCTGCTCTGGGTTGTCTCGTTGGCAATGCTTGTGCGCAGTGTTGCCGCAAGCTCATCGAGATCTATCTCTTCGAGAAGCTTCGAGATAGCCTCGGCGCCCATTCCAACGGTGAAGGCATCGTCGCCATAGGTTTCCCTGGCGGCGTAGTAATCCTCATCGTCCAGCACCTTGCCCGGTTTCAGGGAAGGGTGCTCGCTTGTTATCACTATGTATGACTCGTAATAAAGAACCCGCTCCAGGTTAAGATTGGTTATGTCAAGGAGCTTGTTGATCTTACGACTCTTGAAGTACCAGATGTGGGAAACGGGAACCGCGAGGTCTATGTGACCCATACGGCTTCTTCTTACCCTGGAGTGGGTTACCTCTACTCCGCATCTGTCGCACTTCACTCCCCTGTACCGGGGTTTCTTGTATCTTCCGCAGCTGCACTCCCAGTCCTTCACAGGCCCGAAAATCTTTTCACAGAAAAGGCCGTCGGGTTCAGGTTTGTAACTGCGGTAGTTTATTGTTTCAGCCTTTGTAACTTCACCGTATGACCATTCCTTGATGGTTTCCGGCGAGGCCAGGCTTATTCTTATTCCTGAAAAATCGGCAGGAAATGTGTTCGCATCTCTAAGGGAATGAGAATCAAGCATTGTCGCCCTCCCTCTCATCGGACATCTCGAGCTCTACGTCGAGGGCAAGACTGCGCATCTCACTGAGAAGCACGTTGAAAGCCTCCGGAGTTCCCCGGGTTTCAACGTTCCTGCCGTGTACAATAGCCTTGTATGCCTCGGTCCGGCCGTCTACGTCATCGCTCTTTATGGTGAGCATTTCCTGAAGACAATGGGATGCGCCATAGGCCTCCAGGGCCCAGACCTCCATCTCTCCAAGTCTCTGTCCGCCATTCTGCGCTTTTCCGCCCAGGGGCTGCTGAGTGACCATTGCGTAAGGTCCCGTGGACCGCGCATGGATCTTATCCTCAACCTGATGGGCAAGTTTGAGCATGTACATTCTGCCCACTGTCACTCTCTGATCGAAGGGCATTCCAGTTCTTCCATCGTAAAGAATGGTTTTGCCGTCCCTGGCGTGGCCTGCCTCTTCCAGCAGGTCTCCTATTTTTTCTGTTCCGATGCTGTCGAACACCGGTGTTATGGCGTTTATGCCCAGATCCGCAGCTGCCATTCCCAGGTTGGTCTCCATGATCTGACCAACGTTCATTCTACTGGGAACACCAAGGGGATTAAGGCAGATATCAACCGGTGTGCCGTCGGGAAGGTAGGGCATGTCCTCTTCGGGGACGATTATGCTCACGACGCCCTTGTTTCCGTGCCTTCCAGCCATTTTGTCTCCTATGCGGAGCTTCCTGCGTTTGGCAACGTAAACCTTCACAAGCTTGATCACTCCGGGTTTGAGTTCGTCTCCCCGGTGGAGTCTGTCCTCCTGGTCCTGGTAGTAATCGTTCAGTTCCTTCAGCTTGTTCTCGGCACTCCTCAGTATTCTGCGGGCCCTGTCATCTATGACCAGGTCCTCCACTATCTGCCTGTTGAAGTCAAGATCGGTGAACTCGACTTTCTTCAGGAACGTGGAGGTGATCTTTCTGCCTTCGGGAATGAGCTGTTCTCCTGTGAGACCATCCACGAATGCCGCGGCCTTCTGACCGTTAAGCACCTTTCTGAGCATGGCATCCCGGTCTGTGAAGAGCCTCTTCTCGGCCTCTTCACGTTCCTCCCTCAGGGCATCTATCCGGGACTCGATCTCGCGTCTGCCCCTTTCGGTGTCATCCTTGCGGGAGTAGACCTTCACGTCGACAACTATTCCGGACATCCCCACCGGAGCCTTCAGGGAAGTATCCTTAACGTCACTGGCCCTCTTGCCGAAGATTGCTCTGATGAGCCTTTCTTCAGGGGAGAGGTCCTGCTCTCCCTTGGGGCTCACCTTACCCACAAGGATATCGCCGGCCCGGATTCTGGATCCTATCCGGACTATTCCGGTTTCGTCCAGATTCCTCATTGCCTCACGCTTCTCAGTGGAGTTGGGGAGGTCCCTGGTAAGCTCCTCGGGTCCCAGTTTCGTTTCACGGAACTGGGTTTCGAATTCCACAATGTGAACCGAGGTGAAGGTATCATCCTTAACGACCCTCTCACTCACCACGATGGCATCCTCGAAGTTGTATCCGTTCCAGGGTGTAAAGGCAACCATGGCATTCACGCCCAGGGCCAGCCTGCCGTGTTTAGTGGCCATACCGTCGGCAAGTATGTCGCCCTGTTCCACCTTGTCTCCCACGGCCACAACGGGCTTCTGGTTAACACAGGTATCCTGGTTCGAACGTTCGAACTTCCTGAGGGTATAAACATCTTCCCTGTCGAAATCGTACTCGTCGCCGTCGGCTTTTACAACAACTCTGCCTGCATCCACATGGGTTACTTCACCGGCCCTTTCGGAAAGAACCAGCGCTCCGCTGTCCCGGGCGGCCACCTCTTCCATACCGGTTCCAACCACCGGATCATCGGTGTAGAGAAGGGGCACTGCCTGACGCTGCATGTTGGAACCCATCAGGGCCCTGTTGGCGTCATCGTGTTCCAGGAAGGGTATCAGAGCGGCTGAAAGACCCACAAGCTGCATGGGACTTACATCGATGTATTCAACTTCATCCGGGGTAACCATGGGGAAGCTTCCGGCTTTTCTTGCCCGGACCAGAGGACCTATAAGGTGGTTTTTCTCATCCACCCTGGAGTCAGCCTCGGCCACTACGGTCCTGTCTTCCTTATCTGCGGAGAGGAAGGATACTTCGTTGGTGATCTTTCCGTTAATGACCCGCCTGTAAGGTGTTTCAAGGAAACCGAACCTGTTGATGGAAGCGTACACCGAAAGGGTGGTTATAAGACCGATGTTGGGACCCTCGGGGGTTTCCACAGGGCAGACCCTGCCGTAGTGGGTATGATGAACGTCCCTGACGTCGAATCCAGCCCTCTCCCTTGTAAGACCGCCTTCACCCAGGGCGCTTGTCCGGCGCTTGTGGGTAAGTTCCGCAAGGGGGTTGGTCTGTTCCATGAACTGAGAAAGCTGGCTCTGGCCGAAAAAGGAGTTGATCACGCTGGAAAGGGTTCTGGAGTTGACCAGGTCCTGGGGGCGAAGCTTTTCGCGATCCTGCTGACCCATTCTGTCCTTGATGGTTCTGGCCATTCTTGCAAGTCCCTTTGAGAACTCCTGTCCAAGAAGCTCTCCAACGGTCTTTACCCTCCTGTTTCCCAGATGATCGATGTCATCAGAAACATTCGTTCCTTCACGGAGGCAGATAAGGTTGTCCACAATGGCAACCAGATCCGGCACCGTGAGGGTGAGCTTGTCCATGGAGGTGTTTATGTTAAGCCTCTCGTTGAGCTTGTAACGGCCCACTTCACTGAGGCTGTATCTCTTGCTGTCGAAGAACATGGAGCGGAGATAGCTTCTGGCATGATCAAGTGACGGGGCCTCGGTGCCCCTGAGCGCCTCATAGATCCACATGGTAGCCGTGGATTCGCTCTTCTCCACACCTGCACCAAGTGCGGATTCCTCCTTCGCCAGTGTTCTTCTTATGCTGTCCACACTGTTCCGCTCGTTCCTGGGCTCCAGGAATTTCACCTTTTCAATTCCGGCTGCGGCGAGCTTTTCAAGCTTTTCCACGCTTTCAACAGGCTCATCGCACCTGGCCAGGATCTCTCCGGTTGCGGGGTCAACGATATCTTCGGCGAAGGATTTATGAATGAGTTCGGCAACCTTCGACTGTCTTTTCAGAACAGCCTGAAGTTCCTTTTCCTTCACCGGGTAGAATGATTTGAGCAATTCGGAATCACTGCCGAGACCAAGTGCTCTGAGGAGCATGGTAACGGGGATCCTCTTCGGTTTCTTGTCTATGTTCGCGAATATGACCTCGTTGCTGTCAAGGGTGAGGTCAAGCCAGGAACCCTTCTGGGGAATTACCCTGGTGGTGCATATCCTGCGGCCTCTCTGCTGGGTCTTCTCTTCGAAGAATACACCGGGACTTCTGTGCAGCTGGCTGACTATAACCCTCTCTGCACCGTTGATGATGAAAGAGCCGTTGCTGGTCATCTGGGGAAGTTCCCCCAGGAAAGTGCTCTGATCAACGGCCATTTTCATAACCAGGGTTTCCGGATCCCGGGTAACCAGTCTCATAGTCGCATTGAGAGGCGCGGAAAAGGTGACCCCCCGCTCGACAGCTTCCCTTATGGAATGCTTGGGGCGGCCAATTTCATAACTGACATATTCCAGAGAAAATTCTTTTGTGGAACTCTCAATGGGAAATGTATCCATAAATATTTTGTGAAGCCCCTGGGGGAGCCTCTCTTCAGACTTTACATCAGCCTGAAGGAAATTATCGAACGATTCCTTCTGAACTCTTAAAAGATCAGGAACCTGTATCGCGGGTTTTACCCTTGAAAAGTTCCTTACAGGTCTCGCTTTTTTCACTGCCACTCCTCTACACTGCTCCTGAACCGAAATAAAGCGACTACCGGGACTTAGGGGCTAAAGGCGGAAGAAGGAAAATCCTTCCCCCGCCGTCAGCCCTTTTAACTGGCAACTACTTGAGGGCGACGGTTGCGCCGGCTTCCTCGAGCTGCTTCTTGATCTCTTCGCCTTCAGCCTTCTCTACGCCTTCCTTGACCTTTGACGGTGCGCCGTCCACAAGGTCCTTGGCTTCTTTGAGACCGAGACCGGTAAGTTCACGGACCACCTTGATAACGGCGATCTTCTTTGCACCGAAGCTCTCCAGTACAACATCGAACTCACTCTGCTCTTCAGCTGCAGATTCGCCTCCGGCGGGGCCGGCTGCTGCAACTGCAACCGCAGGGGCTGCTGCTGAAACGCCGAACTTGTCTTCCATTTCCTTGACAAGCTCAGCAAGCTCAAGGACGGTCATGCTGGAGATCGCCTCGATGACAGCGGCCTTTTTGTCTTCACTCATTGTGTTTCCTCCGTAAGTCGCGGAATTCCTGTGAATCCCGTGTTTATTGGTTAGTTTTCTTTACTCTCGCCGATGGCGTTAACAGCATAAAGGAACTTCCTGATAACACCGCTGGTAACCATTACGAAGCCCTGGATAGGAGCATTCGCAGATCCGAGGATCTTCGAAAGAAGCTCTTCCCTTGAAGGCATGTCCGCAAGACTGATTACATCGCCTGCACTGAAGGTTTTTCCGGAAACAAATCCGCCCTTCAGGGAAGGAATGCCCTTGTTCTCCTTGCTGAAATCCTTGAGGATCTTTGCAGGAGCAACCTCGTCGGTTGCATACGCAATGGCGGTGGGTCCGTTGAGAAGACCGAAAATGCCCTCTTCCGAATCTACGCCGATGTCTTCAAGTGCTCTTTTAAGCAGGGTATTCTTCACTACGGTGAAGGTAACGCCGGCTTCCCGCATCCGTCTCCGAAGCTCGGTCATCTGCTCCACGTTAATTCCCGTGAAGTCTGCGAGGACCACAGCTCCCGCCTCTTCTATACCGTCATTAAGGTGGGAGACTACGGTTTCTTTCTGGTTTCTTGTAATGCTCATTACCGCAACTCCCTTCTATCTGAGCAGCTGGCGCACATCGTTGATGTCCACCCTTATTCCGGGTCCCATGGTTGATGAGACAGCCATATTGTTTATGTATCTGCCCTTTGTGGAGGAGGGCCTGAGCTGGATAACCTTTTCCATGAAGGAAAGGATGTTCTCCGTAAGGGCCTGCTCATTGAAGCTGGCCTTTCCAACCGGAACGTGAAGGTTGCCTGTCTTGTCAACTCTGAAGCTGATCTTGCCGCCCTTCGCGTCTTTGACCGCTGTACCCACTTCCATGGTAACAGTGCCGGTCTTGGGGTTGGGCATAAGGCCCCTGGGACCAAGAACCCTTCCCAGTTTACCAACAACACCCATCATGTCCGGAGATGCGATTACAACATCGAAATCCGTCCATCCTTCGGTGATCTTCTGCGCGGTTTCCTCGTCACCGATGAAGTCGGCTCCCGCTTCCCTGGCCTCTTCTGCCTTGTCGCCCCTGGCAAAGGCAAGGACACGAACGGTTTTTCCCGTTCCATGTGGAAGCATACATGTTCCGCGTACTACCTGATCACTGTACTTCGGGTTCACTCCGAGGTTAAGGGCCACCTCGATGGTCTCATCGAACTTGGCCGTTGCCAGCTGCTTGATTGAGGCCACTGTTTCCTCGAGGGTGTAGTACTTCTGCCTGTCAATTGATTCTCTGGCCTTTTCGAATCTTTTACTTTTAGCCATCGACAACCTCCAGGCCCATGCTGCGCGCGGTACCAGCTATCATACTGATAGCAGTTTCCATTGACGCCGCATTCAGGTCCTTCTCTTTGAGCTCGGCGATCTCCCTGCACTGGGCGATGGTGACCGTTCCAACCTTTTCCCGGTTGGATTCGGAAGATCCCTTTGCAAGTCCCGCTGCACGTTTCAAAAGAA
>CAZNFQ010000078.1:0-10099 GCA_964571965.1 uncultured bacterium | reverse complement strand
GCAGCATTGCATCATCAGTTACTGACCCTGAAATCAGGCTCAATATCAATGCAATTATTCCCATATGAGCTCCTGATGTATAAATCCACTTTACAACTTGTTTTGTATTAATGAAGCAGTAATTTGCTCACGTCAATAGAGTTTACTGATAACATCAACACCTCAACGCTTGGGATTTTTGAGCTGACAGCTCCCTGCTCAATCATAAGGCTGCAGCAGGTTAAGGGTGTTCCACGATTCCAGCTATCAGGTGTTAAGCCCTGACCAGAATCGGAATCTCCCGCAAAAAGGGCAGGATACATATGGGCACGATTTGCTGCTGAAGCAGCGCCGACTTTCAGGTTGCGCAGAACCCCGTCCCCTCACATGAATCCGTCCTGAAAGCAGGGATTGTTCCCGGAGGGAAGCTTCAAGTATCATACCCCCTATGGCAACAACAGACGACAAACGAATTATCTACACAATGCACGGTGTTTCGAAGAAGCATGGTGCAAGGTTTGTTCTTAAGGACATATACCTTTCCTATTATTACGGTGCCAAGATAGGTGTGATAGGCCTGAACGGCTCGGGGAAATCAAGTCTTCTGCGGATAATGGCCGGGGAAGACACGGATATTATCGGTGAAACCACCTGCGCTTCCGGCTATACCATCGGGTTCCTGGAGCAGGAACCGGTTCTTCAGCCGGGGAAGACCGTCCGCCAGGTTGTATCCGAAGGCGTACAGCACATAGTTGATCTGCTTGCGGAGTATGAGAGTGTTGGTCTTGCTTTCGCTGAGCCGGATGCCGACTATGAGAAACTGGCCGACAGGCAGGCAGTGCTTCAGGATAAAATAGAAGCTGCAGATGGCTGGAACCTCGATGCCCGCCTTGACCTGGCCATGGAAGCCCTCCGCTGCCCCCCTTCTGAAGATGTGGTGGATAACCTTTCCGGCGGGGAACGGCGCAGGGTTGCTCTATGCAGACTTCTTCTTCAGAAGCCGGATATTCTGCTTCTTGACGAACCCACCAATCACCTTGATGCTGAAACCGTAGCCTGGCTGGAAAGGCATCTTCAGAATTATGAAGGTACTGTGATAGCCGTAACCCACGACCGTTATTTCCTGGACAATGTTGCGGGATGGATACTTGAACTGGACAGGGGTGAGGGCATTCCCTGGAAGGGGAATTACTCTGAATGGCTTGAGCAGAAAGCCAAAAGGCTGGAGCAGGAGGAAAAGGGAGACAGCCAGAGGGCGAAAACCCTGGAACGGGAACTGGAATGGGTTCGAATGAGCCCCAAGGGCAGGCATGCCAAGAGCAAGTCCAGAATAAACCGTTACGAGAAGCTGCTGGCGGAAGGACAGAGGGAGAAGGTAAAGGGAGTTAGACTTGTTTTCCCGCCGGGTCCCCGACTGGGATCGGTTGTTATTGACGCAAAATCAATTACCAAGTCCTTTGGCGACAAACTCCTTTTCAGTGATCTGAGTTTTTCAATACCTCCCGGAGCAGTGGTGGGCATAGTTGGACCTAACGGTGCCGGAAAGACAACCCTCTTCAATATCATTACCGGAAATGAAACCCTGGATAGCGGTGAACTGAAGAAAGGCGAAACGGTAAGGCTTTCCTGCGCGGACCAGATGCGTTCCGGGCTTGATCCAGGGAAGACCATCTGGGAACAGCTTTCAGATGGTCAGGAGACGATAAAGCTGGGTGGAACCAGAGAGGTTAACAGCAGGGCATACTGCTCATGGTTCAATTTTTCAGGCGGTGATCAGCAGAAAAAGGTTGGAATTCTCTCAGGAGGAGAGAGGAACAGGCTGAACCTTGCCATGATGCTTAAGGAGGGTTCCAACGTCATTCTTCTTGACGAACCCACGAATGACCTGGACGTGAATACCTTGCGCGCCCTTGAAGAGGGCCTGGATGATTTTGCCGGCTGCGTTCTGGTTATCAGCCACGACCGCTGGTTCCTGGACAGGATCTGCTCTCATATCATTGCCTTCGAAGACGGTGAGGTGGTCTTTTTCGACGGGAACTGGAGCGAGTACGCAGAACACCGTCGGAGCAAACTGGGTGCCGCCGCCGATCGTCCCCACAGGTATGTGTACAGAAAGCTCGAGAGGTAGTTTTTCCTTCTCTGGCTGGCACGGGCTCACCGGATGATTCAGTTTATCAGAACCAGTTTTCGACCTTCCGTAATCGACTCGGTGGAAAGCAGAATGAAATAGGTTCCTGTTTCAAGTTCGCTCCGGTTCATCTGCAGAGTATGAGTGCCGGGGCCCTTTTCCTCATTCATGAGCACTGCGGCTATTCTGCCGGCTAGGTCATACATTACAATGCGGGCAAACCCCTGTGCAGGCATATCGAAACTGATCTCCCCTCCGGATCTCATGGGGTTGGATGAGAAACGAAGGTTCAGACGGTCACCGTTCCCTCCCGGGTTCCCTATACCTGTGCCCTGTGAAACAACGCTGTAGCTGTAGGTGTTGGCTGGTGCTCCGGGATCGAAACAGGCAGGGAAGAATATGGCGCAGTCCCAATTGGCGGAGTTCACCGCAACCGTTTTTTCTCCGGTTGAAGGATCACAGTGGTACCAGTTGAAGTATAGACTGTCTGACTGATCCTGCAGTATGACACCAAGGCTCCACTGGGTGTTGTCGCAGCCATCGAAGGAAAACTCGATCCACTGTTCCATGTAGCTGGTCAGGTCCAGTCTGATCCAGTTCAATCCCTTTTCTTCCGGCTCATAACCGGCAGCTGAGGTTCCCGTATCAGGCAGAGTGTTGATCTCGTGGACGGGAAGCACGCAGGGACCCGGCTGCCACAGAGCCGCATCCGGACCGTACATGCCGCATCCGGCGAACCAGTTGTCTGCGGTGAACCACCTCCAGGCACCGTAATCCATGAGGAATTCTTCCAATGTGGTTCCCTGCTCTGAAAGCATACCCTCCAGGGCGGTGTATGTGTTTGCGCCAGGCTGTTCTGCGCAGATCTCCCATATCCTTCGTACGGATTGGCTGCCCCACCTTTCTCCTGCCATCCATACCCAGGGGAAATCAGAACTGCCAAGGGTGCCGAGACCCTTCCACGGGTTTTCAAGGGGATTCTCCTGTTGGAGATACTCAAGGTAGTGATTGGCACTGGGGAATACCAACTCCTCCATCCATGCGGAATAGCACATCAAGAAAGAGACGGCCTCGGAGTAGTCGTAGGCGGCTCCCACTGCCTGTGCGAAGAGGTTGGCAACAATGCAGTTCCTGGTATCGAGGCCGGCGAGAGAAGTGCTTACACAGATATGGCTTGCAGAGCAGTCGTGGGTTGAGTCCGGGGGCATGTATTCCCCGGCCTGTGACATGTATCCGGTGGTACCAGCCGTGAGCCCGAGCAGGTATATGTCGTACTTGTCATCTCCACCAGCGTCGTTGTCCGGGGGCGGTTGAAAGAACCCCAGCTGAACGCACTGGACTTCCCGGGAGGAGTCAGCTGCCTGAGCAATGCTTAATGCGTAGTCAGCGGTGGTGGAATCGGAGCCTGAATCGGTCCAGTGTATCTTGAAATACCCCGAGGAGGAGTCAAGGGTGTATTCCGTTCCACTGAGCATGGGCCTGTTCGCCTGAGACATTTTCCATTCCCCGGGGGGACTATCGGCCATTGTACTGAACAAAAAGCTGGACAGAAGAAGAGGGAATGTCATTGAAATAAATGAATGGATAGCAATGTGTTTCATGTGGGAAACCTCCTGCACAGAGAAAACCTGTGCGTGTTTTCCTCTATTTGCCTGTCAGGAAGGACTTTGAGTACAGAGGTAGCAATTGTGAGTCCTGACTTGCTGAATACAACTACCACAGAAAATAATATAATTAACATCACTTTACGTCAAGTAGTTGGTAAAACCTGCTTGCATGTTATGCAGAAGAGCAAGTCTTCTGTTTTGAAATTGCCCGCAGCTGAAAAGTCAGGGCTTTCCGTGTTGTTTTTTGCCGGCACCGGCCATGAGACCGGCGCCGGGGATTTCGATCTAGAACAGCCTTCTTATTGAAAGGGCAAAAGACAGGTCCTGTGTGTCGGACCCTGCAAGCTGTTCATAAATGCCGATACCCGAACTGTTGGTAAGCCCCAGAAGGAACTGGTGTCCCCAGGTGTTGTATCTGGCGCCAAATCCGAAGCAGTCCTTTTCTGCATCATCGGCAGAAGCAGGATAGTATTCCCCGAAGAGGGCAAGTCTCTCGGCGGCCTGGAATTCAATACCCAGACCTGCTCCGTTGTTTTCCCTGTACCCGTCGAATGCATAGTTGAATACTGGCCTGAGTTTACCGTCGAGGAAAGAGAGAGAGAAACTGCCTGTTGCCATTATGCCGCCCTCTCTGTCTTCATTCCCCGCGGGTTTTATGCTTGAGTAACCAGCCTCAATACCGATGGACAGGCTAGGTGCAGGTATCATGCTCCAACCGGCTGTTATGGAATTGTTATTCCCGAGCCTGGCATGGGAAACACCGAGGTAGAAGTCTTCCCTGGCGTAATACCTCATGCCGAACCTGACATTTGCTCCGCTGTCCAGCCCGAAGAAGGTGTCCATGGGATCGTTCTTGAAGGCGGTGCCGAAAAACCGGTGATTCATGGAAAACTCGAAGTCTCCCTTTTCTGTTCCGGAGATGGGAGAGTAGAGGTTGAGGAAGCTGCCCGAGTATGCCTGGGCCCCGGCTGTGAGTGCCAGAGCCAAAATGATAATTATCGATCTCATCCATTCCTCCTACAGTTCGAATGATGCGGATTTGGCCCATACATGGGGTGAGGTGAAATCGTCGGCGCCGTCTGCTCCATATGCGAAGATAAAGGTGTATGTCTGACCCTCTTCAAGGACTTTGTCGTACTGGTCTCCCGAGTCGTAGGGGATCACAAAGCTTATTGTGGTTTCTCCTGCAGATTCACTTCCGTTTGTGCTGCCGATGTCTGAGCTTCCACCTAAATTCACGTCAGAGTCGTGAGTAAACTGGCCTGTGCCGTAGTCGTCACGGATAACGGGAATGTCCGATTCCACATATCCAATGATCAGGTTGGCCTCGCTCATGAAGGATACGGGTTCAAAACCCACTGCCACCCAGCCGGTGGTCGGGGCGGTTATTGAAACATCCAGAGAATCGGAACTTATCGGGTTCATCACCCAGGAGAAAGTAAAACCTTCAACGGAGTATGTCATCACTCCGCCCTCGCCCTCTTCAGGGCCTGTTGCATTCTCTCCGCAGGCTGCCAGGAGAAGTATTGCAAGTACAGGAATTGCTATTTTATTCATTACAGCTCCAGTTCTATGGTTTCAGCCCAGGCGTGGTAGCCCTGAAAATTATCAGCCTCTGCGGGCCCGTAGGCAATGATGATCTTGTGTGTACTTCCCTGGATGAGGGTCGTGTCGTACTGATCCTCTGAGTCCAGGGGTATACTGAACGAAATCATGGTGGTTCCGTTCTGCTCCGTGCCGGTCAACCCGGTGACATCACTTGTGCCGCCAAGCTCCGTGTCCGGGGCGTGGGATATGTGGCCGTTGCCAAAGTCGTCGCTTATGAAAAGCTCACCGTCTCTCACATAACCGATGATTATGTTTGCGTCCTTCATGGCGGCGGACGGATCGAATCCCACGGCTATCCACCCGGTTGTGGGGGCTGATGCCGTTACTGTTATGATATTGTCTTCTATGATCCATTCCATGATAAAGTTATCAACGGTGATACTGTTGGTGCCGTCCGAAGTCTGAACGACATCGTCTCCGGATGCCTCCGAACCGCATCCAACCGCGACGATGATCATCATTGCAAGCAGCGGTATCTTACCGGTTCTTCCCTCCATGTTCCTTCCTCCATTCTTGTTGGTGTTGCGGAACCATTAGTCATATTATGGTTTATGAAGATTGGAATTGGAAGGGACAGGTGATTTAACGCTTGTCGAATGATCGAAAGGGAGGGGAAGGGTATGAAAAAGGCCGCACTTTTAATTCTCGCGGTGGCCGCAGCCGCAGCAGCTCAGGACTGGCAGGAGATAACGGCAGACGGGTTTACTCTGCGATGGGCAACGGTTGCGGGAGACAATCTTGCCGTGGAACTTAACGGACCCACAACAGGCTGGGTAGCAGTTGGCTTCGATCCAACTCAGCAGATGCTGAATGCCAATATCATTATTGGATATGTTGCTTCGGGAACACCGGTGATTAGAGATGACTGGGGATGGCAGGCAACATCGCACAGAGATGATACCCTGCTGGGCGGAACCAGTGATGTGATCACCGACGGGGGCTTCGAGGCAGGCGGTTCAACCGAGATACATTTTACCATACCCCTCAACTCCGGGGATGCCTTCGACAAGGTTCTGATACCTGGGAACACCTATACGGTCATAATGGCGCGAAGTGCAGACGGAGGGGACGACTTCTCCGCTCCCCATTCCGTTGTAACTACTTCTTCCATAAGCATTGCGGCAATGTCTCTTGATACAGAAACGTGGGCATCCATCAAGAATCCGAACTGATGTCAGGATTTTTCAGTCGGCGGGTTCCTCCTGGAGGAGCTCGCCTTCTTCTATAATGTCAAAGGTACCGATGGTACCTATGAACGTATCGCCGTCTTCGAACCTGGGGATACCGCTTACAGACACCGGTATCTCTTCACCGTCCGCGCGGATAAGCGCTATCTGGTATGAACTGCACTGACCAAGACTTCTGGCTTCCCTTACACCGGCGGTTCTTCCTGCGTCCCTGTTGGGTATGATCTCAGAGAAAAGCCTTCCTTCAAGCTTTTCAGCAGGGATGCCGATAATCTTTGAGAAAGCCTGGTTAGCAAACAGGATCCGGTCCATTGGATCGCACATGATCACACCCTGAACTAGACTGTCCACAACTGTGTTGTAAAGGGATTCGATGCGTCTTCTGTTCTGTTCGGACCTGTATCTACCTATGGCCATGGAAATGCTGTCTGCAAGGCCCGAGAAAAGCACCAGGTCGGTTTTTGAAAAGACATTCTTCATGGCGTAACTCTGTACCACCAGAACACCCCAGACTCCCTCCGAGTCTTTTAGAGGGGCCCCCATCCACTGCTCGCTGGGGCTTCCAATGGATCTGATTATTTTTTCTTCTATCATTCGATTGTACTCTTCATGGTCTACAAGGATCGGTTTCCCCGTGTACCTTACATAGTCAGTCAGACTTCCCTTCATGGAGTCTTCGCTGATGAAATCCTCGACTCCGTCTTTCTTGTCCACCGAATAAGGGAAGGAATAGGTTTCGGTCTGCTTGTGATAAAAGGCAAAATAGAGGTTGGGTGTATGGATGATCTTGGACAGTTCATTGTGGATAAATTCCAGCAGACCTCCAAGGGACTCGGTTCGAACGGTCTCTTCAGCGATGGCATGAAGTACGGCGTATATTGATTCTGCCCGCTGCCTTTCCGCCACCTCCTTAAGAAGCATGTCATTGGCCCGTTTAAGTTCTGCCGTTTTCGAGTCTATGATGGTGTGAAGCTGATTCTGAAGTCTTTTCAGATCCTCTTCCGCCCTTTTCTTATTGTCGATATCAAGGGCAACAACTTCTATGTAAACCAGGTTTCCGGCACGGTCCACCTGTCCCGTAGCAGTCAGGGATACCCAGAATACCTTTCCGTTCTTTCTTTTCCACCGTGTTTCGAACCCGTTAACGATTTTCTGTTCCCTGATAATGGAAAGGAGCCTGTCTCTGTCCGTCATTTCCACCCAGGTTGAAGACACCTCAAGGTTGAATATCTGGTGCTCGTTTTCATAACCGAGCATAGAGACAAGGCCGCTGTTCACATAGAGGATGTTTCCACCCACGGCAGCTTTGTAAACTCCCACCGGTGTGTTTCTGTCCAGCCTTTCAAGGCTGTCTGAGCGGTGCATCAGAACTTTCTGAACGAACAGAAACTCTGTGATGTCACTGAATGTGCAAATGTATCTTTTTTCTTCGTTCACTTCATTGGCAATAAGCTCGACACGGAATTCTCTTCTGTCTCCATTGTAGCTGTACGCCATGGTGCAGGAGCCTTTGCTCTTTTCCACCTCCACCACCATCATCATCTGGGAAAGAAAATCCTCGCCGTTCGTCATGTTGGAAAGAAGGTCGGGAAGAGAGAGTTCGTATCTGTCAGGGAAGATATCCCTTAAGGACTGGTTGCCGTCCAGATAGTTGAGCCTCTGGTCATAAACCGCCACTGCCGTATCTGAGTGCTCCCGGATAAAAAACTCCATGGGATTCATAAGATTTCCTCCCTTCCAATAATGTACAAACCTTTATCAATACCGAACAGCCCCCCCTGTAGAGCAAAAAGCCCCCCGACCTTATGTCGAGGGGCTTAAGTGGGGTTTCTTGTGTCAGTGACAGATCTTCCTGGCAATTCTCTTGCCCATCAGCACATATATGCATGGTTCAACTATGAGGGTAAGAACAGTTGCCGCTGCAAGGCCGAATATCACTGTGACTGCCATTGGAGCCCAGGATTCAGCTCCCTCTCCGATGCCAAGGGCCAGGGGCGTCATGGCAAGCATGGTGGTAAGAGCGGTCATCAGAATGGGACGCAGCCTTGTTGTTGATGCCTCCACTATGGCGTCTTCCAGGGTGGTCTTTTTGCGGCAGAGGGTCTGGTTCGCATAGTCAACCATGACAATTCCGTTGTTCACCACGATTCCCGCAAGCATCAGAACACCGATGAGTGACATCACGGAAAGAGGTGTTCCTGTGATGAAAAGTCCCAGAACCACACCGATTATGGCCATGGGAACGGTGAAAATTATGATGAAGGGTTCAAGCAGTGATTCGAACTGACTTGCCATGACCATGTAAACAAGAAGAGCTGCAACGAAGATGGCGATACCGAGGTATAAAAAGGTTTCCTTCTGGTCCTTCATTTCTCCTCCGAACTCCACCCTGAGTCCGTACTCGTTGTTTTCTTCAACCACCCTTTCCACATCTGCGGCTACCTCGTCAAGGCTTCTTCCGGCTACATCACAGCTGATCACCACCGACCGCTGCTGGTCAGTGCGCTGGATGCTCGTGGAGATGAGCCGTTCGGTGTAGTGACCGAAATTCCTTGCAGGAACCCCGGCTACCGGAAGGTAGTCGAGCTCCTCCCGTGTATCTCTAAGGTATTCCGGAACCCGGACAACCACATTGTACTCGTCTCCGCCTTCACGGAACACGGTAGCCGGTGACATTCCGAAGGCATTGCTTATCTCGCCGGCCACTGAAGAGGGATGCGTACCCCTCAGGGCAAGCATTGTGTAGTCCTGCCTGAAGGTAAGCTCCGGGATCATGTCTTCCATGGACGTCTTCGGTTCTCGTACTCCATCAACTTCGGATATTGCACTGGCAATGTTTTCGCTTTCCATTGCCAGGATGTCCAGATCATCTCCGAACAGCGTTATTTCAATTGCGCTGCCACCCATGAAGTTCCCGCCTGAGATGTCGTACTCGAAACCTGCCCAGTTGTCCAGGACCTCTCTTATACGCTCCTCGTACTCCTTCTGACCGATGGAACGCTGGGTGATCGGAACAAGTCTGAACATCATCTCCACAGAGTAGGAGCCCTTTGTGCCTCCGAAAATCGCGTCGAATCCCCCGGAAGTTCCCACCTGGGTGTACAACGTGATGAGATCACCGTCTTCGAAGATGTTTTTCAGAGAGTCTTCAAGGGCAACTGCCATTTCGGTGGTTGTTTCAAGATCTGTTCCTATGGCTGCCTCGAGCATTAACTGGATCATTCCGTCGTCGTTCGCAGGCAAGAATTCGGTCTTCAATTTCTTGGATGCCAGACCAAGGCTTCCAAGGAAGACGATAAAGGTGATGATCAGAGCTAACTTCCTGTGTTTGATAACTGTTTTGAGCATGGAGTTATAGCTCTTTTCGGTTTGTTCAAAACCGTTCTTTATCCTGTCTCCAATGGAGCCCTTCTTGTGCACGGGAACAAGCTTTTCAGCGAAGGAGCTGAGAAGGGGAACAAGACTCAGCGCCACGAAAAGAGAGACTATCAGACTGAAGACAATTGTGAGGACCATTTCTCTGAACATCTGTCCCGCAAGACCGGGAACGAACAGAATGGGAACGAACACCGCCAGAGTGGTCAAGGTTG
>CAZNFQ010000077.1:0-10301 GCA_964571965.1 uncultured bacterium | reverse complement strand
AAACTTACTCTGTAAAAAAAGATAAGAAGGAATTGGCGAAATATTGTATTACAAAAGAAGAATGACCTCGATAGAATAATGCCGTTCATGGGTGCGCCCGTGATAAATGTAATCACCGGCATGAGAAGAACCGGGAAAAGCGTTCTTGGAGATTGATTTTGTTGCGGAAAAGGGAGATTCAACCCTTTACCTGCAGGTTGCCTATCTCCTTGAGTCGGAAAAAACCCTGAACAGGGAGTTTGCCGCCCTTGAAGCCATTCCGGACAATCATCCCAAGATAGTGCTTTCCATGGATAAGGGTATTCCAGCAAGGAACGGGATCAAGCAGGTATTCCTTCCGGAGTTTCTTGTGAGCAGGAACGGTTTGTAAGGAAAACAGTACAGTTCTTCTTACAAAAACCACCTTTGGTGCGCGATGTAAACAGATGCAGCTAAGCCACATATCCGGTATCATGGTAGAACCGGGGTATGGGTGTTCACTCAGATATGGTTGATGATAGAAATTGACAGTTATCGAAAGAGAATGATGACTTTGCCGCTGTTGTCTCGCGGAAATGTACTAACAGATCTATTTTGTCGGGTACTTTTCCAGTCTCTGCAACTCATCTAAAAACATTGACAATCCAGAGAATAGACCTTATTCTCGCAGTATGAATGCAGAATCAAGGAGAAAAAATTCATGATCATCAATTTTTCAGTATCTAACTTCAGATCAATAAGAGATGAGGTTACACTTTCCTTTGAGGCTTCCAGATCCGATGACATGGAGAAGCACTATGTGATAAATACAGTAAAGAATCTCCGGCTGCTGAAGCTTGGGATCATATACGGACCCAACGCCTCGGGAAAGACTAATCTGCTGGAAGCCCTTGAGTTCCTTAGGAGCATAACCACAAAACCGATCGGTACGAAAACCGGAGAGTTCGATTTCGAACCCTTTCTCTTCGATGATGTCAGTAGAGTTCAGAATACCGTGTTCTCCCTGGAGTTCGTTTCCAATCAGGTGAAGTACCTGTACAGGGTCGAACTGAACAGGAAGTGCGTTGTTACTGAATCCCTTGACTATTTCATGCCCAACAGCGCAAAGGTGTTCAGCAGAACCACCGATCAGACCAAGCAGCTCGTGGACATCGAATTCGGTTCCAAGATCCGGATCCCCGCTGACAGCAGAAAGGCTCTGGCGGGGAACACCCTCTGGAACAACACCGTGATAGGCGGTTACCTGAAAACGAACATCGATTCCAGGGAGCTGCAGGATGTCGCTGAGTGGTTCAAGTCGTTCCTTAAGCCTATCATTAAGCCAGATTCGAATCTGGTGCCATTTATCTTCAGCAGGTTCGAAAGTGACGAAACGGGCAGGGAAACACAGCTCAAGATCCTTCGAAAGGCCGGTTTCGATATCTCTGACCTTAAGTACAAGAGAGATCAGCTCGAGGTGAACGAGGAGCTGCTCAACTATCTGAACAGAGATATCCCCATACCCGCGGAGGAGATAGAGAAGATAAGAAACAGGGGGATGGTTGATATACAGAACCTGCTTGTGCAGCACACTGTCAATGGGAGGGAGCATCTCCTGTCACTGGAAAGCGAATCCCGCGGAACGAAGAGGTATATCGAACTGGGCGGTGTTCTGGCGGCACTGCTGAGAGGGGATGTAGTGATCTCGATTGATGAACTGGAATCCTCAATGCATCCTGATCTGGTGAAGCACTTCCTTCTCACATTCCTGATGAACTCAGGAAATTCGCAGCTGATAGCAACAACTCACATGCGCGAACTGCTTCTTGAGAAAGAGATTCTGCGGAATGATGTGATTTGGTTCATGGAACAGAAGGAGGACGCTTCCAGCGATCTGTTCTGTCTGAACGATTTTGACACTTCTGTGGTAAGGAAGTCAAGTTCCATTTACAACGCCTATAAAATAGGCAGACTCGGCGCGGTGCCAGATCTTGGTGACTACTATCTGGGAATTGCCGATGAGTAGAAGGAAGCGCCGTCAGCCGCGGGAGGTATGGTCTTTCATTGTGGATGGTGATACGGAGAAATGGTATCTTGATCTGATGAAACAGTATGAGCGGCATAGGCTTCCAAAGGTACATATCAAACCTGAGATTCCGAAGAAGAAGAAACTCCGGGATCTGCGTGAGCAGGTCCTCGAGAACGCAGAGAGTTATAACAGGGTGTTCTGGATAGTTGATCTGGATGCCATCATCCATGATGAACAGCTTGGAGAGTTCAGCAACATCGTTCGTGAACTCAGAGAGATCGACAATGTCAGCGTTCTGGTGAATGGCCCGTGCCTGGAGTTCTGGTTCCTGCTGCACTTCAGAGAGACAGCAAGGATTTATCCCAAGTGCTGTCGCGTTGAAAAACAGCTGAGGAAGATCCCTGCTCTGTATGATTATCAGAAGACCGAGAAGTACTACAAGTCCGGTACGGATATCTACGCCAAGCTGAAAGAGCATCAGGAGACAGCCGTGAAGAATGCTGAGAAACTTGGTGAATTCTCCCTTATCGAAGGGCGTCAGGCCGTTGCAGAGATCGGCAGGGTCTTCGACCTTTTCGAGAGCTGACCAGCTAAGCAGTTTTGCAGGTTTTCGGCCTGTTCCGTCGGCTTGAATCTAATGACAGGAATCACCAATCGAGATAGACTACAGAGATGATGAACCTGCTGGAAGTTCCTTATCGCATCAGTGTAAGCAACCTCGAATCAGTCATGTCATCTGATCTCACACTGACAAGGTATACTCCTGAAGAGAGGGAACTCAGATCAAGATCCAGCACCGATTCAGCTGTACTGGTCTGCAGAACAGTTCGTCCTGCAATATTCAGCACGGCAACCTGAACCGTTCCGTGATATCCGGGGTTCAGGGTCATCTGTGCATGTGACTGGGCGGGGCAGGGTGAAACGGATGTGATCAGTCTTCCAGCAGAGGTCTCACTCTCTTCAATTCCGGCGAAATCTCCGTACCGGAGATAGCACAAATCATAGTTTCTGTTGAAGGCAGAACAACGGGATCTCCACCTGGAGAGACTGCCACAGATGGATCGGTGCCACTTCCGAGCATCTCCGTACTCCATGTCCAGTCTCCCGCCTCCCTGTGGGCATACCAGATCTCGTCACCCTTCTCATGAGCTATATGTGGAAGGTTCCATTCATCCATGCATTGAGAAACCCGTCCCACATAGCCGGTGGAGTAAATGTCCGTGAAGTTAAATTCATCTTCCGCATTCAGGACTGCAGGCATCAGGAGGAAAGAACATATATCTTACACATTCCCTAATCTCTCTCCATTATCATATCTATTTTTGGCTCTTCCAGCGGCGACAGGGGCGAGAGGCTGCCCTTTTCCAGTCAGATATCCTATTCAGTCGGGCGTAACATGGATAACGAACTGAACTATCGGCTGTCTTTCACTCTATAAATTCGGCCAAAGCAATTCGGCTGGAACACTGGAATGGCCATTGACGGTTTCTTCACGTTTCAAGAGGGAACTCCTGCTCCTCTGCAGTCTGAACGTAACAGTACTCCTTAAGAACTGACCGGAACTAATTTTTTCCCGGTTGATCGCTCTTGTTCGGGAACATCATATTGCATATCCATCGTTTCAGGCCCTTCATAATGATTCCTCCTTGCGGATGAGGGGCTGAACTGCCGGAAGTGCGGTGAAGGGATTGTCGATTGATGTTACCTGCGGGAATGGGGTTGGGATAAATATTCAGAAAGCCCTCCAGATAAGTGGAGGGCTTCCCGATGCCGTGCCGGAACATGGGTCAGTTAAGTCTGATGCACTGTACAGATTCGCTGCATCCGCAGGCGTCGAGCCTTACCAGATAGCATCCTGAAGGGATGTCCGGTGATGGAACCCATTCCGCGGTGTGAATTCCGGGGGAAAGCTGACCGCTTACCAGCGTTTCCACAAGGCGACCTGAGATATCCAGTACTGAAAGCTCAACACCTGTCTGTTCCGTTATGCTGAATGTGATGCTTAGAGCAGATGCAAAAGGGTTGGGGCGGGTGTCTTCCAATGCTATCTGCGAACTGACCGTGAGTTCCTCAATGCCGGTCTCCGCTCCCAGTTTCACAAGATAGACATCTGAACTGCCTGCTCCGAAGGAGAGGGTCAAGCCTCCCAGAATGAAGCCGCCGTCTGTGGTTTGAATAACGGAATTGCAGCGGTCGTAGCCAGTACCTCCGGCAGTGCCTGTCCACAGAGTGTCTCCGTCTGCGTCGGTTCTGATAGCGTAGACATCCATTCCTCCCGCACCGAAGGAATTGGTGAACCCTGCGATGATGAATCCGCCGTCATCTGTCTGCTGAACGGATTCCCCTGTATCGTTTCCACTGCCTCCGAACGTTTTTGTCCACAGGGCGTTACCGTCGGAATCTGTTCTTATCAGGTAGACATCATTGCCTCCTGAGCCGAAGGAACTGGTGTATCCGGCGGCAATGCATCCGCCGTCTGCAGTCTGCTGAACGTAATAGGCCACGTCTGCTTCAGAACCGCCGAAAGTAGCGGACCACAGGGTGTTGCCGTAGGGATCGGTCTTCAGCAGAAAGGCATCGTTCATTCCCGCGCCGGTGGATCCGGTTGCCCCGGCGATGATATACCCTCCGTCTGCCGTCTGCTGAACGAATGCGCCGAAGTCCGTTTCAGCGCCACCGAACGTTCCTGTCCACAGAGTGTCTCCACTGGAGTCCGTCTTAATAAGAAACAGGTCCTCTTCTCCGGCACCGAAGGAGCAGGTTGATCCGACGATTACGTAGCCGCCATCTGAAGTCTGCTGTACTGCGTAGCCTTCATCATCCTCAGAACCGCCATATGTAGCCGTCCATTCGGTGCTGCCGGAATCATCCGTCTTTACAAGATAGATGTCTCTGCCTCCGGAGCCGAAGGAAGCTGTAATTCCTGTGATAATGAATCCCCCGTCAGCGGTCTGACTGACACACTCGCCCCAGTCGTTGGAGGATCCTCCGAATGTTCTTGTCCAGAGGGTGTCTCCCTCTGAATCCGTCCGTACAAGATAAACATCCGCTTCCCCTGCACCGAATGATACGGTAACACCTGTAACGACATAGCCGCCATCCGCTGTCTGCCTTACGGAATATCCCTCATCAGCACCGGTGCCTCCCATGGTTCTGGTCCATTCAATGCCGGGAATGCCTGCATGTGCGGCGCCTGCAGAGAAACAGATGAATACCCCCGCAGCAAATAAGGATGCTCTCATTTCCAGTATCTCCCTTCTCCGGTCATCGGATTCAGACAGTTCAAATTGTTCCGGTTCTTCGCACGCACTGCACATCTGCGATCACAGAAGTCATTGTTAGAAATGCAATGTATTCCTAACAATACTATCATGACACACGACGTCAAGGTCTGTAGCGAGGTACATTGCTATAATGTTATAGAGTAGCATTTTACATGTGCTACAATTCTGGAAATGAATAGATTGCTAAGAATGCATTTCTGCTGTATTATTGTAATGCGTATGTATGAAAACACAATCCGAAAGGGAAACATGGCAGGAAAACCACCTGCGGATCTTCCGAAGGGATTCAGAGTTATCCGGAAAGCGCTTGCAGAGGCAGACAGAATGGCAACCTCGAGACAGATGCTTGCAAGGGAACTGGGAATCTCCACCAACACGATACAGAGAATCCTTGTAGACGGTGATGTACCGGACCTGAAAACGCAGAAAAGCAATCGCATCCTTCACTCCTGGACCAGAATAGTGGTACGACTGGCTCTGTATTTCGAGCAGGATCCCTTTCAATGGGTGAAGATGGTTGATATAGACCTTACAGACAGAATAGCAAAGGTTATTGACAAAGAAGTATCACGAAATGTCCGGGAAGACGGGGCCGATGTTATCGGAGAACCCTGGAAACAGTCTTCTGCTGCCCGCCAACAGTTCGACAGTTCTTTCCTCGAGCATCTGGGCAGAAAAATCCTGGAGACTATTGCTCCAGACTTGAGGGAAAGTCACCTGATAAAGGATGAACTGCTGAAGAGTATCGCAACAGCCGTTGAGGAATCTGGAGCCGGGCGAAGAGCTTCCAAGAGCGGAGAAACTAAGGAGGAGAAATACTGTCTCTCCTGTCTTGCTTCTCTGAAGGAAGAGGACAACATGGGAGAGTCAGATGTCTACTGCCGTCACTGTTCAGATGAGAACGGCAACCTGCTTCCCAGAGAAACGGTTCTCAAAACAATCGCGGAATGGTTCATGAACTGGCAGAAGGATCTAACGGAAGCGGAAGCTCAAAGAAGAGCGGATCACTACATGCGTTCGATGCCTGCCTGGAATCAGGAATATTGATAGAGGGGATCAGTGAGGTTTCAACCGAGCCAGCTGTTTTGATTTAAGGACTATTCCAGGCGGTACGGCAGATGAGTTACTTCGGCAGCAGGACAAAATTGTTCCCATTCAGGAGGCTATATGCAGTTCATTATTCTTGTTCTGGCAATGATCGGTGCAGAGGCTCCCGAGGTTCTCTGGTCTACCGTGAACAGCGGAGGTGTGTATGCAACTGTTCGTGTGGGGGATATCGACGGGGACAGCGTGGAGGACATTGTCTGCGGAGTGGATTACATGGACCCCGAACCGTCACTCTGGTGCATCAGCGGAGCATCCGGTAATTCCATCTGGACATCCGACCAGTGCGGGGGTTTCTACAGGGACAAGGGGCTGAGCCCTGTTCCGGACGTGACCGGTGACGGATATGCCGACCTGGTGCTTGCCGTGCCTGCGTCAGATGTTGTCTCTAATCCTTGCGCTCTGCTTGTATCCGGTGCAAGCGGAGAGATAGAGTGGTTCTGGAATGCCTTCACGGGATTTCCCGGGGGAACCGGATGGGGACTCTCAAGCACCTGGCTGAGCGATTTCACAGGCGATTCATATGCCGAGGTGGTTTGCGGCTTTTCCACCACGACCCAGACAGGCACCGGAGGAGTGGCCTGTCTGGACGGGAACACCGGTGAATTGCAATGGCTCCGCCACACTGAAGATGCTGTTTCCGACCTTCTGGCCCTTCCCGACATAACCGGCGACGAGGTTTCTGATATCGCTGTCGGCATAGGAGGCAGCTTCTATACCGATAACACAGTCATGGTACTGAACGGAGCCACCGGTGGCCTCATCTGGCAAACTGAAGGCGGGGGAGATGTCATGAGCCTCTGTCTTGTTGATAGGGCGGATACAGATCCCTGTATCGCATGCTGCACATTTACGGGAGGAGTGAGGTGCTTCAGCACCGGAGGAGAGCAGGTCTGGCAGCAGACAGTATCCGGTATACTGCTCGACATCGACGAGGGTCCCGACCTGAACCTGGACGACACATCGGAACTGGCTCTGGCAGGAGACAACGGCGGCTGCTACTGTCTGAGCGGCGCTGACGGCTCTACCGTCTGGAACTATCCCTCGGGCGACAATACATGGAGCGTGGCCTGGGCCGATTCGGTGATGCTGGAGGAGGATTGGACCCCGTGCGTTGCCGCCGGATCGGTTAACGGCAGGACAGTCAGTCTGATCAATGCAGTTAACGGGGAGCTTGTCTGGGATCATCAGTTCGATGAGCTGGTGAATAACGTGACAGTGGTTCCCTCCCTGGGTTCATCTCCGTCACAGGTTGTGATAGCCGGGCTGCAGGACCAGCAGCCTCTCCCGAACCATGCCTGGGCACTTGCCACATCTCTGGAAACATCCATCGAACAGTTCGGAAATTCAGGGAATTATCCTGTTCTCCTGGCAAATCCATGCTCATCCCCGATTATCTTCACGGCTCCATCTCAGGGCTGGAGTGCAGGTATTTACGACCTTACCGGCAGGGAAGTTGAATCGATAACGCTTCAGGAGAGCGTTCTGAATGCCTCCTCCGCTCTGAGACCGGGCTGTTACTTCGTACTGTTTTCAGGTGATGGTGTGAGGGTGGGACATACAGTGGCAGTGCTTCCGGATTGACAGGGCCAGGCGCAGAACTCTAACCGATCTTTACGGTGAGTTCAGCGGCAGATGACGGCTCTTGCCGAAAGGGGATAGTCCACAGCCCATGCGCATCTGGCCCTGGGCCATGTTGAACCAGCCCGGGAGGACCAGTCTACAGTCTTGAGCTTTGTGAGTTCTCTGGAATGAACGTGGCCGATAAGCCCTTTGCCGTTCAGGAAATGAACCTCGTTATGCAGATGAACCCGGATGCCCGGCTTGAGGGGCTGGCCAATGAAGCGCTTTCAAGGCTGGAGTGACAGGGTTATAATGGTACCAGGAAGCAATGAAAGCGGGAGAAGAGCATGCCCTGAAGACTGCCACGGCTGTTCATAGCCCATGTGAGCGATAACGATGTGGCAAGAAACTGCGGGGCAATGTTATTCAGGGGGGATTGGAATGGTTTTACTGTTCATTACATGCCTGACGGTTATCGATCCTGCCGTTTCAGGTTCACTGGAGCTGACGGTTCTTTCGGAGGATGCGGTCGATATTGAGTTGAATGAGATGCGTTCTCTGCATCTTGACAGTCTCAGGTCTCTTGCTGATGGAGAAGTCCTGCTGTTCCTGTCAAAGGTCTACTCAGGCAACGATATTGACCTGTATCCCATGGGGTGGAGCGTGGAGTCGGGTGAACATGGCACACACGCATACCAGACAGGACCAGGGGAGATGCCGGTGCTCAGGTTCCACAGAAGACCCGAGGATAACTTCCAGAAGCTGACGGCAATCAGCCTGGCCGGGGATACTCTTTGGACTGTTACTCTGGATGAAACATGTGAGTATGACAACAACATGCTTGCGTACCCTCTTTCGGGAGGGGATCTTCTTCTCATCAGTCATACGGACTGCTGGTCAACCTGTACCTATGTCGCCAGGGTCTCAGGTCATGGGGATCTGCTGTGGGCAGAGTGGCTGGAAACCGAGTACCTGCTTGATCTTCCTGAGAACGAGTGTGAATGCAAACCCAGGATCCAGTCGGTGAGGGAGACTGCGGATGGCAATCTGCTCCTATGCGGCAGTGTGGAGCAGTGGGTGACCTCCGCGGATTCGCTTTTCGTAACAATGCTGGCCGGAGGGAATGGGGAGCCCGTGTGGAAAACCCTGTATTCCGGGCTGGGGGAGGCGCTGGCCCTTGATGTGATTCAGACTTCATCAGGAAGGATCATTGCTGTCGGGGCAACATCTGAAACAGCATACACTGACTCGTTTCCTGCAGCCGACATATGGTCGGCGGACCCCTGTCCGCTGGTGATGGTGCTGGATGAGAATGGGGAGCTGCTGGAGGCGGAAATCGCTTTAAACACTTCCGCTGAGGCGTTTCATAAGGTTATTCAGGCTGAATGTGAAGACCTGTTCATTCTGGGTTCTTCAGGTGATGGCTGCCTGCTTATCCGGGCGCTGCTGCAGTAGCGGATTCGAGGGATTCAGGAACAGGCTGATGAGAACCGCCCGGCTGCGGTAACCGGGTGTCACGATGGCATCAGACGCTTTGACAGTATCCATTCAATAGTTACAATGCATTTCCGGGAAGGATTCTGCTCGATACGGAAAGGGACATAAGAGTTCTTATGGTTTCCGAGGGGGAAGATGTACTGTGTGTTATGACTGTGGATGATTCCCGATTCTATCTTGCATACAGGTATGTGCTGATTGAAAGGACGTTTTGTCTGGGCCTCGGCGGTAATGTATCCGCCTTTCTTCTCGCCACAGCTGTCGGGCAATGCTTCCATTGATAACTATGTATGTAGATCTCGTTTTGTCGATCTGTCGTCGGATGGAGAGAAAACACTCCTTGTTCAGGAAGGCTCCGTTTTGGAGTATGAGTTCGCTGAGGGCTTCACATCTCTGCAAATCATCGAGAACATGACTGGGTAGAAGCTCTTCTACGAAACTGTATGTTATTGTTGATGCTGGTATGGTAGTCCTCTGGCATCCTGCTTGTTTTTCAGGAGATATCAGCACCATCTAAAAATGAAGAAGAGCATCTTCGATAGAAAAGCGACGAAACTGAACGACCCTCGATTCGTAGTCGAGGGTCGTTCAGTGAGAGATTGCCCGAGCGACGGAAAGGAGAGACCCCGAAAGCTCTCTCCTTTGAAGTTATTATGCTAGAAAGAAGACTTGATCTCGGCCCATGTGGATCTACTCAAAGAAACGTTGTTCATAAGGTATTCAACTGCGTTGTTCATCAGAACCCAGCCGTCGCCTGTCCAGGAGATGTAATCTCCGGCAACAAGGTTAAGAGCCACAACGCTTTTATCGGCATTAATCGCCGCGAGAGGCTGTGACTGTGTGTTTTCGGCGATAAGGGTGGCGCC
>CAZNFQ010000076.1:0-10472 GCA_964571965.1 uncultured bacterium | reverse complement strand
CAAGCTTCATCCGACGCTTGTCAGCCTCGGCATTGGCTGCGGCTTCCTTCTTCAGTCTTTCGATCTCTTCACCGGAGAGACCTCCACTGGGATTCACCTTGATGCTTTGCTTCTGACCTGTGTTGGTATCCTTTGCTGAAACGTTGAGAATGCCGCTGGCGTCTATCTCGAAGGTCACCTCTACCCTTGGTTCGCCCCTCTTTGCCGGCTTTATTCCCCTGAGCTCGAAGGTCCCCAGGCTTCTATTGCCGTCGATGAGATCTCTCTCCCCCTGGGCCACATGAACACCAACCACCGATTGATTGTCGCTTGCGGTGGTAAATATCCTGCTGTTCCTGGTGGGTACAGGACTGTTTCTGTGTATGATTGGCGTCATAACCCCACCAAGGGTTTCAACACCCAGGGTAAGAGGGGTAACGTCTATGAGCACCAGGTCCTTGCGCTGGCCCGTTAGAACCGAACTCTCGATTGCAGCCCCAAGGGCAACCACTTCATCGGGATTAACGGACTGGGCCGGCTTCCTTCCAAAAACCTCCTCAACCAGCTGCTGCACCATGGGGATTCTTGTGGAACCGCCAACGAGGACCACGTGGTCGAGGTCTTCTATTTTCATACCTGCATCGTTAACCGCATCCCTGCAGAGGGAAATAGTTTTCTTTATGAGATCTCCGGCAAGCTCCTCGAAAAGCTTTCTGGTAATTTTTATCTCAAGGTGCACCGGACCTGATTCACCGGTTGCGATGAAGGGCAGGTTTATATCGGTTTCATGGGTCATGGAAAGCTCACACTTGGCTCTTTCCGCGGCTTCCCTCACCCGCTGTGGAGCAATGGTATCCTTGTTAAGGTCTATACCGGTGTCGGAGAGAAACTCCGCCATTATCCAGTTCACAAGCTGTGTATCGAGATCATCCCCTCCCAGACTGGTATCACCAAGGGTGGCCTTAACTTCGAAAACTCCTTCGATGACCTGCAGAACACTTATATCGAAGGTTCCGCCTCCAAAGTCATAAACAGCTATTCTGGTTTTACCCTTGGGCTCCAGAAATGCCAGGGCTGCTGCGGTGGGTTCGTTGAGCACCCTCTTCACGTTCAGCCCGGCTATTTTACCTGCTGCCTTGGTTGCTTCCCTCTGGACTTCGTTAAAGTATGCAGGGACGGTTATAACCGCATCTGTAACCGGTTCACCCAGGAACTCTTCAGCGGTTTGCTTAAGTTTCTGAAGTATTATGGCGGAGATCTCGGGGGGTGTGTATATGCGGTCCATCACACGAATGGCTGCATCGCCGTTGCTGTTCTCTATTATCTCATATGATACGGAATCGACCTGGTCCACAACTTCCGAGTACCTGCGTCCCATTAGTCTTTTTACGCTGCTGATGGTGTTCCGGGGATTGGTGATCGCCTGTCTTCTGGCAACCAGCCCCACCAGCCGCTCACCCTTTGCCGAAAAGGCGACAACGGAAGGCATAACCCTGGAACCGCTCTTAGACTGGATTACAGTAGGATGACCTCCATCACTGATAGCGATGCACGAATTAGTTGTGCCAAGATCAATTCCGATGGTTCTTCCCATGTCAGCTCCCCGCTAAAACAACACTTGTAATAGACTGATAACTTTACAGACTTTCCATACACATATACTCATTGAAGGTATAGTCTGCATCAATTCTTGTCAACCTTTAAAAATCGGCCTCATCTGGAGCCTGAAATATACCCTTCTCGCAGATAATTGCAGTAATAAGCTCCACAGGTGTCACGTCGAAGGCAGGATTGTAGACCTCCACCCCTTCCGGAAGCAGCTGTCTTCCTCCCAGTGAGGCCAGTTCTTCTCTGCCCCTTTCCTCTATCTCTATGGCTGAGCCGTCAGGGGAACTTCTATCGAATGTGGATACAGGGGCAACGATATAGAAGGGCACTCCGGCGGCAGAGGCTGCAAGAGCAAGGGAATAGGTTCCTATCTTGTTGGCGGAGTCTCCGTTCATGGCAACCCTGTCTGCACCTGTTATAACCGCATCTATCCTTCCGGACCTGATAAGTGATGAAGCGGCGGAATCCGGAATCACCTTAACCGGTATTCCTGCCCTTGAAAGCTCCCAAGACGTAAGTCTTGCCCCCTGGAGAAGGGGTCTTGTTTCATCTGCATATACCTGTTTCAGCTTCCCCTGTTCGTAGGACTGGTAAATAACCGCCAGAGCAGTACCAAGACCGGCTGTTGCAAGTCCCCCTGCATTGCAGTGGGTCAGCACGGTACAGTGGTGGGGAAGAAGGCTGCTTCCGAATCTTCCCATGGCCAGGCTTGCTTCCAGATCTTCTCTGTAAAGCCTTGATGCACTCTCTGAAAGAAGCTGTATCCCCTCTTCTCTGGTTCTGCATGAAAGAACTATTTTCCGCTGTATATCCAGGCAGTTGAAAAGGTTAACGGCAGTGGGTCTGGTGGCGGCAAGAACATCCAGGTATCCAAGACACCTATCCCTGTAACCGGCGCCCTCCCCGGACTGGATCATGGCAATGACCGCACCCCATGCGGCTGCAATTCCAATGGCAGGGGCACCCCTCACCGCAAGGCTTTTAATTGCCTCTGCAAGCTGATCCACGGTGGTGCACTGGATGTATGACTCCGACGACGGCAGCTCCCGCTGGTCCAGCAGTATCAGTTTTTCGTCCTGCCATTGCAGGGTCGGGATGGGTTTCAATTCACTTACCTCCACTGAGAATTTTCTCACAGATACCGAAAATATCTTCCGGTTCCATCATCCGTCCCCTGCCCGATGTTCCGCAGGCAAGTTTTCCCTCCACAGGACCTGCAGATGCAACACCCCGTTCGAGAAGGATCTCCATGTTGTGCCTTACAGATGGGTTGCTCCACATTCTGGTGTTCATGGCAGGAGCCACTAAAACAGGAGCGGAGCAGGCCAGGAATGCCGATGTCAGAAGATCATCAGCAATTCCGCAGGCAGCCCGTCCGATAAAATGAGCCGTTGCAGGGGCGATCACCATTAGATCCACATTGTCAGTCAGGGCAATGTGCGGAATGAAATCCGGTTCTTCCTGATTGAAGAGCCCGGTGTAGCAGGGACCACCGGATACAGCAGAGATCTGCACGGGAGTTATGAACTCCTGTCCACCCCGGGTGAGAATGGCATTGACCCTGTGCCCGGCCTTTCTCATTAAAGACGCCAGGGTGCATGCCTTGAAAGCGGCTGCCCCGCCTGTGATTCCCAGCAGTATTTCAGACACCTGTATTCCCCTCTCCGTTTCTGCGGCCTATATGGTCAATACCAATGAGCGTCAGCTCAGGACACACGATGAATCTGTGCCGGCAGTGGGAAGCAAGGGCCTGGCCCCAGCCTCCGGTTGCATACAATACAGGTTCCGTTCCCAGTTCCCCGGACAGAAGATCGATAATGTGGTCAGCGCCTCCTACTGCACCGTGAAGGACACCTGACCTCACTGCGTCGGCGGTGTTTCTGCCAACAGGTGAACCGGGAAACTCAAGGTCGATGGGATTAAGTCTTTCGGCCTTCTTGAAAAGCTCACCCGCAGCCGTTCCAACCCCGGGGCTGATGGCTCCGCCCACATACCTTCCTTTTCCGTCGATCACATCGAAGGTGGTGGCGGTTCCAAAATCAGCCACGATCGCAGGTAGAGCACCAGAAATTACAGCTGCGCAAGCGTTTGCTAACCTGTCCGGACCTATCTCATGTGGAAAAGGGTAATCGATTTCGATACCGGCGGTTTCATGGCTTACGATCACGGGATCGCATCGCAGTCTCTGCCGGGCCATTTTAACCAGAGTATGGCGAACCTGGGGCACCACGGAAGCAAAGGCTAATTCTTCAGGAAGGGGATGACTGCCTGTACGAAGAAGCGCCTCAAGGGTTATCCACAGTTCGTCTGCAGTCCAGTGCAATGTTCTGATTCTCCACTGATCGATCAGTTTCCCCGATCTGAAAACGGCCAGGGCTGTTTTGGTATTCCCCACATCCACAGCAAGTCTTGTCATTCAATGCTCCCGTTGTAACTCCAGTCGAACCCTATGTCGGAGCACTTCACCGAGTGCGTCAGGGCTCCCGCTGAAATACCGTCGACCCCTGTAAGTGCCACCATGTGTACCGTTTCCAGAGAAATTCCCCCGGAAGCCTCCAGATATACACTGGATCCGCGGGTTATATCAACCGCGGTTTTCAGATCATCCAGCGTCATGTTGTCCAGAAGAATTCTATCAGGTTCGAGGGGAAGGATAAGTTCAAGCTGGGAAAGACTGTCCACCTCTATCTCCACCGGTACTTCAAGCCTTCGAAGCCTGTCCATTACCGGACCAAGGCTTCCGGCTCCCCCGGAAACCGCAAGGTGATTGTCCTTCAGCATGGCCATGTCCGCAAGGGAAAACCTGTGGTTCGTTCCGCCACCCGTTCTCACCGCATATTTTTCCAGCGCCCTCATACAAGGGGTTGTTTTCCTGGTATCCAGTATCTCAACGCCGGTTCCGGCGCACTCTGAAACGAAACGTGAGGTTAAAGTGGCAATGCCGCAAAGTCTTCCCAGAATGTTCAGAAACACCCTCTCACCTCGAAGAACCTGTGAAGCAGTTCCTGATATACTGGCTATATCCGCACCCGGGGAAACCTTGTCTCCTTCGGAAGCCAGCGCCTTCACAAGGGTGTCCCCTGGAAGTATTTCGTATACAGCGGCCGCAAGGGGTATCCCGGCTACCACGAGTTCCTCCCTGGCATTCACCATGCATGTAACAGGCAGATCTCCCGAAGGGCCAAGGGCTTCAGTTGCCGCGTCTTCAAGAGCTCTGTCTTCCAATAGAGCGTTCTCCGCAAGGAAGTAAGCCGCCTGACAGGGATCCGTCCAGTCGCTCACCGCTTTCACTGCAGATGGCTCCCGTTGGAATCGTAGACGGTCTTACCTTTTCTCAGGGTCTTTTCTACGGTGACGCCGGAGATCCCCGAGAATGGATTCCCGGAAAGAAAAACAATATCTGCCTGTCTGCCCGGGCCCAGGGGTTTTGCCAGCGGTTCACACCCGGAGATGGAAGCTGCCTCAAGTGTGTAAGCCTTCAGGGCTTCTCCAACGGAGATTGAAAGCGAGGGATCCCTGTGTTCCACAGCACCCTTCAAACCGAACAGGGGATCCATGGGCATGCTGTCGCTTCCGAAGCCAAGCCTGAAACCCCGGTCAATTACGTTTCTGAACGGATTGAGCCGCAGGGCCCTTTCAGGGGTCAGAAGCCTGTCGTACATACCGCCCGGGCGCTGCCATCTTTCCACGAAGTTCGGCTGCATACTGAAAATGTGATATGCCGGATCCCAGTTACCGGGCCACACGGGGTCAATATCCTCCGCATGCTCGATCCTGATGGGAAATCCCCTTCCCAGTCTCCTGAAAGCCCGGGCAGAGACTCTGTCCAGCTGAAGAAGGGCACCGCCGCCAATGGAGTGAACCACGGGGGTCACACCCAGCTTTCCACAGAGGATAAGCTTCTCCAGCAGATCTTCATCGTCATGGAGCAGAAATTCAGTGGAGTTCAGTTCCACCGAGGCGTTACCTGCTCCGAAGGAACCGTCAAGGAAATATTTTATCATGGTAGAATCAGAAGGGAAAAGAGGGTTATCCGGAGAGACTCCGTTCAGAACAAGCTTTATATCAAGGTCTGGTTCGGCGGCAAGGAGATTGGCGGCGTTTTCAGTTTTCTCTATGGAGCACACCCCTGTAACACCGGCCGAATGGATCTTGCCCACCACACTGCCAACGGCTTCATAGGCCCTTCGGGGATCAGGAGGAAAATGTTCGGAGAATTCCATTACAGGTTTTTCTCTAAGCATTCCCGTTGATAAGTCTATCCACCTGGGATCATGGTCCATCAGTGCCATCATAGCCGAATTGGCAAGGGCCGCATGACCGCAGACCCTGCAGAGAAACGCAGGTCTGCCGCCTGTGGCCGCGTCGAGCTCCTCCAGTGTGGGTAATCTTGAGTCAGACCAGTTGCTTTCATCGAATGAGTCACCCCTGATGATCTCGTCATTGCCGTTCTTAACACCTTCCCAGACAATGCCCAGGAGGTCTTCAACAGAACCCGCCGTGGACAGATCCAGGGACAGTTCCTTGAGCACCATCCAGGAAAGGTGGCAGTGCGCATCGAAAAAAGCCGGCATGGCAAAGGGATAATCTGCGGGTTCACCTCCTGAATCGGCGGTTACTTCCGAAATTGTGCCTTCGGGGCTGATGGTGATCGACGCGTTCTGCAGAGGTTGCCCCTGACCTGTCCAGAGGGCTCCTGCCCTAATCCTTTGCATTTCTGCTGTCCTGTATGTATTTGAACATGAGATCTATCACGTCATTCCTTACTTCCAGTTTGAAAAAGGTATGTTTGCTCCTTACCTCTATGTCGCTGACCTTGCCTCTTATCTCCGCCTCCACAAGACCCAGCGAGGGTCTGGATGTTTCCTCTGATATGTATGTGATGTCCGTATTCAGATCCTTGATCTCACGGGCTCCGATGTTCAGCGGGTTATCCATGCTGTACCACTTCTTCAGAAGAATGTAGTTATTCCCCTGTATGGATGTTATGCCCGGGTAGGTAACATCGATCCTGGTGATAGCACCTTCCGTGACCATTTCCTTCTCGTAGATCTCTGAATGGTTTCTGCCCGTGTTCTTGGCCTTGAGCAAAGCCTGGTCCGCAGAAATGATAAGTTCGGACCCGGAGACCTGCTCGGTGGAAGCTACCCCCAGTGAAATCTGCACGGAAAGCTCCCTCTTTTCCCCTCCGCTAGAAACCTCAACAGAGGAATACTCTACCATGCGGCATATACGCTCTGCAGTGGCAGCTCCCTCTGCGAGACTGGTGTTCAGCATCAGAACGGTGATTTCCTCACCACCGTAACGGTATGCCTCTCCCCTGAATCTAACAGCGGTCCTTACAATGGAGGACACATGCTTCAGAACCATGTCTCCCACGTCGTGGCCGTGGAGGTCATTGAACTTCTTGAAGTGATCGATGTCTATCATTATGGCACAAAGGGGTAATGAGGACGCAGCCATGGCACGGAGAAGAACCGGAATGTCATGATCCAGTATCTTTCGCGGCGGTAGGCCGGTAACTGGATCAAGCTCAACCTGTCTTGGGAATGCTAGCCTGTCCATGTCCGGTTACTTCTCCCCTCTGAAGGTTAACCATACAATAACCCATTCAAAATACCGGTCAACGGTCTGTTGACCCTGAAGCGGTGAATATGTAGAGTGTAACCGGTGAAAAAAACATTTGAGAGGAGTGACCTTGAGAATTATTACCGCTCTCTTTGCGGCAATTCTGGTTTTTACCTGCTGTATAGGATGGAACAACGAACAGAAAGAAGTGGTAGACAGCTATAACACCGCCAGAGATCACACCGAGAACGCCCAATGGAACAGACTTGCGTCTTCCTTCACCGATGACACGGAAAATCTCATTGATGCCCTTACTGAATTCTACACGGAAAACGGAGCTCCCTTCGAGAACGACCCGGCACTTTTTCTGGAAGCACTGGCAATGGAAACCGATCTGCTGATTTTCCCTGAAGTTATCCTGTCAGTTGAGATAACCGGAGACAGGGCGTTACTTCTGGCGGAAGGAGAAAGGGAACCGCTTGCATTCGAATTCCGCATGGAGTCAGGCAGATGGAAGCTGAACCTGGAACCGATTCTCTCAGATCTTGTGCAGACCCTTCTGCAGGGAACCGGAGATTCCTTCCCTCAGGAAGGTGGAGATGAAGCCATACCTTCCTTCATATCACGTGGAGATGGAGCCTGCGCCTTCCTTGTGAGAAACGGACTCACAGGTCTTGCGGTGCATAACGTGTTCTGCAGCCCCAGTGAAAGCGACACCTGGGGAGAAGATCTCCTGGGCCCGAACATTCTTGGATCCGGAGCCGAGCTTCAGCTGAACCTCGATCCTGGCACCTACGACATTCAGATATATGATTCCCGGGAAAGCTCATATACACTCTGGCAGGTGCAGCTGGATGAAGACGGAGTTCTCTGGGAGGTAACGGAAGCAGACCTGGACCTCTGAAAGACGATCTCCTTTAACCCCGATCCTTCCAGTTGAAAGCAGGCACTTTACCCGGGCAGTGATATCCTTTATTTTGCCACTCGTATGTCTGCAGACGACAGTCGTCTGCTCTTTAACAGGAGGGGTATTCATGAAGAAGATAACAGCATTACTGGCAATACTTTTCGCCATAACAGTCATCGGTGGCTGCGGCGGCGGTAACGTCCCGGTCAAGATCACCAACGATCTTGGTGCGTGGAACGTGGAAGAAATTTATATCGATCCCTCAGACGAGCCCTGGGGAGACAACCGCATCAGTGATGTGATGGAACCCGGTGACGATGTTACGATCAACGTTCCCGCAGGCACTTATGACATGAAAATCGTCGACGAAGACGGCGACACCTACACCCTCTGGGGCGTTGAGGTAGGTGCCGATGGATACGAATGGGCAGTTACCCTGGCAGATATTGATTAAGAACCTGTTTCTTAAGTAGAACGGGTTTTTCTTTTTATGAGCCCGGAATAAGGATACTGAACTAACCTTGATTTAAGGAGGGAAAATGAAGAAACTGAACATGCTTCTTGCCTTGTTTGCCGTTTCCGTGCTGTTCATGGCATGCGGCGCAGGAGAACCCGCCGAGGAAACCGGCGACCGCGACAACGATGAAGGTACAATCGAGGTTGTCATCGTAAACGGCCTTGAGGACTGGGATATAGAAGAGATCATGATCGATCCTTCAGACGGTCCATGGGGTGAAAATCGTCTCGATGAAACCCTTGAGCCCGGTGATGAAGTCACCATCGTTCTCGACGAAGAGAACACTTACGACATCATGGTTACCGATGAAGACGGCGACACCTACACCATGTGGCTCGTGGACATCGATGAAGACGGCTTCGAATGGGAAGTGACCCTGGAAGATCTCGACTGGGCCACTGAAGAAGTTACCATAACAGTGGAGAACGGTCTTGGCAGCTGGGACATCTGGTATCTCTACGGATGCACCTCTGACGCAGAAGACTGGGGAGAAGACAAGCTCGGTTCAGAGGTTCTCGCCCCCGGTGAGAGCGCAACCTTCACAGTTCAGTCCGGCGACTGGTACGACTTCCTTGCCGAAGATGAAGACGGCGACACCTATGTAATCCTCGACGAGTACATCGACGGCGACTACACCTGGGTCGTGGACTTCGACTACATGGACAGCTCCTTCAGGATCGATGATTACGAAGAGGGCGATGCCCCGATAACCATATACAATGACCTCGGCGACTGGACAATCTGGTACGTCTACTGCGATCCCACCGATTCACCATGGGGTGACGACCGTCTCGGTTCCGAACTCATCCACCCCGGTGAGGAATTCACCTTCTACGTTCCGTCAGGCAACAGCTACGACATTAAGGTGGAAGATGAAGACGGCGACACCTACACCCTCTGGGGCGTGGATATCGACGAAGCCGGTTACTACTGGGAAGTAACACTTTCCGACCTCGACTGATTCGTGTATTATCCAATGCGGGGGGGGCAATGTGCCTCCCCCGTTTTTAAACGAGGGGCCTTTAGATGAGAAGCAAGATGATCATGATTCTTATGCTCACAATTCTGCTTCAGGCAGCCTGCGGTTATGAGCCCACGAGGATCACGGTGGTGAATGACCTTGGAAGCTGGGATATCCATTACATCTACATAAGCGGTACCGACGAGGAAGACTGGGGCATGAATTCCCTCACCGGGAATACCATTATCGTTCCAGGCGATTCCATTGCAATAGGAGTGGAGCCCGGGGTGTATGACCTGCAGATAGTGGATGAAGACGGCGACACCTACACAAGATGGAATCAGCAGGTAACCGAGGACGGATACCGGTGGGCAGTAAGACTTGGCGAAATAGACTAGGGAATACGGTACCCACCAGGACTGTAACACCGTAAAAAGGAGGAAATCACGTGAGAGCAAGGGCAATCACCATACTCTTCGCGGTCATATCCATGACCATGATGAGCGGCTGTTTCGAGAAGGTTCCCCTTTCGGTGACCAACGGCCTGGAAAACTATGACATACATGTTGTCTACATCAGCAGAAGTACCGACAGCGTCTGGGGTACCAATCACCTTCCCGGCACCGACATCCTTGAACCCGGCAGAACAGCCGAGGTAATGGTTACCACCGGTGTATACGACATTCAGGTCATCGACGAAGACGGTGACACCTACACCCTGAACGATGTGAAGATAGACGGAGACGGCTTCACCTGGAACGTAACCATAGACCAGATCGATACGGTTCAGACCCCCGCCCCGGGAAACACCGGCAGCACCGGCACCTGTCCGGTTACATTCAGCAACGACCTGGGCAGCTGGGACATTACCGGAGTCTACATCTCCCCTTCAGACAGCGACAGCTGGGGTGACAACCACATCCAGGGCGAGA
>CAZNFQ010000075.1:0-10846 GCA_964571965.1 uncultured bacterium | reverse complement strand
TGCTCGATACCCTCCCGGGAGGAAAAGGCTTGAAAGTCCTGTTCGAAAAGATGCTTGGCATACAGAGCGCGTTTCTGATCATCACACTGACAGTAGCGAGGTACCTCTTCCGTTTCAGCGATGTGAGATTCGTTGATCTGCTGCAGGGACTGCTCTTCGCATTTGCCGTGGGAGTGCTGACAGCCACCTTTGCCATCACAAGGTCGAGACATGATCTGAAGAAAAGACCCTGGCAGTTCATCATAAGCATAATCTTTCTCTGCGCCCTTGCTGCAACTCTTATACTCAGGGGAACCCATGGAAGCATTCACCAGTGGAGTGTATCATGGGCAACCAATCTATACCTTGGATTCACAGCCTTCATAACCATTTTCGGATACATGATCAACCTGGCAGGCAGGATATCGCCTGCCCTGGTTCTGCCGGCAAGTTTCATGATAGTGATCATTGCGGGTACTGCACTTCTGCTGACGCCAAGGGCAACCACAAACGGGATCAGCCCCCTGAACGCACTGTTCACGTCCACCAGCGCCACATGTGTCACAGGGCTTGTGGTGTTGGACACTGAAACCGGCTTCACCTTCATCGGTCAGTTCGTGATCCTTCTTCTGATCCAGGTGGGAGGTCTGGGACTGATGACCTTCGCGGCATTCTTCGCCCTGTCACTGGGGCAGAGCCTTGGAATAAGCGATACAGTGAACCTGGCCCGGCTCATGGACAGCGATTTCGCTGCAGAGATCAAACACATCCTTCTATCCATTCTGATCTGGACCCTGACGATCGAAACCGCAGGTGCCCTGCTCCTTTACAACACCTGGTCGGGAATGGAGGAGCTGGGATGGTCCACCGGGGAAACCATATGGCAGTCCATATTCCACAGCATCAGCGCGTTCTGCAACGCAGGTTTCAGTTTGAACAGCGAAAACCTGGAGGGTTTCACTTCATCTCCGGCCACGGGAATGATCATAGGCACTCTGATCGTCCTTGGAGGCCTGGGATTCATGCTCCTGACCATTCTTGGGCGAAACTGGGTGTTTAGAATGAAAACCGGGAGGCGTCATGCCCTGCCGGTACAGGTGCGTTTCGTTCTTCTGATAACCGGCATACTTATTCTTGCCGGATGGATCTTCTTCCTTGCATTCGAGTGGAACAACACCCTTGCCGGAATGACTTTCATTGAAAAACTCGGAAACGGTTATCTGGAGGCGGTTTCACCGAGAACCGCCGGTTTCAACACCGTTCCAACGGACCAGCTGCTGCCGGTGGTGAAATGGTTCTTCGTAATTTTAATGTTCATAGGAGCATCACCGGGAGGTACCGGCGGAGGTGTGAAAACAACCGCAATAGGACTTCTTTTCCTGTCCATCAGATCTCTTCTCCAGAACAGGATCAGGCCAGAGATATGGAACAGGAGGATACCCATTTTCGACCTTCAGCGGGCAGGTGCAGTACTTCTTGTGGGAATGGCCACCTTCGGCCTGAGCAGCATTCTTCTTCTGATTACCGAAAACAGCTCGGGGAATTTCACGGAAATGGATTATATTTTCGAGTCGATGAGTGCATTCGGTACAGTGGGTCTCTCCACCGGGGTGACAACCTTTCTCACCACGGCTGGAAGGTGGATAATCATTGTTACGATGTTCATGGGCAGAATTGCCCCGGCAACCCTTGCCGCGGCAACAATAAGGGTACGTACCTCCAGGTACAGCTACCCCGAGGCCAGGATAACCATAGGGTAGGTTGGAAGAAACCATGCAGGATACACCGAAAAGAGTTGCCGTAATCGGTCTCGGTTCGTTCGGAAGCAGCCTTGCCGTGGAACTCGTCAATCAGGGCGCCGAGGTAATGGCGATCGACTCCAGGGAAGAACTGGTGGAGAACATAAAGAACGAGGTGAACAACGCCATCTGCTTCGACTGCACCAACGAGGCCCTTCTTGCAGGCCATGGGGTTACCAAATTCGACCTCGTGGTAATAGCTATCGGAGAGAACTTCGGAAGTACGGTTACAATAACCACCATACTCAGGGACAAGGGTGTAAGGGTATTCAGCCGGGCCAGCAGCGACAGAGAGGAAAGAATTCTCAAAGCTCTGGGTGCCGAGAAAATATTCAGGCCGGAGCATGAACAGGGTATCACCAGGGCACGTGAGATAACCTACACAGGGGTACAGGAATACCTGAAGCTGCGTTCGAACATGGAACTCATCGTTACGGAGCCCAAGAAAACCATGCTGGGCAAGGCTGTTACGGAACTGGACATAAGAAGGAACTACGGAATCAACATCGCTTTCATCGGTAAGAAAGATGAAAGCGGCAACTACGACTACAGGATTCCAAAACCCGATGACGTTCTTGAAGAAGGCGACCGTCTCTGGCTTATCGGATCCAACAAGAACATGAAGGTTTTCAGGGAAAGGTAACCCTTAGAGCAACTTCATCAAGCCGGTTGATTTCAGCGCCGTGGCCCTCTCGTTGTTTATCTTCTTGAAAAGCTTCATTGCAGTTTCAGATGCAGGATGCTTCCTGCAGAGTGACTTGATGAGTGTAGCCATGGCCTTTGGAAATTCAGAAGATTCCGCAATGAAACTTTCAAGTGACAGACCCTCTCCCAGCTCGTATTTCAGAGGTTCCAGAGATGGGTATTTCTTCCGTATCTTTTCCACGTAACCGGGCATAAGGCTTCTGCTCTGGGGCCACACCGGGCCCAGACTGTCCAGCCAGCTGTTCACCGCGGTCAGTATGAGATTGATCTCTCCTATTCCCAGCGCCGCAGGTTCGGCCACCGGTCCATCGAAGAACTCGGCGATACCGGAGCCCTCGGGGGATTTGAGGAACTGCACGAGACCTCTTCCCTGAATTGTGGAACCGGGAAGGAACCCTTTGGATATTTTGCCGTCGCAGATGGGGATAAGGGCAATACCATGCTCCACATGAAGACTTATCATTCCTGATTCGCCGGATTTCTTCAGTGATTTCAGAAGCTGAACCAGTTCTCCGCTGGAATTGTCCAGTTCAGTGAGGACAGGTTCTTCGGTGAGATACTTGATCAGGGGTCCAAGGGACCTGTCATCGAGAAAATGCAGTGAAAGAAAAAGCTCTCTCTTGTCGTTCCTTATCATGCTGAGAAAGCTGGATGAATCAAGGCAGTCGCACCCTGAGATGTAATAAGGCTTACCCTGCCTGAATATCAGGCGGGTGAAAATTCCCTCGCCGTCGGAGACCGACCAGTAGCAGTCCTTCTTGAAATCCCTTAGCTCGGTTCCTCCCCTTACCAGGGCATCGAGATTGAGGAAGTGAACAGGAACGTTGTCGAAAAAGCTCCGGACATAGGGCAGATTCAAAGAGCTATCAGCGTACAAGCCTAGCTATCCTTCCGATCTTGGGTAAACCTTCCCCGGGCTGCCAGGACCAGTATGTAACCATGGCCTGCCCCTTTACCAGCTCCAGGTTCACAGGACCCCAGATCCTGCTGTCGCTGGAGTGATCCCGGTTGTCACCCATCATGAAAACGCAGCCTTCCGGTACAATGTAAACAGGATTGTCCTCTTCGTCCAGCACCACGGCGGAAGCAATCTCCTCATAGGCAAGATCAGCCACCTCCGCATAGCTGTAAAGTCCCGGAAGAGACTCGGGCCAGCCTTCATCGATAATGCTTGAGTTGATGTGGTCCTGATGGGCAACCGCATAGGGTGAAGGTTCCCCGTTAACGAAAAGAGTATCGGAACTGACCCGTACCGAATCACCTGCAAGGGCTACCACCCTTTTAATGAAGGTTACTTCCTCGTCTGCCGGATATCTGAATACGATACTCTCACCCAGTTCCACAGATCCTGTAGCTGGCATGAGAAGCCAGCGGTGTTCTCCTCTGAAGTTATGGATGAGGGGTGCCATTCTGTCTGAAAAGGGAATCTGCTGACCATTCTCCGATTTTAGAACAAGCAGGTGATCTCCCACAGGCAGGGTGGGTGACATGCTGGGTGTTGGAATTCTGTATGCCTCTATCACATAAGGCCTGAGGAACCCGAAGAACACCAGCAGAGCCAACGCGAGCTGCAGAAACCAGTTACCGTATTTCTCCATATTCGGGCTCAAGATACCTCCAATGTAAGACGGTGAAAGCGATAATGGCCAGAAGAACCCCATTCGTCAACCAGCTATTGACAGAACGGGAACAATACAGCAAAGTTGCACAGAATGAAAAAAGCAGAAATGAAGGGATACAAATGGGTTTCATAAGCTCGATCACGAACTACGCTCCAGGCTCGATACCGGTGGGAAGAATAGGCCTTTTCATTGCAGGCATTGCATTATCACTTGCCCTCAGGGGAATAGTGACTTCGCTGCTGAAAAAACCGAAGAAAAAGATGGAGAACTTCGCCACTGTTCTCATGGACGGTCTTGCGGGACCCATGGCCTTCCTGGTGGTTTTCACCGGCTTCTACTTCTCCATCCTCATCCTCAATTTTCATGGTACTGTGAATCTTGTGGCCCTTAACATCATACAGCTTCTTCTGACGTTCACTGTGATCAGGGTTCTTTATGTGATAATAGACGATGTTGCGATTCACATGAAGGGCCTTGCCGGGGAAACCGAATCAAGGCTGGATGATCAGCTGATCCCCGTTCTCAGAAAACTAGTAAAAGTGGTGATCGCAGCTGTGGGTATCGTATTCTTCATGCAGCTCAAGGGTTACCCGGTCACCGGTATCATAACCGGGCTGGGCATAGGCGGTCTTGCCTTCGCCTTCGCAGCCCAGGACTCCATTGCAGGAATATTTGCCTCTGTGGCACTTTTCCTGGATAAACCGTTCATGGTGAATGACTTCATTCAGGTTGGAAGCGTCAGCGGAACCGTGGAGGAAATAGGTCTCAGGTCAACAAGGATACGTACACTTGGTAAAACCCTTGTGACCATTCCCAACAAAGAGATAGTGGATTCCACCATAGACAACCTTTCCAAAAGACCCATGCGCAGGTGCGAGATATCCATAGGTGTTACCTACGACGCAACGGCTGAGCAGATGGAACAGCTGGTGGGAAAACTGAGAGAAATGCTCGTTGAAGATGATATGGCCCAGGAAGAGGGCTCATACGTGCACTTCAACACCTTCGGCGACTCTTCCCTTAACGTGGACATGATCTTCTTCATAAAAACAGCTGACTATGACAGGTTCCTCGAAGCCCGGCAGACTATCAACATAAAGATAATGAGAATAGTGCAGGACCTGGGCATGGACTTCGCCTTCCCCTCCACCACGGTGTATCTGGAGAAGTAGTGGAGGGCCACAGAAAAAGGCTCAGGGAAAGATATCTCCGGGCAGGCATCAGGGGCTTCACGGACCGTGAAGCCCTCGAGCTTCTTCTCACCTATGCAATACCCAGGAAGGATACCGGAGATCTCTCGAAGGAGCTTCTGAAAAACTTCGGAAGCCTCTCCAATATTCTCAGACAGTCACCGGGGTCCCTTCAGGCGGTGAAGGGGCTTGGGGAATCAGCCTCAGTGCTTCTATCCCTTGTGAACCAGGTTACGAGCCTTTCGGAGACTCCGGAAAAAGGCATTACCATAACCGGCCCGGAGCAGGTGGCGGATTACCTGCAGAAACGCCTTGGAACCCTCAGGAAAGAACGGTTCAGCGCGCTGCTTTTAAACTCGTCCAATGAACTCATAGCAGAGGTGGACCTGGAATTCGGTACAGTCAACAGAACCCAGGTGTACCCCAGGAACCTCGTTGAAAAGGTCATAGCCCACAGCGCTTCTGGTGTTATCCTCGTTCACAACCATCCCGGGGGCAGACTGGAGCCCAGCCGTGAGGACATAGCCCTGACCAGAAAGCTTGCGGACCTGGGGAAGGAAATGGATTTCAGGGTGCTTGACCACTTCATAGTAACTGAAAGTGCCGTCAGGGCCATTGGCAGTTTAGTTAAATAGCTTCTTTTACTTCAATAAGATTAGCCTGACCGACAGCTCCGGATCAGCTGCAGCGGCGAAGTAGACACCGGAGGGAAGGTTACCTGGAACCCATGTAACAGTTCCTGTTCCGCTTACCTCATCCACCACCCTGCCGGACAGGTCCAGTATCTCCACGGTTCTCGAGGCACTGCCGGGAAAAACCAGCGTAAAGGAAGATGAGGGGTTTTCCAGTACCGTTATCTCCTGCAGAGGACCCTCCTCCACACCCATTGGCGGAGTGAGTCTCAGAGCATCTGCAACCACGGTTCCCGGAGAGCTTTCGGAACACAGAACATCAACGATACAGCTGCCATCATAGGAAAAAGATCCTGCTGTAACCCACTCTCCGCCTCCTGTGGAATACTGATCCATATACACATCCGTACTGCCCCCGGAGTGGGAAACCCTGAAACACACTGAAGAAGATCTGTCCGAGCCTGAGGTCCACCATACATGAAGGGTGTAAGTCCCTGTAAGCTGAACTGGTGCAGTCCACCGGGCAATACCTTCATCGCCGCCGCTTCCCAGAAGGCATCCGCCCATCCATGGAGCACCGGCGGAATCGAACTGCCAGAGCGTGGAGTCGTTAAGTGAAAATCCCGCAGAACAGTTATCCATGAGAATCACGCCGTTACCGTAGTCCGGGGCGGGAAAACCCCAGAATGAACACAGGGCATCTGCATATGCCCATGCCTGAACTCCTGTGTGGTCTTCAACATTGAAAGCATAGAGGTAGGATTCGTTCCAGTTCAGATCGTAGTCCAGAAAGCTGCCTTCACCCAGTATGGCAGGCATGAAGGTTTCACGGATCACATGAAGGTAACCGCCGTTCTTCACCCCCCTGTCGGTGTATCCGTAGGCATCAATAATCCCCTGCTGAAGAAGAACGGCCATCTGGTATGACACATCGGAGGGATCCAGGGAACCGCAGAAGGTTTCAGTGCCCTGCACGGTTCCGTTGAAGGCGTTCTCATGAATGGAGACGAAGAGATCGAAACCGCCGGCGTTCGCATAGTCGGTTCTTGCCTGCAGTGAAACATCGTAATCCCCATCCCGGGTGAGGGCTGCACGGGTGATGCCCGGAACCTGGTTCAGCCAGTTCTGAAGAAGAATGCCAATCTCCAGAACCACGTCCTTCTCAAGGGCGTACTCTCCCACGGCGCCGGTGCTCGACCCTCCGTGACCGGGATCGATGCACAGCGTAACCGCTGTAAGGATCAACGGACCGAGTTTACAGAGAAAGATCATCGATGTTCAGTGTTCCCACTGATCCTGTAAGAGCATCCTCGTACCAGAGAACGCTCCCGGAGCATTCAGGATGGATCTCGAACACATCAGGAGAATCCGTGACCCTCACCGGGTGCTCACCGGGTACTACGAACCAGAGGTCCGCACCGGTTAACCGGTGTCCGTCATCAACGGATACACAGTAAAAAAGTCCGCCTGATTCCACGCTCCACACCGGTTGTTCACCATTGCCCACAACCATCAGTGACCCGTCTGCGGGAAGAAAGACTATCTCACCTGTGAGTGTGGGGGCTATGACATCTCCTGACACAAGAACCGTGGGAGCATAGAACCGGTAACCCTGAACCAACCGCTCTCGGCCGGTTTCAAGATTGAGAATCCGGAGGAAGTCGTTCCTGTCGGTGTAAACGGCGGTGCCATTCTCAACGCTTACGTGGAAGGCTGAAACACTGCTGTTCACCTCTTCATCCCACCGGTAGAGGGATCCCTGCCGTGTGTACCAAAGATTACCCTCTGAATCGATCCATGGAGCACCGGTTCTCCGGGCGGAAACCACAGATGTCTCACCGGTGAGAATATCAGTTTCCAGGAGCCCCCTTAGAGAAGAAATGCACCAAACCCTCAAATTTGAAAAGGCCGGATAGCTGAACTTCTCTCCGGGCTGGGCTTCCATGGAGTAAATGCATTCATGGGAGGCATCAATAACGGTCACCCTGGAGCCTTCCGGATCCAGCACCGCGGCACACCCCCCCATGGCAGAAAAATAACCCGCAAGAGCTGCAATCAGTATAACCATTGCGCCACCTCCGTTCCAGGCAGAGTATATACTATTCTCGATCAGGCACAAGCCGCCTCGGGAAGCGCTTTCTGGTTCTTCATGACAAAGTTACATATAGTTACGTTAACACATCTTAACAGGGGGAAAAAGTGACAGAACCGGATCTCTCCAGGGGTGCCAGGATACTGCTGGGAACAACTGTTTTGACAGCTGGAACGGTAATTCTGGCCGCAGGCATACTCATGGGCAGTTTATTCAATGTCTGCATCCAACCGGCGTTGAGCAGGTTTCTGTTCTCCGCCACGGGGCTGCTGTTCATTCTTTTTGGCATATCATTTCTTTTACGCAGGAAATTTGTGGGTTACCTGGGCAGGGTCCTTGGCGGAGTTGCTGTCACCTTTCTGGTTTTTGAAACTGTTTCGGTGATGGCCAATAACATCAGAAAAGAACTCAGCCACGGGGTTCAGGAAGAAAAGGAAACGGAAGTCAGACTTCATTCGGGCATTTACAGACCCTTTACGGTGTGGCGTGCCAGTCCCTTTCATTCTGAAAGGCTCAATGTTGATAATAACGGTCTGAGGATTGTTCCGGGGGCAGTGGCAGGGGAGGATTCATACACCATTTTCGTGTTTGGCGGCTCAACGATGTTCGGCTGGAACACCACCGATGGTAACACCATCTGCGGCCATCTTCAGAGGCTTCTTGCAGAGAAGCTGCAGTCCCCTGTGAACGTGGTGAATTTCGCGCAGCAGGGATACGTTAACACCCAGGAGATTATCGAGCTTCAGCTGCAGCTGAGAACGGGAAACATTCCAGATCTTGTGATCTTCTACGATGGAGCAAATGAGATATGGTCCGCGGTGGAGGCGGATACGGTGGGGGTCCACATAAACCTGGCAGAGATCAGAGCCCTTTACGAAAACAGAAATCTCCGGGATCAGGAACCCGGGCTCTCCGGAATCCTTAGTTTCTTTTCCCGCTCCAATTCAGTTGTTCTTCTTCGAAATGTAATGGGCATGGAACCTGATGTATCCAACATCACCACCTATGAGCAGGAGCCTTCGAGGTGCGTCACCGAAGGTGAAGCATTCGTTCCTTCCCCGTTATACGCCGATACCATAATGTCTTACTACGAGGGGGATCTACGCATACTGGATGCTCTGAGCAGAGAGTTCGGTTTTGAATATTCATGCTTCTGGCAGCCGGTGCTGGTCACCGGCGGTAAAACCCTTACCGATCAGGAAGCTGCGATGGCGGAAAGTCAGAGTTCATTCATTGTTTCTCTTTACGGTTACTGCGAGGAAAGATCACTCTACCTTGATTCCATGTATGAAAACTTTCATTCGATTACTTCAGCTTTCGACACCTGTGATCATCAGATCTATGTTGACATATGCCACGTCAACGCCGCCGGAGACTCAATAATTGCAGCCTTGATCTGCAGTGAGGTGGAAGAGATCGTCAAAGATCAATTGTGATCTACCTGAACAGCACGTTTTGCTTCGAGTATCTCCAGGGCAGCTTCCTCAGCAATGTTCCTGCAGGTGAACTCCAGAACGTCACCATCTGAGATTAAAATCAGTGTGCTGTCTCCGGTGAGCCACAAAGGAACCGCAGAAAGGACGAAGAACCAGTCTTCTTCAAACCGTGAGGGGCATACCTCCACCATGGAAACGGGAAATGCGGGTGAAACCAGCAGAAGTCTTTCATCCGGTCCCGCCGCTCTGCAGCCGGGAAAATCCACAAGGGATCCGGCTATCAGAGGTTCTGCGGCGGAAACCAGGGTGTCTGAACCAACCCTGTACATGTCCCTGGACAAAGGATAATCACGATAACCACCCCACTGATCCATGAACACCAGGGTACCGGTCTTTCCGGATTCGATGAGGATCTGCCAGATGAAGCGGGTACCGGTGACCATCCTCCCCGGGGACACGCCCAGACACTCCATGGGCAGAATGTATTCCCCTTCCCAGAAGGTACCGTAACCGCCGATTTCCTCTGTAACCCCGGAAATGAACACAGGCCCATCACCGGGCAGGCCACCGGCGATCCCGGCGATCATTATCGTCTCCCGGTCAAGAGTATCCGATGCGGCCCTAAGCAGTTTCAGTTCATCTGCTGAACTGAGGATCACCCCGGCGAAAAACACCGGGATCAGGGAACGGAAAAGGTGGGAAGAACCGTACCTTTCAGTAAAAAATGCAATGGTGAGGGCCGCTGCGGGAAGGGCTGCCACGGCCAGGTCGATCCTGGAGGGCAGATTGCTAACAGGAAGGAGTAGAAAAAACCCGCTAAAAGCAACAAGGGCGCGGTGCTTCCACTCCTTTGCCGAGAAATAGATGAAAACAGGGATCAGCAGAAACAGCACTCTGACTGAAATTCCCGTGAGCCAGGGTTTCCAGACAGCGGCACTCTGAACCAGGATATTCTTTATCATGAACGGTCCGAACCTTGAACTCTCGGTGTAGTTCACGTTCCATCCCATGGCTTCATATCTGAGTGCCGCATAAACAAGAACAGCGGCAAGGGAGACACCGAAAGCTTTCAGTGCGTTCTTCCACGGCTTATCACATGAAGACGAGTATGCCACTGCTGCAAGAACCGCCCCTCCTGCAAGAAAAGATTCCTTAAGAAGAAGTGAAACGAGGAAGAGAGATCCCCCGGCGGCGAACATTCCCCTCTTCCTGCTGTGTCCCCCCTTATGGATCATTACTGCAGACAAAAGGAACGGAACCATGGCAAGAAGTGTGGTGCGCCAGGAAACCCTTCCCACGGAAACCGCAGCGGGAACGGAGAACAGCAGCAGAGCAATGCCTGCCAGCATAGCCGATTCCGATTTTACGAAACACCTGAGAAACAGTCTGAG
>CAZNFQ010000074.1:0-10987 GCA_964571965.1 uncultured bacterium | reverse complement strand
CTCCGGGAACCTTCTATGTGTGGGTCAAGCTTCCCAGGGGAGCAGATTCCATGGTATTTGCCAGAAAAATGATCAACCAGGCCGGCATAGTGATAACTCCCGGCAGCGGCTTCGGCACATGGGGAGAGGGGTATATAAGGTTTGCCCTTACCATTCCCTCCACCAGGATACATCAGGCTGTGGGAAGACTGGAGCAGATGGAACTGAAGAAGGGAAGGCTTCTCAAGTGGCTGAAGAAAACCGGAGACTGACCGGAAGGCTTGAAATCAAGGGAATAAGCCTGAACCTTAAACTTGGCGCCTATCCCTTCGAACGGCTTGAGAAGAGAGCTGTTCCGTTGGACCTGGTATGGACGGGCCCCCTGCTGTCCCGCGGAGAACCTGTGGTGGATTACTCCCTTGTATGCGCCATGCTGAAGACTTCACTGAAGGCAGAATACCTTTACATAGAGGAGCTTGCAGGTGACATTCTCCTCATGCTTCAGGAACGGTGGACAGGTTCATGGAAGGTTACCGTGCGAAAACCGCAGCCTCCTGTGGACCCGCCTGCTCACGAGGCTTCGGTGACAGTTGAAGGGTAGAGCTTTTGCCCTGGGGCTGGGCGGTAATCTGGGCGACGTTATGGGAACCCTCGGCCGGTGTGTAGAAACCATTGAAAAAGACCCCAGAATATCTTCGCTGGAAACCGCCTCGGTGTATGAAACTTCCCCCTGGGGAAATGTTACAGGAGGCAACTTTCTTAACACCGCGGTAACGGGCTTGTGGACCGGCGGTGATATGGAACTTCTTCTGTTCTGCAGACGCCTTGAAACCGATGCAGGTTCCACAGTGGAAAAGAATGGTCTGGCACGCAGACTGGACGTTGACATCCTCTTTCTCCAGGGCGGCCGGTCATCAGGAGATATGATCCTGCCCCACCCGGGTATTTCCCGAAGGCTTTTTGTGCTTTTACCCCTGGAAGAGATATGGGGAGGCAGGGTTCCCGGTCTGAATAAAACTGTCTCTGAACTTCTTCAAAGTGTTGATGACGAATCGTCTATTATATTCAGGGGTAGTTTGAAGGCAGACTGACAGGGGGCAAAGGCCGGTTGAAGAATGGAAAATATCTGGTTGTGGAAGGACCCGTGGGAGTGGGAAAGACCTTCCTGGCCGGAAGGCTTGCTACCAGGCTCGAGGGCAGGGCAGTTCTGGAGGAAACCTCGGAAAATCCTTTCCTTCCTCTCTTTTACAGAGACAGGCGGAAGTATGGTTTCCAGGCACAGGTTTCGTTTCTGCTGGCCAGGTTTGCCAGGCAGACCAACCTGGTTCAGCCGGACCTCTTCAGCAGGTATCTCATTTCGGATTTCCTTTACGGCAAGGGTATGATCTTTGCCAGGATCAGCCTTCGCGGCGAGGAGCTGGCATTGTATGAAAGGCTTTTTTCTCAGCTTGTTTCATCGTCGCCGGGACCTGATCTGGTGATCTATCTTCAGGCCTCCACCGGGGTCCTTCTGGACAGGATAAACAGATTCGGAAGGCAATTCGAGAAAGATATGGACAGGAACTGGCTTGAAGAGCTGGTGGATTCATACAACAGGTGGTTCCTGCGGGACAGGAAGTTTCCCGTTCTGGTGGTAAACACCGACAGCCTTGACTTCCGAACCGACGAAACCGCCTTCGAGGGGCTTGTGAACGCAGTTCTATCGCATTCCGGAGGTCTTTCGGGATTCAACCCCTCTTCTTCGGGAGGTTTGCGTATTTGAAGCTTGTGAGAAGCGAGAAGGAAATGTCCTCTCTCTGTGCCAACTGGCGCGAAAAGGGGTTTAAAATAGGTTTCGTGCCAACCATGGGTGCTCTTCATGCAGGTCATCTGAAACTGGTGGAGATGGCCCTTGGGGTTTCCCGCAGGGTTGTGGTCAGCATCTTCGTGAACCCCACCCAGTTCGGAAAGGAAGAGGATCTTGACAAGTACCCCAGGAACCTTGAGAGGGACTTCTCCATGCTGGAAGAGCTGGGAGTTTCCGCAGTATTCGTTCCTGAACCTGATACGGTCTACCCCCCCGGATTCTCTTCGGAGATAAGGGTGAATGGTCTTACCGAAGGGCTATGCGGCGGTTACAGGCGGGGTCATTTCAACGGCGTTACCACCGTCTGTGCGGTGCTCTTCGGTATTGTGAAACCCCACTTTGCTGTTTTCGGCAGAAAGGATGCCCAGCAGCTGGCGGTTGTAAAAAGAATGGTAAAGGATCTCAGGCTGGGTGTTCAAGTTTTGGAAGCTCCTGTAGTAAGGGAGAAAGACGGCCTTGCAATGAGCAGCAGGAATGCCTATCTCTCTCAGGATGAAAGAAGGCAGGCTGCTTCCATTTCCAGGGGTCTCAGGGAGGCGGCGGCCCTTCATGGCATGGGGGAGAGGGACTGCAGTGTTCTGAAGAAGGCCTTTCTTGCAGTAATCGAAAAGGAACCCCTGCTTTCCGTGCAGTATATTGAAGCGGTGAACCCCGATACCATGAAAAGTGTCGAAGTGATACAAGGAAGAGTTCTTCTGGCTGCGGCGGTTTTCGCCGGAAAAACCAGACTCATAGATAATGTTCTGATCGAACCGGAGGTTTGATTTGCTTAGATGTTTTCTGAAGTCAAAACTTCACAGGATGGCAGTTACACAGGCTGAACTGGATTATGTGGGCTCCATCACCATAGACAGGGACCTCATGGACATGGCAGGGATCCTTCCCAATGAGAAGGTTCTTGTTGCGGATATCGACACGGGCAGCAGGTTTGAAACCTATGTTCTCGAGGGCAGCAGAGGCAGTGGAGTTATATGCATAAACGGTGCTGCGGCAAGACTCTGCAGCCCGGGCGACCGGGTCATCATTCTCCAGTTCGCCTGGATGGATATCGGGAATGAGGCCCCCCCGGAACCAATGGTGATCGTAGCTGATGACAACAACTTGAATCCCAGGGAGTTATGATGTCCACTGCCGCTGTAATCCTTGCCGCAGGAATGGGAAAACGGATGAAATCCCACATCCCCAAGGTTCTTCATCCGGTTCTTGGAAAATCCATGGTTCAGAGGGCTGCGGAAACAGCTGAAGCCTCCGGAATAGAGCATATTGTGGTGGTGGTAGGCCATGGAAGGGAAACGGTGATACCCCTTCTCCAGTCCAACGGCTGGGGATGGGCCGTGCAGGAGGAACAGCTGGGCACCGCCCATGCGGTGAGCTGCGCTCTGCCCCTGCCGGAAGATGCGGATCAGGTAGTGATCCTTCTGGGTGATGTTCCTCTGCTCAGGAAGGAAACCGTGTGTGAACTGATTGATGCCAGGGAGAGATCCGGTGCACCAATGGCCGTTCTTACCACCACTCCACCGGATGTTACCGGATATGGCCGGGTAGTAATGGGACAGAACGGAAGGATCCAGCGGATAGTCGAGGAAAAAGACGCCACAGACAGGGAAAAGGATATCCGTATCATTAACACGGGAATAATGGTATTCAGTGCGGATACACTTAAGGGTGTACTTCCGCTCATAAAGAGCGAGAACGCTCAGAACGAGTTTTACCTTACCGATGCGGTATCACTTGCCGGAATGGGCGGAAATGGCGCTCTGCCTGTGTTTACCGGGAACTGGGAAGAGGTTGCAGGGGTGAACAATCCGCTGCAGCTTGCCAGGTGCACAGCGGTTATGAAGAAGAGGGTAACCGATGGTCATCTCCTGTCCGGGGTAACCATTCCCGACCCGGAAACCGTCTGGATCGAGGACACGGTTACCATAGGCAGAGGGGCCGTAATAGGCAGGAACTGCAGACTGTCCGGAGAGACGGTAATAGGATCTGGCTCGGTTATCGGCGACGGATCGGTGATTTACGGTGGGGTCATAGATTCTGGAGAGATCATCCCCGAGTACAGTATAATTGGAGTTGACTGATGCTGGAAAGACTCTGGGCGCCATGGAGATATGATTATGTTTCCGCTCCCGGCGAAAGGGCGAAGGGCTGTATTTTCTGTGCGATCGCCTCGGAGGACCAAACAAAAGACGCGGAAAACCATGTGATCCACAGGGGCGAAAATGTATACGCGGTCCTCAACAGGTATCCCTACATCAACGGACACATGATGATAGTTCCCTTCAGGCATGTGCCCGACCTTTCTGCGCTGACCCCTGATGAAACCCGGGAGATGATGGAAATGCTGGTGGTTGCCGAAAGGGCTCTCAGGGACGGAATGAACTGCCAGGGAATGAACGGCGGCTGGAACATCGGTTCCGCAGGCGGTGCAGGGATACCGGGTCACCTTCATATGCACGTTCTGCCCAGATGGAACGGCGACACCAATTTCATGAGCACCGTTTCCGGTATCAGGGTGGTCTCCCAGTCTCTTGAAAGGGCCATGGAGGTTCTCATGCCCTTTTTCAGGGAAGAGTTCCGGTGAAAAGGTCATCAAAGCGCAGAATACTGCCTGTGATCCTCCTTTCACTTGCCGTTGGAAGCCTGGCAACCCTGGCAGCCGTGTACTCTCCGGATTGGATAAGGGCTGAAGCGGAGCAGGTGGCGGGAATGTTTCAGATAAACGATTCCACCCCTCCTCCGGATACCATATACATTCAGGTGAGAAACGGAGTAGGGGTGGACGATCTTGCTTCGAAAGCCCAGAACTTCCTTGAAACCAGATCGGGGGATGTGGTCTTCTACGCCCCGGGTCCCCCTGCAGACGCCTTCAGAAGGGACTATGAACAGACCATTATCCTTTCTCATGATACATCATATGCAGCTGCAGCCAGGGTTGCAGAGGTGATGGAGCTGGGCGACTCTTCCGTTGTGATGCTTCTTCCCCGGGCAGGAACACATTCTGATATTGACGTAACGGTCATTCTGGGAAGGGACCGGGATGATCCTTCATTTTACATTCCCTACAGAGACTGAGCGGAGGTTTTTTTGAGCGCAGACATAGAAAGTCCTGACATCCTTGAACAGATAGTGGATGCGGTTCATCAGCGTCATGGCTATGATGTAATAGCCCTTGATATGATGGATTTTCCCCTCACCATGGACATCTTCCTCATAGTCACCGCCGATAACAGGATTCAGAGCAGAGCCATAGCCGATCACCTCGAGCGTTCCTCCAGGGAGCTGGGATGGAGGCTTCATCACAAAGAAGGCTACGATGAGGGCAGCTGGATTCTTTTAGACTTCGTTGACTTCGTGGTGCACATATTTCTTCCTGAGGTAAGGAAGTACTACAGCCTGGAAACTCTGTGGAGCGATGCTCCCGCAAAGAAATTCGAGGACAGACACGGATCGGATACGGACGATGAATTCACATTTGAGATCGCCCCTTCAGATAAGGGATGACCTTGCATCGGTAATGATCGGTGCCCTTGAAAGGCATTTTGGTGCTGTTTCACCCAGTGTGGAGGTATCCAGGTCTCGCAATCTGCAGTACGGAGACCTTGCTTCCAGTTCAGCAATGCCCCTTGCTTCCATCCTGAAGAAGCCTCCGCGGGAAATAGCGGAAGTAATGGCTGATTCCGTGAGGGAATTGTTTCCCCAGGTGGAGAAGGTTACAGTGGACGGACCCGGATTCCTGAACTTTACCCTGTCCTCCGCTTATCTTTGGCAGACGGTGTGCTCCATAGCGGAAAATGGCATGAAGGATCTCATGCCTGTACCGGGTGCGGGGAAGAGGGCCCTGGTGGAATTCGTTAGTTCAAATCCCACCGGTCCACTAACCGTGGGACACTGCCGTCAGGCAGTTCTGGGAGACGCTGTTTCAAGGCTGCTGGAAGCAACGGGATGGACAGTGGAAAGGGAATACTACTTCAATGATGCCGGAAGGCAGATGGACAGGCTGGCAGAATCCCTTGCAGCAAGATACATGCAGCTGCTGGGCTCGGATATGCAGGTTCCCGAAGGAGGGTATCAGGGCGGTTACATCATGGAATGGGCCGAATCCCTGGAAAGAAGCCACGGCGGACACATGAAGTGGCCCGGGGACCGTGACACCTTCAGGGAATATGCAGGTAAGAGGGCATTTGATCTGATAAGCGGTGATCTCCAGCTCCTGGGCATAAAATTCGACAGGTATTTTGCCGAGAGCGAACTGATACCCGAAGGGGTGGAAAAGGCCATAGATAAGCTGAGGGAGAAGGATCTTGTTTATTCCGATACCGATTCACCGGACAAACTGTGGCTGAAATTCTCGGAAATGGACAGACCCGAAGACAGGGTCATCGTAAGGGACGACGGCACATATACCTACAGAATGCCTGACATAGCTTATCACCTGGATAAATTCCAGAGGGGATATGACCTGCTGGTGGATATTTTCGGTTCTGATCACATCGATACCTGCAGGGACGTAGAGGCCGCCCTGAAATGCATTCTCGGTTCCGATGCGGTCGAAGGCAGACTGAGAACCATCCTTCATCAGTTCGTTACCCTTCTGCGCAACGGGGAGAAGGTAAAGATGTCCACCAGATCCGGCAATTTCGTAACCCTCCGGGACCTTGTTGAAGAGGTGGGTTCAGCGGATGTGGTCAGATACATATTCCTTACCCGAAGGGCTGAAGCCCACATGGATTTCGATCTGGCGGCAGCGGCGGCAGACAACGAAGAGAACCCGGTTTTCTACGTGCAGTATGCCTTTGCGAGAATATCGGGTATCCTGCGGAACCTGTCTCCCGGTCTGCGGCTGTCTTCCACCGACCTTGCGGATATTCCCGAGTATCATGCGGAAGAAAGGGAAAGGGATCTGCTTCGGCTTCTGGAAACCATTCCCCTGAGGATTCACGCTGCTTCAGAAGCCCTGGAACCGCATCGCATTACAGAACTTCTTGCAGAAACTGCAACCGCTTTCCATGGTTTTTACCAGCACCACAGGGTGATAGATCCTGAAAATATGCCCCTCACCAGGGCAAGGCTTCTTATCTGCCTGGCTGTTAAGAATGCTTTGAACGACCTTCTGAATATTCTCGGGGTGAGAGCCCCGGAAAAAATGTAGAGAGGAACAGTCATGTCTGTTCTCGTTGTAGGCTCAGTTGCACTGGATACGCTGACCACCCCTGCCGGAAAGGCAGAAGACACTCTGGGAGGTTCCGCCGTTTATTTCGGACTCGCCGCGGGGCAGCTGGATAAAGTGCGGATCGTTGGAGTGGTGGGTCCTGATTTTCCCAGCAGAGAGAAGGAATTCCTGAAGGGAAGAAACATCGATGTGGAAGGACTTACCATTGGAAGGGGTCCCACATTCAGATGGGAAGGGGTATACGGACCCGATTTCGGGGACGCCAGAACCATAAGAACGGAACTGGGTGTTTTCGCCAGCTTCGAACCGGTTCTTCCCGAAAGCTACAGAAAAACCCCATGCGTTTTCCTGGCAAACATCGATCCTGAGCTGCAGCTGCAGGTTCTGGAACAGGTCGAGAACCCTTCCTGGATAGCAATGGATACCATGAATCTCTGGATCGAACACAAGAAGGACACGGTGCTCAAGGTAATAAAAAAGGTGGATCTTCTGTTTCTGAATGCCAGTGAAGCAAGGCAGATATCCGGCACCAACGACCTATTCAAAGCCGGGCGCTACATACTTAAAAGAGGCCCCGGATTCGTGGTTATCAAACTTGGAGCCAGCGGTGTGATGGTCCTTGGCGGACCAAGACCCTTTCTTCTGCCCGCCTGTCCCGTGGACAAGGTGGTGGACCCCACCGGAGCAGGCGACAGTTTCGCCGCGGGAATGCTTGGCTATCTATCAGGTGTTGGCGGGAAGCTCACATACAGGAACATCACCAGGGGTCTCTGCTATGGTTCGGTCACAGCCAGCTATGCCATTGGCGGCTTCGGAGTGCAGGCCCTGAGAGACCTCAACCGGGCCAAAATAGATGAAAGACTGAATTTCTACCTTTCCACAAATCAGCTTGACAGGGTGAAAGAATGAGCGGATTCGATTACAAACAGAGCGGAGTGGATATCGACGAGGGTACCCGTGCGGTTGACCTCATGAAGAAGGAAGTCAGGAAAACCTTCAACGGGAACGTACTGTCTGAACTCGGTCACTTCGGCGGCCTTTACAGAGCCGATTTCCCCGGGATGGAGAAGCCGGTTCTAGTTGCCAGCACCGACGGCGTGGGGACCAAGATAAAGGTTGCTTCCATGGCGGAAGACTACTCCACAGTGGGAATGGATCTTGTTAACCACTGCGTGAACGATATTCTGGTTCAGGGAGCCATTCCTCTTTTCTTCATGGACTATCTTGCCTGCGGCAGCCTCGATGCGGCGGTCGCCGCCTCTATCGTAACCGGTCTGGCTGGGGCCTGCTCCAGTAACGGTCTTGCGCTCCTTGGCGGAGAAACTGCGGAAATGCCGGGTTTTTACAAACCGGGCGACTACGATGTTGCCGGCACCATAGTTGGTGTGGTGGATGAGTCCCGGATAATAGACGGTTCTGCAATCGAACCCGGTCAGACCATTTTAGGACTGCCGTCTTCAGGTCTTCATACCAACGGCTATTCTCTTGCCAGAGCCGTTCTCTTCGATAAATCCCGCATGACCGTTTCGGACAGACCGGATTCCCTGGGAGGGGAAACTCTGGGTGAAGCTCTCCTTAAGGTTCACAGGAGTTATCTGAAAGACATGAAGCCGCTGCTGGATGATAACCTGGTAACAGGCATGGCGCACATAACCGGAGGGGGAATTCCCGGAAACCTCGTAAGAATACTCCCGGACGGCTGCGGAGCTCTCATAACACCTGTCTGGGACGTTCCACCTGTATTCTCTCTCATCGGGCAACTGGGTTCCATAGAGGAAAAGGAAATGCGCCGGGCCTTCAACATGGGTGCCGGTTTCCTTTTCACCACATCTCAGCCCGGTCGGGCTCTTAAACTTCTCCGTCAGGGGGGAAGCAGGCCTTTTGCTGCCGGCGTGATAACCGATTCCGGGAAAATAGAGTATTCCAACGACAGAGGTGATTGATGATGAAGGACGTTATTCAGGATCTGGCCCTTGAGCACGGGGGATCAATATTGCTTGCGGTGATGGACGGCGTAGGTGATATTTCAATACCGGAGCTTGATGGAAAAACCCCTCTGGAAGCTGCGGTTACTCCCAACCTCGACGCTTTGGCCTCAGCCGGCGCCCTTGGTCAGCATCTGCCTGTGGGCAGAGGTATAACCCCGGGAAGCGGTCCGGGCCATCTGGCGCTTTTCGGTTATGATCCCGTTACCTGTATGGTGGGCCGTGGAGCTCTTGCGGCACTGGGTATCGGTTTTCAGCTTCAGCACGGAGATCTCGCTGCAAGAATTAATTTCTGCACACTGGGCGAAAACGGTGTAATAACAGACAGGCGTGCGGGAAGGATCTCCACGGAGAAATGTGAAGAACTGGTTGACAGTCTGAGGGTGATCACCATTTCTGGTGTTCAGACATTCGTGGAACCTGTGAAGGAACACAGAGCATGCGTGGTTTTCAGGGGCCCCGGTCTTTCCCAGAACATTCACGATACGGATCCCGGGCTGGTGGGAGAGAAACCCGTCCCGGTTACCAAAACCGGTTCAGATGCGGAGTTTACCGTATCCATAATCGAAGAGTTCATTTCCAGGGCAATGGAAATACTCAGAGATAAGAAACCGGCAAACGGTATTCTCCTCAGGGGTTTCGCCCTTCATGAAGATCTTCCCTCCATGGAGACCAGGTTCAAGCTGAATGCCGCAGCCGTTGCCCTCTATCCCATGTACCGCGGGGTCGCTTCCCTTGCTGGAATGGACCTTTACGACTCTGAACCGGCGGATTTGACCGGGCAGATCTCAGCAGCTTCCAAAGCTCTGTCTGACGGTAAGAATTTCGTTTTCCTCCACCATAAATACACTGACAGTTCAGGGGAAGACGGCGATTATCGAAGGAAGATCGCAGAGATCGAGCGTTTCGACAGCGCAGTCCCCGGGCTTCTCGAATGCGGGTTCGACGTGATATGCATAACAGGTGATCATTCCACACCCTGTCCCATGAAACTGCACAGCTGGCATCCTGTGCCTGTGCTCATTTACGGCGGACCTCAGAGAGCAGGATGGAGCAGCAGGTTCACGGAAAGGGAATGTCTTCAGGGGGCACTGGGAACCTTCCCAGCATGCCAGTTGATGCCCCTTCTTCTGGCAGCCGCCGGCAGGCTGGCCAAGTTCGGTGCCTGACAGGAATGTCCTCTGCCCTTGTGTGCGTTTCAGGCGGTGTGGACTCCACGGTATCTCTTCTTAGGTGTACTGAAAGATTCCGGAGAGTAAGAGCGGTTCACGTGAAGACCAGGGATGGAAGCCTTCAGGCTGAAGCTGTGGAATGCTGCAGGCAGCTTGGCGTGGAACTTGTCGTAATACCCGCGGAAGCTGCTTTCAGGGAAAAGGTTAAAGAACCCTCTCTTGGAATGCTGAAAATGGGTCTGACTCCCAATCCCTGCGCCATGTGCAATGCCTTGGTCAAGCTGGCGCTTCCTTTTTCTATCCTCGAACCGGGAGAATTTCTCGTCACCGGTCACTATGCCTCATACAGGAATGGAGTTCTCTCCAGGGGCTTCGATAAAATGAAGGACCAGAGCTATTTCCTCTCACTCGTTCCCGTAGAGATACTCTCCCGGTGCTGGTTCCCCCTGGAAAACAGCCTGAAACCGGATGTGAGGCAGGAAGCTCGGGACTCGGGACTTCCTTTCATGGTCAAAGAAAGCCAGGATCTCTGCTTTCCTCTTGTGGGAAAAGGCATTCCCGGGGATATAGTGGATACCGAAGGAAACCTGATCGGAGTACATCAGGGGCTTGAAGGGTACACTATCGGCCAGAGAAAAGGAATTGGTGCCCACGGAGACAGACGGTATGTGGTTCGACTGGACACAGCCTCAAACAGAGTGGTCACAGGCGAAAGGGCTAGTCTTTACAGCGGAGCATGCCTTATTGATAGTATCAACTGGCTGGTGGATCCCCCCGGTGATGAGTTTGAATGTGAAGTTCAGATAAGATACAGAAAACCGGGAGTGAAATGCCG
>CAZNFQ010000073.1:0-11281 GCA_964571965.1 uncultured bacterium | reverse complement strand
CTGAACATTGCTATGTAGTCGTCTCCGCTGGTGACGTAGAGGGTGTCATCCCTGAAGTCGATCCCTCTTAGGTTGTTCAGTCCTGTAACAGCAGCCGTGTAGGCGAAGTTGCCTTCGTTATCGAATGCATACACCGCGTCTGATAGCTGATCTGAGACGAAGACATACCCTCCCGGACCCTCTATGGCGTTAATGGGGGTCTGCAGGTCGTAGTTCGTGCCGCTGGGATCATCCACGATAAAATCACCCAGGTAACTGCCGTCATTGGTATCGTACATTCCAACAGCATCAGTTGTCGAATCCGGTATAAGAAGAACCTGGGCCCTTGATGGCGGTGTTTTCTCCCCGGACTGAGGAGCATCACAAATCGTTCCGCTCTCTCCGCTTTCCTCCATGGCCTCTTCCGTTGTAATGGCCATAAGCGGCATGCTGAGAAGCATGATAATGATCAGTGCAGTTTTCATTCTCGTTCTCCCTCCTTGTTAGGTAACCTGTTATGGAAAATATTCCACCAGCACAAACAAAACAATACACCAGAGAGGGATCTTTATGAGCCCGGTTCATGAACTCTTCAATGCAGTGCTTTCAATCATGCTCATCTACTTCATAGCTGTTATGCTGATGAGGAAGGGCATACTTAAGGAATCACATTCCCTTACTCTCGCCAGGCTTGTAACCGATGTGTTCCTGCCTGCCATAGTATTTACAGGTCTTGCTGGGCAGGCTGTAAAAATTCAGGAACTGGAACCTGCTCTGCTCATGTTCTGCCTTGAAATGTTCTGCGTTCTGCTTGCATGGGGTATAACCCTTCTGCTCAAGTTCAGCCGGGAGAAGCAGGGGGCGGTGGTTTTCTGCTCTGCTTTCGGATCATCTACATTTCTGGGATACTCCATCATCATGCAGATGTATCCCGCCAATTCTGGAGCTCTGGGTGAAGCTGTTCTGATATCCGAGATAGGCGTGGGTTACCCTATATTTATTCTGGGTCCGGTGCTTGCGGCTTACTTCGGTTCTGAGAAAAGCGGGTGGAAGGCTTCTCTCAGTTTCTTCAGGTCACCTGTTTTTTACGCACTGATAGGAGGCGTTCTCTGGGGAGCTCTTGGTCTTCCCGGAAAGGACAGCTCCATTACTGCGCCACTCTTTCACCTGGCAGACGTTCTTTCTGGAGCTCTTACCCCGGTAGCAATCATCACTGTGGGTCTCATGCTTAAAAAACCTTCCGTAAAGACAATTCTAGTGCCGCTGATAGTTGTGGTTGCCATCAAACTCCTACTGAAACCAGTTCTTGCGGGCACTCTGGCTTCTGCCCTGGGTTTTCAGGCAGAGTGGCGTGAAATACTTGTGATACTTGCAGCCATGCCACCGGCAGTTCTTGGAGCGGTGTTTTTAAGAAGATACGGAGGCGATGCTTCTCTTGCTTCTGCTCTTCTTCTCACGGCAACCATTATCAGTTGCGCCACCCTTCTCGGGGTGTTCTGGCTGGTGGGTTCATGAAGAAGATATGGGATGAACTGGAGATGACCCGGGAAGACTGGTGGAAGCTCGCAAGGGCATTCTACGGTGTTGCTCATAACGATTTCAAGCATTTCCTGGCTCTCAGCGCTGACTTGAAAAAAACACCAGCCGGAGAGCTTTGCTCCCGCTACATGGAAACCCGTGAACATGATCTTGTGGAACGGGCAGGGCGCTTGATAACAGGCTCGAAGCACTGGTATGTCTACCTGGGAAGGATAATGTAGCTACCTGATCCTTACGAAACCCGCTGAAACTCCGGTTCCTCCAGGTGGCTTCGCATAAAGGAAATAAACTCCGGGAAAGAGATCCTCCACCTGGATGCTACTGGCTGTATTCTGCTGGACGGTGATGGTTCCCATGACCTTTCTGCCGGCGATATCATACACCGAAACATCGTAGGAGTCTGATGCCCCTGTGATCTTGAAAGCCAGATCACCATGGGTAATGGGGTTGGGTCCCTGCATGATTATTCTGTATGGCTCCGGAGGTATGGGATTGTAACTTCCAACTCCCAGTACTTCAAGGGCCGGCTCCGTGAAAGCCGAATATGCCAGAACCGACTGCATTACCCTGTCGTAGGGGCCTGTCATGTGGGGTATCTCAATGTCTTTAGCCGTTGTGTATGCCAGGCCCAGTGTAGATGCTTTCTGAACGTATACCTGCTGAACGGTGTAATTGCAGAGCCGTTCCGATGAACCTATCTCAGGCCAGAAGCCTTCCCAGCCCCAGGTGGTGTTGAACAGGCAGGCGATCCCGCCCCCGTCCGGAAGGGTAAGCAGGGTATCTGCCAGGTTGAGTCCCGGGTCTGTGAAGTCCCCTGTGTGGCAGCCGATACTGCTGTGAATACCGTACCTTCCGGGATTCTCGAAACCGGACATGCTGGTAACGCTCATTATTGGTTCGCCCTGACCGGACCAGTAAACCCCCCTGTCATTTCCATGACCGGCGTAGTGGTTCCATCCCGCACCACTGTAAAGAACGGGGAAGTACGTGTCGGGATAATCACCGTTTGCTGACTGATAGGCCTTTGTAAGGCTGTAACCGTTCGGGAACTCCTCCGCCATCATCTCGCAACCCTTTTCACCGGCATAACCTATTTCAGGAAAGAGCTGAGCACCGCAGAGCACTGCCTGTCTGTACCAGTCAGCTTCCGGAGCTGAGGTGTACTCCAGATTCTTCGAAACAATTGCTTCAGCCTCTGCCGTGGTGGAGAAGAGAAGCCTGCCCAGTATCACGTCGGCATACATGTCCAGGGAATCTTCCCATTCACCGTAAACACCGTTTCCGTTCTCGTCCCAGGAGCCGTCGATGTCTGCGTAGTAAAGGTCGCAGGGAGCCATTTCCACATGACCCTCACATTCCATGTACACATCCCGTGGGGGAACTACGTCTTCATCTCCAGCAAGCAGCACGTATGCGGTTCCATGATTCATTGCATAACTGCGGATGCAGTTTCTTATGTCTTCCTGAATGTCGGAACCTGACCAGTTACCGGAAATGTCCTCCACTGTAAGTACGTCAACAGAATAAGAACGCGATTCCAGCAAACTGACCAGGGGAGCAACAGCTCCGGTGAATGCTTCCCCGGTAACAAGCAGGTAATCGGTGTCAGCGCTCTGCCCGAAAACGGATGGAGGGGAATGAATACCGTATTCCTGTGAAACTGCGGAGAGTCTGTGATTAAGGGTCATAGCCTGTATCTCAGAAAGCATTGTGGAGCCGCCTGTTGATTCCCAGCTGAATTCAAGAGTGCAGGATCCCGCAAGATCCAGTTCCCCGGTGTCCGGCAGGTATCTCCACGGGTTTACGGATACCGAAGCAATGGTAGCCGCCCCCAGAATCGAACCTGCATGAACTGATACAAGGGGTTCGTCCCCTGTGAGAGCGCTTAGGGAAGGTTCCACCACATTCCGGCCCGGGCTGTCTGCGGGTCTTACCTGTTGCGCAGCCCCGATGCGTACGTTTCCAAGCTCCTGACCCCGGGAGAAGTCAAGGGTGACGTTTGTGGAAGTAATGCTGCAATCACCCGGAAGGATGAATACCCTGGATACAATCGGCAGCAGCGGTTTGCCTTCCTCGGCACTGAGGAAACCCTCTTCCTGATCCCACAGGATCTCTGAAATTCCGGAGCTTTCCCGAAGGGATACCCCTGAGGGAAAGGGCTGGAAAGTCTCGGATTCGACTGCGCCGAGAATGAAAAACAGAAAGATGCACGTCATTGGGTCTCCGTTCAGGCTGTCATTCTGTAACATTATAGTTCTTAACCACGGAGGTGTACATTTGTTCCAGCTTATACGCTGAATATATTCCTGTTATGAAAAATGCTGTTCTCTGTTACCTGCGCCACCGCGGGCACACTCTGATGATCCACAGGAATTCCAGGCCGGATGATATCCACTTCGGGAAATGGAATGCGCCCGGGGGGAAGATGGAACCGGGTGAAACCCCCGATGAGTGTGCGGTAAGAGAGGTACTCGAGGAAACAGGGCTCAGTATTGACAGCCCGGAAATGCATGGTGTGCTTACCTTTCCTGCGTTCGATGGAGAGGAGGACTGGTATGTTTTCGTGTTCACCGCAGACAGTTTCCGGGGAGATCTGAAGAACAGCTGCCCTGAAGGTGATCTGGAGTGGATACCGGATTCCAGGCTCTTTGAACTTCCCCTTTGGGAGGGAGACAGGATATTCATGAAGTGGCTCCAGGGAAAAGGTTTCTTCAGTGGTAAATTCATCTATTCTTCAGAGGGTTTTCAGAGCCATAGTGTAGTTTTTCACAGGAGAGACAAGTGCTGAGTGTTTTTCTTGCTGCGGCGCTGATCGTTCTTGTTCCCGTAAGAATAGGGTACGAAGAGAACTACCCCCTGTCCTTCACCAATGATAACGGTGATCCATCCGGTCTTTACATTGAGCTTTTCAGGGAAATAGCCCGGAATGAGGATTGGGCGCCTGAGTATGTGCAGGGTGACTGGCCCATGCTTACTGAAATGCTTGCAGAAGGCGAAATAGATATTGTCGCCTGTATGACCCGTACAGCCAGACGGGAGCAGATATATCTTTTTCCCAAAGAGTCTGTGGAAGCAGGCTGGTCAATACTTCTTGTTAAAAAGGGAAGCGGTATCCCCACCCTTAGGGATCTGAACGGAAAAACCGTGGCACTTATCGAAGAGGACTTTCACAGCGAAACACTCATTGAGCTCATTTCTAATCTCGATCTTCAGGTGGATACATTGTGGTGCCGGAATTATCAGGAAGGAATTGAAGCCGTTCAGAGCGGTGCTGCCGCCGCTGTTCCCGTTCCCAAGATAATAATGCTCTCGCCGGACTTTCCCGACGACCTGGCACCCCAGGGAATAGTGTGGAGTCCCGTTGCAGCAACATTTGCCGGGAACAGGGAGAACTCTGCAGGGTTTATCAGCGCTATCAATGGCAATCTTGAGGAGATGAAGGCTGACAGCACATCCATCTACTACTCTCTGATTGACAAATGGCTGTCAGAACCTGAAAGGAGATCAATCCCTCGGGAGTTCTATCCCCTGCTTGGAGTTCTGCTGTTTTCTCTGGTGGCGGTTATACTGATCATCAACAGGAAACTGGCCAGGGAAGTGGTAAGGAACAAAAACACTCTTGCCAACAGCAGGTCCCTGGCAGAGATCGCCCTTGCAGCAGCAGAGGCGGAAAGCCTGGACGAGCTGTACCGAACAGTTGCTGAACTGCTCAGAAAGAATCTGAAGGCCGACAATTTCTACCTGGCCATCCACAATCCCGAGAATGGAACGTTCTCTTTCCCGTTCATCAAAGACGAGATGGATGAAACAGAAGTGCTCGATGACCCGAAGAGCTTTACAGCCTACGTGTTCAACACGGGAAAACCGCTGATGCTCAACAGGAAAGAGATCATGGGAATGATAAACGACCCTGATATTCCCGTATCAGCCAGAGAGGAGGAGGTTCCCAGCCAGTACATAGCAGTTCCAATGCAGGCAGGTGAAACATGTATCGGAGTAATTGCCTTCCAGAATTACACTGAAGAGGCATTCACGGAGAACGACCTTCTCTTCGTAACGGGAATAAGCAGTCACCTGGCGGGAGCATTCTTCAGAATGAGGGCACGTGAGGACCTGATCAGGACCAGGAACAGACAGAAAATGCTGCTGGACTTCGATCCCACCGCCATATTCCTTCTGGATGAAACCGGAAGAATTCAGGACTGCAACAGGCAGGCGGTGGAGTTTACGTGTATCCCTGAAAAGAAGCTGCAGGGGCGCATTCTTTCCGAATTTCTCGTTGATTCCAGTCGTGCTCCAATGGACCCGCTGGGCAAACACAGACCGGAAGCCCCCAGCCATTTTTCATGCAGCCTCATCGGCGACAACGGCTCGATCTACGCTGTGGAGGGGATCATCAACAGCTTCAGGGATCAGGACAAACTGTTCCACTTCGTTACCATAATGGACGTTACGGAGAAGAGCCTTCTCGAGCGGGATGCAATGAGGAATGAGAGACTCGAGGCAATAGGCCTTCTCGCAGGCGGTATTGCCCACGACTTCAACAACATTCTCACCGGTGTGATGGGGTCACTGAGTCTTCTTAGAACCGCTGAAAGCCCTGAACAGAGCAAAAAACTTCTTGATAGCGCAGAAAAGGCCGCGGTGAGGGCTAGAAGTCTTACCGGTCAGCTTTTAACCTTTGCCAAAGGCGGCGCACCTGTGAGAAAATCAGTGAACACCGAAGCCATTCTCAGGGACGTGACGGAGTTCGTACTCCGCGGTTCTTCTGTTCTTCTGAATCTGAGTGTGGAAAAGGGAACATGGAACCTTAACGTGGATACCCAGCAATTCAGCCAGGTGCTTCAGAACATTGTTACAAACGCCCGGCAGGCCATGGAGGATCACGGCAGTCTCAGTTTAAGGGCAGCCAACTGCGAGACCCCGAGGGGGAAACTTGTTCTCATAGAACTGGAGGATACGGGTCCCGGAATACCAGATGACATCATTGAAAAAATATTCGATCCCTACTTCACCACCAAATCAGAGGGGCACGGTCTTGGTCTTGCTACCAGTTTTTCCATAATGCAGCGGCACGGAGGAACCATAAAGGCAGGGAACGGCATTAACGGAGGAGCCCTGTTCTCCCTCCTTGTTCCGGCCTCTGCAGTGAGATCCCATGAGCAGAGCAGGCACCCTCTGCCTGAAGGGCAAACACATTCAGGCAGAATACTTATTCTCGATGACGACAGTTCGGTAATAGAGACCGCGGGAACCATGCTGGAGAAGCTGGGATACACCTATGACTCAGCCCGTAGTGGTGAGCAGGCTGTTGAAATGTACAGAGAATCCTTTGACGCCGGAACTCCTTATGCAGCAGTGATAATGGACCTGACCATTCCCGGCGGGTTCGGCGGTGCCCAGGCGGTTAAACTGGTGCTCAAGACAGACCCTGAGGCCGTTGTGATAGTTTCCAGCGGCTATGCGGGAAACGATGTGATGTCAAACTACGAGAGATACGGATTCAGGGGAGTGCTCACAAAACCCTATACCATAGATGAGCTGTCCAGTTCGCTCCAGACCGCTTTCCGGTATTGAGAAATGGAACAGAATCCACAATGGTGACGTATATTCATTAGCAGGAGGGTTGAATGTCCAGTAAACATAAGAAAGAGCTCTTTTCTTCGGATGCTCCTGCCCCTGTGGGGCCTTACAGTCAGGCAGTGATTTCAGATCCGCTTATCTTCGTAAGCGGACAGCTGGGCATGACACCGGCAGGTGTTCTTGCAAACACGGTTGAGGAACAGGCACAGCTTGCCCTGGAGAACTTGCTTGCAATCCTCAGCTCCGCAGGCTGCACCATGGACAGTATTTTGAAAACAACCGTTTTTCTTGACAATATGGATAACTTTGCGGCGGTTAACGGAGTCTATGCAGGGTTTTTCAGTGAACCCTATCCCGCGAGAGCCGCTTTTGAAGTATCACGACTTCCCCTGAACGCCAAGGTCGAAATCGAGGCCGTGGCCAGGTTGAAAGAGAGATAGAATGCTCGGTCAGGTATGGTCAACTGTGGCAAATTCAGACGGATTCACGAAGTTCATACTCTTTCTTATTCTTGCCCTCTCTCTAGGGTCCTGGGGGGTTGCCATCTCCAAGCTCAGGGAACTGAGCAGGATAATGAGCGCTTCAAGGAAATTCATGGAAGCTCTAAGAACCACAGGCAGACCCCCGGGGGGAGATTTCGTGAAGAACTCCGGCGACATGGGTCCCCTTGCCAGAATGTACTCGGAAGCGGGAAGGTACCTGAGAAGAAGACAGGATCAGGGCAGGGAAGAACCCCTTAACCGCGATGAAGTTTCAATTCTTCACAGTGCACTTGAGCGCGAAGCAAGCGAAGACCTTGCCCAGAGAAGCAGGAACATCGGTTTTCTTGCAACGGTGACCAGCGTAAGCCCCCTGCTGGGACTTCTTGGAACCGTATGGGGAGTTCTCGTGAGTTTCATCGGGATGAGAGAGGCCGGCATTGCCGACATCAGTGCTGTGGGTTCCGGCGTGGCCGCCGCCCTTACCACGACCGTTGCAGGCCTTCTTGCCGCTATCCCCGCTAACATCTTTCACAACTACGTGGTGGGAAGGGTGGATGACCTGGCAGGGGAGATAGACAGATTCCTTTCGGAACTTGTGGATGTTTGCAGAAGAGGTTCCATAACATGATAAGAAGGAGATACAGGCAGTTCTCCACCATCAATGTAACCAACCTTGTAGACGTAACCTTCGTACTGCTGGTGATATTCATGCTCAGCGCCCCCGTTATTCAGCGCAGCACCGAAGTCACCCCTCCCTCCACAGACCAGGGGGAGATAGTAAGAAGACTGGACCCCGGCACTTCACTGGTGGTTGAAATGGATGCGCTGGGCAACATTTCAGTGGCAGGGGAAACGGTTCCTCCGGAGGAACTTGCCGTCCTGGCCGAGGTTGCCCTGTCATCAGGAAGAACCGAAGCATATCTCAGGGCCGACGGCCAGGTTCAATATGCCAGGCTTGCAGCCGCTCTTACCGAACTGAGGAGGGGCGGTTACGCAGACGTAGGCCTTATTCAGGAGTCGATCAGTGGAGAGGAATAACCCCTTTTCAAAACCCTGCAGGTATGCTGGAACCATGGAAAGGCGAGACCTGGTCATCTCCGCGGGTATACACGGGGGCATGATCCTTCTCTTCCTGATCGCGGGACTGTTCTTCTCCGGCGAGAAGACGATCCCTGCGGGTGGTGGAGAGTACGTAACGGTTGAAATGATAGTTCTGGAACAGGGTGACGCGCCGGTGGAACAGACAGAGGAAGCGGTTGATCCGGTGGAAGAGGTTCAGGAAGAGGTCCAGGAGGTAATCGAGGAACAGGTGGATCCGGTGGAGGAACAGCTGGAAGTCCAGGAGGAGGTAGAGGAAGCGGTTGATCCGGTGGAAGAGGTTCAGGAGGAGGTTCAGGAGGAACCCCCCCCCACTCAGGATTTCATCGGTGTGGGTTCCCAGGGTGAGGCTGGAAGCGGTGCCCCGGGTGCCGCAAGCTATGAGGGCCGGGTATTCAGCGCCATTCGGAGGAACTTCAGGACATCTGTTAATCCACAGCAGAGTTACAGAATCATTTATACCGTAAATCTGGACGGCAGCACTTCATACCAGGTTGTGAGGAACAGCGGGGACAACAGCTTCGACAGAGCTGTGACCCATGCGATCAACAGCGCCAACATTCCTCCGGTACCCCCCGGCAGGACGGCACCGGTTCAGCTGAGCATCGAGTTTTTCGGACCGGATGCGGAATAATCAGGTCTCCTGACCTGAATCGGAACCCCCTCAACATCCGCCTGACTCTGCGGTAATCTCTTCCGGGGATTCTTCCAGCTTTTCAGGAACAGGTTCGATCCCGGAAAGCAGTTTTTCCGTTAAGGCAGCTATTTCAGCATGCTCTGCAGCCGTTACTCCATCCAGGCCCTCTTTCAGCAGAAGGCGGACAACCTCTTTAACGAACTGTATCCTCTTTGTCCGGGGAACCCCCGGAAGAACCATGCTTACTCAACAGGGCAGCATTGCAACCATGCGCTCAGCGCACGTATCCATCATTCCATCAGGGATTTTCATGAGTCCTCCGGATTCTCATATGATGTGGGCCCGTTGTACCAGCCTGAATCTTCCAGCCACCAGTCCGGGTAACCCACTTCATGTCCCATGTGTCCAGGGGCATTTATGTATCCGTCATCGTACTTTACGATCATCCTGTGGCCAAAATCCCACCACTGATCTACCACGCTGTCCGCATTTGCAATGCACATATCCGACAGGTACCTGCTACAGACGATTTCACCCTCCATCTCCAGTATTCGAAGAGCTGTGTTGTCCCATTCCTCTATTTTTTCCATCTCGCCTGTTTCGATGGATTCCTGGATCTGCTGAATGTCCTCTTTCATGTAGCAGTACTTGAAGGCGGCCCAGTCGGCAACGAAGTTGAATGCCCACCATGCGCTTTCTTCGGAGTATTCCGATGTGTTGCAGATGCTGTAGCTATCCGCTATCTGATCCACGCCGCAGTAGAAGGGTACGAAACAGGTTTCAGCCGGCTTGTCCGGGCCGAACCAGCAGATCCCGCCTATCATGTCCGGCAGCCACTCTCTGCCCTGATTCACGTACATGTAACCGCAGTAGTCCACTGACAGGGGTCTTTCCCATGCTCCATCCAGCTCCCTGCCCGGGTCACTCACGTCGCCGCTGGCGTCGTAGGGGCCATAGAACCTGTAGGGATAGCCGAAGGGACCTGCAGCTGTTCCCCGTGTCATGTCGAATTCGGTGCCTTCGTAGTGATCCCTGTGCAGTCCCATTACGTCACGAAGACCAAGGAGTCGGTCCGGTGCAACGCTGAAGGGATAGTCCCTGGTGAGACCATTCTCCACCCACGGACTCAGCCCCAGGGAAGGAGATGCTCTGTGGAGAACCCTCCAGACTCTTCGCAGACTGTAGTAGGGGTGGTTGTACTCTCCAAGGCTTACTGTGCTCAGCCAGTCCAGTTCACCCTGCTCCGGGCTCCACCAACCCAGGGCCTCACATTCAGCGAAGAGGTTGGAGCTGTACAGGTAATCAGGATCATCAGTCTTTACCTCGCGGATCCTGAACTCGTTTGCCTCAACGAAAAGGTGGCCGTCGGGAACACGCCGGGCAACCCAGAGCCCTGAGCTGCTGTCTTCTGTCCCGCAGCACATCTCCATTACCCAGGCTTCTTCAGGATCGCCCACCAGAAGGGTTTCACCGGTTCCATAGTAACCGTAGGTTTCAATGAGTTCCCCCATGAGAAGAACCGCTTCTCTTGCTGATGTACAACGCTCAAGTGCCACCCGTGAAAGCTCGGATGAATAGAAAATCCTCTTCCCCGGTTCCGGGTTCAACTGCATTTTAGCTCCGCAGGTACATTCACCTATCATCAGCTGATGCTCGTTCATGATTCCGTAGCTTCCGTCGAAATATCCATAGGTATGCTCCACCTGGGGGATCTCACCTATGGGTATGCTGGCTGGATACCCCGGTGTATCGTAGAACACGCTTCTCTCATGGCAGACAAGTCTGGGATAGGTGAGACAGTTGTATTCAGGGAATTCTCCCAATGCGCAGGCAGATGCGTATACAGGCCTCGTGGAACCGGCCTCATGGTCAGCTGCAGGTACGAATATCAGCCTTTCATCCATGAGTTCGTTATCGTCTGAATGGGTTACGAACATGGAGCCGTCTTCAGTGGCACCGGGGG
>CAZNFQ010000072.1:0-11388 GCA_964571965.1 uncultured bacterium | reverse complement strand
CAGGCTCTTCTTTCCTGGGAGTGAAGACATTCACAGTTCCGCAGTATCCGCAGGTGACCTCTCCCCCTGCAAAACCCGTCTGCAGCGGGGCACCGCAGTTCTGGCACATGAGCACCCTGGCGTCGAAACTGAATTCCTTTTCCATAATCCTCCAATACCCTAAAGTTCTAATCTACCCTGCGCCGGGATTTCGGTCCATCAGTCTATTCCCGGTTATCAAGCACCGGTTATGGTTTACGGTTTCATCAGGCACACAAAAGAAGTATCGTTGATAAATCAGAGGCAAAGCATCAGACCACTGCAGTTGCTAGAGATTCAAAGGAAGGTTTTGGGATGAAAGTCTACAGGCATTTCGCGGCAGGTACCACGGGTCTTCTGGATACCGGGGCGCTTATCCGAAGGGTGACTGAGCAGAACAGCCAGGTGAAAACCTCCGAGATCACCACATGCAGTGGAACCAAAGCGGCATTGCTTGAGGGGATATTCAAAGGCACGGCAACAGAGGATGACATCCCGATGAATATCGATGCTGTGGTGTATCCTAAAGGGATAATACTTTTCGAGATTTCCTTTGAAGGAGAGTCCCTTCCTGAACAGGTACTCCGGAAAGACCTGCTGACCACGACGGTTCCCATAAAAGGGGAAGGAAAGCAGGAGGAAAACCCTATCTACATGCACTGCTGGCTCTTCTTCTTCGAACTGCTCCAATTTTCCCACATATTCACACAGGTTTCCAAAATAAACATCGTGGACAAGTCCAGTCAGATCGAAATTCAAAGGAAAATCGCGGATACTTCTCTCATAAGAACCTGGTTCCTTGGAGATGAATTGCTTTTCGAGACCCAGGCGGATTTCGGCGAGCAGGCACTTGTTATCCATTCATCAGAAGGGATTCAGGGCGATTTGTTTCTTGTTGGAGATCAAGAGCTGATAAAAAAGGATCATATATGGTACGCCGGTGATGAATCCCGAGCTCTTCTGGATTTCTACCGCTTTCTAATCTACAGAAGAAATATTCTCAAGATCTACTGCTTCATAACTTCAAGATGGCTTGACATTATAGGTGAGGAATCAGTGAACATCAGGGACAGACTAGGTGAAACAAACAAACTCTACTGGAGCAGGCTGAGGGGAAAGCTGGAAGTATGGGATCTGAACTATCTGGCATTCTTCACCGCGTGTTCCAATGAACTCAACTGTCTTGAAAGGGCTGATATCCCCATATTGACAGGAGAATTCAGAGACAGGGTCATGGATGAGTTCATCAGCTTCAGAGATCAGCTTCAGAGGAACTCCAATGACATTAAATACGGCCTGACCAATCTAAAAACGCCATGCGAAGCCCATGATGAGGATCTGCTTCAGAAGGAAACCGAAAAGGGAACCGAAAGGATAATGCTCCTCTCTTTTCTGGCAATGTCAATTCCTCTGCTGGGTGCGATACTTGCTCCCGGTATCTCTCCCCTGACAAAAATACTATCCGCCATTCTCCTTCTAACGGCACCCATTGCATACAGCAGTATCAGAAGAATTCAACTCAGGCGGGAGCACAGAAAGGCACACCTGGCCTATCTTAGAAGTCAGCATGATGGAATTCATAAGGATATTGAAAAAGCACAGGAATCCATAAACAGCATTATGGATAACCCAAAGCTTAACGACAAAACAAAAGCCGATACTGTAGCATACCTTGAAAGAAGCATGGGAACGGCGAAAAAACACCTCGAACAGATCGAACATGAAATAGCACGCCTTTCGTAACGAACACGTGTCCGCTGCTTTGATGTAAACCGGCAGAACTGAATCGAGGGGCTTTGTGGAACTATTTCATACTAATTTGGTATATTTTATCCAATCCAACGGAAAGGATAACATGTTCAAGATACTGCTTGTAACCGCAGCAGCCCTGGCAGTTGCAAACGGATGCGGCGGCGGAGAACCCACAGCCCGTGAAGAAATTCAGGAAACAGCTGAAACTGCTGAGGTTGCAGATACAGCACCGGAAGTGACAGTTGTCAATAATGCTGTTTGCCCGGTTATGGGAAACGCAGTGGCAAACGGTCAGTACTTCGACTGGGAAGGTTACCGCATAGGAATATGCTGCCCGGGGTGCGAGGCTTCCTTCAAAGCCAACCCCGAGAACTACATTCCCGCACTGCTGGAAGATCCCGGAGTATCTGAGGAAGTTAAAGCGGAACTGTCCACATTCCTTGAAACCGCTGAATCCACAGAGTGAAACGCCTAATCTGGGCTTCAGGGGCCTTAGCGGTCCTTCTTCTTTCATTCCTGCTGTTTCCAGGGTTTTATTTTCTTTCCGAGGAGGAACTCCACAGTCACGAAGAGTCTTCTGCTCATGAAAGGTGGGCCTGCCCCATGCTCTGCGTGGTGCTGGAGAACCCGGGGCTCTGCCCGGTATGCGGCATGGAGCTGGAGGAAATTTCCGCTTCCACAGGTGATGTAACCCTGAGCGCAGCAGAAAGAGACCTTACAGGTCTGAGTTTCATTCAGGTGGAATCAAAAAGACTGCAAACCAGAATAACTGTTCCGGGAACGGTTACAGGTGCGGAAACCTCCAGAGCTGTGGTTACCGCCTGGACATCTGGAAGGATAGACCGGTTCCCCTCTCCGGCCACCGGTGAAAACATTACCTCTGGAACCACAGTTGCCTGGATATACTCACCGGAACTCATCGAGGCCCAGCATGATCTGCTATATGCACAGCGTAACGGAGATGCGGAGAGCAGCATATCGGCCGGTGCCCGACAGCGAGTGAGGCAGCTGGGTGCATCGAACTGGATCATCGACCATGTGGAGGAAACAGGTGAAATCATGGAATCTCTCCCTGTGGTATCCCGTTATTCAGGTACGGTTACGGAGAGGAAGGTGGAAAGCGGAGACTGGGTGCAGACAGGACAGGTACTGCTTGAGGTGGCCAATCTCAGCGATGTGTGGATAGAGTCAGAGCTTCTGGAAGGTCAGGCGGAACTGCTTGAAACAGGTGACTCGGTAACGGTGGTCGTCTATTCCGGAAGTGAAAACATTCGTGGAGAGGTTACACACATGGATCCCTTCTACGATCCCATGTCACGAAGCGTAACCGCCAGAATACAGGCCTTTTCACCTGAGGCCGGCCTTCTTCCCGGGGAACTGGTGCGTGTTGTTCTTTCGGTGGAAGCGGGTGGAACAAATGAGCCTGAAATCGCAATTCCCGCATCCTGCGTTTTGTCCATGGGAGAGAGACACCTTGTTTACGCCGTTTCCAGGGACAGTACCCATACCCCTGTGACCTCAGGGTTCCCCACCCCTGCAACCGGAGTAAGTCTTGTTCCCGTTCAGGTTGTACTCGGCCCCCTCTCTTATGACCATGAAGGGATCAGATACTTTCCCGTGATCTCAGGCCTTTCCGGAGGCGAGATCATTGCGGACAACGGTGCATTTCTCATTGATTCCCAGGCAGAGCTTACAGGTCTTCCGTCACTGATGAACCATCAAGACCCCCAATGAAAAATATCACCACTTTCCTGCTTCAAAACAGAATTGCTGTTCTTGCCCTTGCCGTGGCAATATGCGCAGTGGGCATTCGTGCCTTCGAAACCCTGCCTGTGGACGCACTACCAGACGTTTCCGAGAACCAGGTGATAGTATCCGTTGACTGGCCCGGTGTAAGCCCCCGGGACATGGAAGACCAGATAACCTACTCACTGGCGTCCTCCCTTCAGGGCCTGCCCGGAGTAAAACAGGTCAGAGCGGTTTCCTCCTTCGGTTTTGCCCGGATCTATATCGTATTTGATGACGGTGCCGACATATACTGGGCCAGAGAAAGGGTATCCGAAAGGCTTGCAGAGGTAAGTCCCGGTCTTCCTGAAGAAGCTTCTGTGAGCATGGGTCCCGATGCCACACCCCTGGGACAGGTATACTGGTACACGATTCAGGGCCCCCTGGACCTGGGAGAACTTCGTGCCATTCAGGACTACACGATAAAGCCCGCCCTCCAGAGCATACCCGGGGTTTCAGAGATCGCCGGTGTTGGCGGTTTTCAGAGGGAGTTTCAGGTGGAAGTCAACCCGGAAAAGCTCAGGCATCTGGGATTGACCCTTGATGACATAACCTCCGCCCTCCGGTCATCGAACACCGATACCGGCGCCGGAACAGTCGAACAGACTGGAATGGAGTTCATCGTTCGGGGAGTGGGACGGCTTAGAACAATGGAAGACATCGAAAATTCCCTTGTTGCAATGGTTGGAGGCAGACCGGTCACCGTTGGTGAGATTGCCCGGGTGACAATGGGGCCGGGCTTCAGAAGGGGAGCGCTGGCCGACGGACAGGGTGAGCTTGTTGGTGGAATAGTGGTAATGCGTTACGGAGCTGACCCCGTTGCGGTTATCGAAGCTGTGGAAGAACGGATAGAAAGACTGTCTTCAAGCCTTCCCCGGGGTGTAGAAATCGCTCCCTATTACGACAGGCGCGAACTGATAAGTGAAACGGTTGACACCCTCACAGGAGCCATTACCTGGCAGATGATCATCACTGCACTTGTCGTTCTTGCATTCCTTTTCCATCTGAAAACATCCATGGCAGTGGCTTCAACTCTTCCCTTTGCCGTGCTTCTTGCTTTCATAGGAATGAAAGTACTTTCCGTTAACGCCAATATCATGAGTTTTGCAGGAATTGCTATTGCCATTGGCACCATAGTGGACATGGGAATAGTGGTATCCGAGAGCATTCACCAGGAGAGCAGCAACCGAAGTTCCCTGTCTGCGATTCCAATTGCGGTTTCCAGGGTTGCCCCTGCAATTGCCACATCTCTTTCCACCACGGTAATCAGCTTCATTCCCGTGTTCTTCCTGCAGGGACAGAGCGGAAGGCTGTTCATACCCCTTGCATGGACGAAAACCCTTGTTCTGCTGGCTGCGGGACTCACCGCCGTAACCCTGGTTCCCGTTCTTACCTTCTTCGCCCTGAAAGAACGGGACAAAGGTACACAAAAGAACAGGATACTCCTTTCATGCTTCGGCCTTGGGCTCCTGGGGGCCTGGGCTTCAGCATCGGCAGGTGCCTGGCTTGATCCTCTCAAACCCTGGTTCCTGGCCGCACTTTCCGGAGTGACTGTATTCCTTGTTTCCTACGGGATGGCTGTTGAAACCCTGAAAAGCCCGGGCAGAGACCGCTTTGAAAAAATTCTTACCGGATCCTACACCGGAGTTCTCGGCAGGGCATTTAAAAACCGGAAAATGCTTCTTGTAATGTTCCTTGCAGTGATTCTCTTCGCGGTTATGGTCTCCTTCGGAGCAGGAGCATTCTTCTCTCCTCTCAGGTCATTTGGGATCGATCCTGACAGATTGCGGCCTGTGGCATTCCTGGACAGAGTGTTGCCTGGTATCGGAACTCAGTTCATGCCTCCCCTGGATGAGGGCAGTTTTCTTTTCATGCCTTCGCTCCTCACCCAGGCATCGCTCAATGAAACAGTAAGCGTGATGATAGCTCAGAACAGGGCAATGGAGGAAGTTCCCGAGGTCAGACAGGTGGTTGGAAAGGCGGGAAGAGCCGATTCACCCCTTGATCCTGCACCGGTGGGGATGATAGAAACCGTTATAACCCTGAATCCGGAGAACACCTGGAGAGAGGGTGTTACCTCAGACTCCATTCTCACCCTGCTCAGAACCTCAGTTCTGATGCCGGGAATAGCTCCTTCGTGGCTTCAACCCATAGAAACCAGGATCGTAATGCTTCAGTCGGGGATCGTGACCAATATCGGCCTTGAGATAAGAGGAGATGACGTGGACGAGCTTGAAAGGCTTGCCATAGCGGCAGAGGCAATTCTTTCAGACATTCCGGGAGCTGTAAATGTCTCCGCCCTCAGAACTTCAAGAAGACCCTACCTGGAAGTTTCAGTTGACAGAATCGCAGCCGCAGACCATGGACTTTCTGTGGACATGGTACTCATGGCCCTGCGGGGCGCAATGTCAGGAAGTGTTGCCACCAGCCTTCTGAACGGCAGGGAGCAGATACCTGTGAGAGTTCGTTATGCCAGGGAGAACAGGGATGAGGAAGCTGACATCAGCAACATTTATGTACCGGTGCACAGCGGCTCTGAACCTGTTCTTCTGTCTACTGTGGCAACTGTTGAAACGGTGGACGGCCCTGCTGTGATCCGGTCTGTGGACGGAGAGCTGGTGGGCTATGTTATGCTGAACGCAAGAGGACGCGATGAAGGCGGGCTTGTGGAGGAAGCAGATGCCCTTCTCAGGGAAATAGTTGAGGATGAACGCTCCATGGAACCGGATCAGCGCAGGCTGAACCTCCCCCGGGGTTACCACCTTGGCTGGGTGGGCAACTACAAAAACCAGATAGAGGCAAAAAACAGGTTTGCCCTTCTTATTCCAGTCTGCATTCTCGCAATATTCTTTCTAATGTACCTCCAGTTCAGAACCCTCTCCGTCCCCCTGATAATATTTCTTGGAACCGTTCCGCTTGCAGTTGCCGGCGGGCTGATGTTCCTCTGGATATGGCCGCATCTCCACTCTGTGTTGTGGTCTACTGGAATAATTGGAGTACCTCCGGAGGGAACGGTTCACATGACCGTTGCCGTTGTGGTGGGCTTCATTGCGCTTATGGGCATCTGTGTGGATGACGGTGTGCTCATGGCCACCTACATGACCCAGCTGAAGAATGAAAAACCACCTGATACCAGAGCAGAAGTAAGAGCCATTGCAAAGGAAGCTGCAGAAAAGAGGATAAGACCGGCTGTGATGACCACTTTTACCACGCTTATTGCCCTTGTTCCAGTACTTCTTGCCTCGGGAAGGGGAAGCGACCTTGCCCGTCCCATGGCATTGCCGGTGTTCGGGGGAATGCTCATAGAACTCCTTACGATAATGGTGGTTCCAGTTGCCTACAGCTGGTGGCTTGAGAGGCGTCTCCCCGCTGAACAAGTTCGGGCTTTGACAAAGCATTAGCCATATAATATTATAAGCATATACTTATATGGTAGGAGCGGCGTGTCTGAAACTGAATTCAATCCTGTACAGGTTTTCAAAGCTCTGGGCTGCAGGGCAAGATACCGGATATTCACTCTTCTTCTGGAAAACCGATTGTGTGTGGGGGCAATTGCTCTAAAGCTGAAAGTCTCACAGCCTTCTGTTTCCCAGCATCTGAAGGTTCTGAAACAGGCGGGAATAGTGGAAGACTGCAGATGCGGATACCACGTACATTACACCGTGAATGAAGAACTTATAAAACTGACTGCGGAGTTTTTGCAAACCCTGGAGGTCAAACACTTGGAAGAAAATCCCTGTATTAAAGGAGAGGGAAAATGTGCAAATGCGAACACCCTGAAAAACTGAAGGGCAAACCCGGTGAATGCAGCACGGAACAGAAACAGGAATGCCACGGACCTGAGAAAAAGCACTCCTGCTGCTGCGAAAAGGAGAATAAATGAAATACCTTATACCTTTCATGCTTACGGCAATTCTTGCCGGTACAGTTATTGCGTCGGGGGAAACGCCTGACGAAGAGAACCAGTGCACCTGCGAATGTACCTGCGACGAAGCCGTGGAGGACTGTACAGGGGACTGCTGCACCTGCGAAGCAGAGGACTGCTCCGAAACCGGAACCTGCGACGAAGCCTGTGAAAACTGCACCTGCACTGAAGAGAAAACCGAGAAAACAGAACCTGTCACTTCCCCCTGCGGAGGATGCCCAGGCGGCGGATGTCACTGAAAGACCCTGCCCCCGGCTCGCCGGGGGCTTTTCTTATATTCCCTGCCTGTAACAACACCGAGGGAGCAGCATGAAATACGATTTCGATACCCCTGTGGACAGAAGCGGAACGGACTGCCTGAAGTGGGACTATCTGGAGGCCTTTTTCGGCAGAGGCGACCTGAACGCCCTCTGGGTTGCGGACATGGACTTCAAGGCCCCCCCTGAAATACTGGACCCCATAATAAAAAGGGCCGAGCACGGGGTATTCGGCTACACAGCCAAACCTGAAGAATTCTTCAACGCCGTAACTGGCTGGTTCGAAAAAAGGTATCAATGGAAAATAGAGAAAGAGTGGATCGTGGCCACTCCCGGTGTGGTTCCGGCTCTGAACTTCGCCATTCAGACCTTCACCGAGCCGGGTGACGGAATTATTATTCAGCCCCCTGTCTATTTCCCCTTCGAAGAATCCATAAGGCTAAACGGCAGAACAACCCTTAACAATCAGCTGATTCTCAGGGGAGAGAGCTATACAATTGACATGGAAGACCTGGAGGAAAAGGCGAAGCAGGCAAAAATGCTGGTTCTCTGTTCCCCCCATAACCCCGTGGCAAGGGTGTGGACCCACAGCGAGCTTCTTGAAATGGGGCGAATATGCGAGAAGCACGGCCTGATGGTTTTCTCCGACGAGATCCACGCAGACATCATCTTCAAACCCAGTGTCCACAGACCGACAGCGGCTGTCAATGACTATCTCATGAGGAACACAATCTCCGCCTACGCCACCAGCAAAACATTCAATCTTGCAGGTCTTCAGCTTTCTGTGAACATCATTCCCGACGAAATTATAAGGGATAAGTTCAAGGGATGCCTGGCAAAGCTTCATATGGGCATGTCCAACATATTCGGAATAACGGGAACCCGGGCTGCTTACGCATATGGGGAAGAATGGCTCGATGAGCTTCTTGAATACCTCTGGCAGAACTACCTTACGGTTAACTCATTCATGAAGGAAAACATCCCGGAAATGCCTGTGCTGAAACCGGAAGGGACCTTCCTCCTCTGGCTTGACTGCCGGAAACTGAACCTCACCGACGAGAAGCTTGCCTCTCTGTTCGTAAACAAGGCCAGACTCGCCCTCTCCAACGGCGAGATGTTCGGCCCGGGTGGGAGCGGCTTCATGCGTCTCAACATTGCATGCCCCAGAGAAAACCTGGTGGAAGCCCTGGAAAACCTGACAGCAGCCCTGGAGGACGACTCGCCCATACCGGAGACTTGCAGCTGCACAGGCGGCCCCGACGACACCTGATAGAATAAAGGGGAGCCGGGGGCTTCCGCTACTTCAATCCGTACTTTTTTAGATCGATCCTGCCGGATTTGCTGAATTCCACACCCTCGGCTTCCAGCAGCACCCGCTGAAGACACCTGTCATCATCACCCTGCATGGTCCTCCTGAGACTTATCTCCCCCTTGGAGTTCACAACCCGGTGCCAGGGAATGTCCAGTCCCGGGGGTATGGCTCTCAGGGCATAGCCCACGGCCCTTGAAGCCCGGGGATTCCCTGCCATTTCAGCAATCTGGCCGTAGGTCATAACGGTTCCCGCTGGAATACCGGCTACGATCCTGTGAACTGTTTTGAAAAATCCGTCCATTTTTCTCCTTACACACTCAGGGTGCACAGAAAATATATTATCAGGGTCGGCAGCGTCAGGGAAGCAGGTGAAAAACCTGCGCGGCCCCGCCGCTGTAACCGGTTACTGAATCGCTGAGGCCATTGCGGAATAATCCGTGAGAAGGCGCGGTTCGTTATTTCCGGAAGCCAGAAGACCTTCTGCCGGCGTTTAACTTCACCTTCGCGGGAAGGGTGGGGGGATATTCCTTCTCATTTTTTCACGCGGCCGAATAACGGGAGACACAATGATCTCGACAGGAATCGGCCTGCTTCTTCTATCGCTTGTATCAGGGGATGCCCTTGTTATATGCGGAGGGGATCTGGCGCACATCGACACTGAAACGGGAACGGTAACCCAGTCCGTTGGAGTTCTGCACACCTACCCCAATGACGTTGTCATACACGACGGCTGCGCCTTCGTGGTGAACTCCGGAGTTGATTCGGGAACTCTCCAGAGGTTCGAGCTTGGCAGCTGGAGCCTTACGGAACTGGGAATAGGAACAGGCTGGAACTGCTGGGCATCACTTCCCCTGGAGAACGGTAACCTGGCTGTAACCGCAGCTCTGAATAACTCCATAAGCATGATAGATCCAGAAACCATGACGGTCAGCACAACCGTAAATGGCATTGGCCCAACGCCTGAATGGATGGCTGAGAATGAAGGAATGCTATACACCGCCTGCGGAGGCTGGGGAACAGGGAACTCCATTGTGGTGCTGGACACGTCTTCGGGAACCGTCACGGACACACTGACAGCAGGCACCAACTGTCAGTCCCTTGTAATAGCCGAAGACGGCAGACTCTTCGTGACCTGCAGCGGAACCTACGGCAACAACGATGGAAGTGTGGTTGTCATAGACCCTGAAACAGGTATCACATTAGCTGACATTCCCGTGGGAGGCTTTCCCGCATACTCTGTTGCGGCAAACGGTATTTTCTACACCGCGGACCCCTGGGGCGGGGGAGTCTTCTCTGTTGATATGGAGACACTTGCAGTGCTCCATGATACCAATGATCCCTTCTGTTCAGGGGGCAACGGCCTTGCAGCAGACGATCAGGGACATCTCTGGATAACCGATTCCATGAACGGCGAGGTAAGGGTGTACGACAGCACTGAAGATCTGATACATACCTATTCCCTTACAAACCCGGGGCCCATTGCCGTTTCAGGTTCATTCATGGGAATGGAAAGCGGAGAGCGCACAACTGCCACTGGAATTACAGTGTTCCCCAGCCCTGCAGTGAGTTTCATTACCCTCACCGGGGCGCAACCGGGTACAGTGGTTCGGGTTTTCGATTTAGCCGGAAGGGTCGCGGCTGAAACACAGACAGCTGAGAACGGAACGGCATCCCTTTGTGTTCAGGATCTCACCCCCGGTCTTTACACTGCTGTCAGCGGTGAATCCGCAACAAGATTCACGGTGACCGCAAGATGATGTTTCTTCTGATACTCTGCCTTGCTGCGGATCCATGGGGAGACGCTTCACCCTTCGTGAACTACGGGGAAGGAGCTGGATACGGCCAGAGCTTCTACCCGGAAAACATTCTTGGGCCTCCGGACCCGGATGCAACCCCCCAGTCCCCCGCTGTAGGCGAAGACGAGCTTCTTACACTGGGCAAAAGCGGCATTGTGGTCATCGAGTTTACGGACAATACGGTAGTAGACGGCGAAGGACCGGATTTCACCGTTTTCGAGAACGTAATGGATACAGGGGCAGGATACTTCCGCGAGTGTGCCTTCGTGGAGGTGAGTCAGGATGGATTCAACTGGACCATGTTCCCCTACGATACGGAAACCTTCGATGGCCTTGCCGGGGTCTGGCCCACCACGGGAGATGACCCCACAAATCCCGATGTTTCCGGTGGAGACCAGTTCGACCTTGCAGCACTGGGAATGGACTGGATCAGATACGTGAGACTTACCGACTGCGGTGACGAAGTGGAAGACGGAGGCCTCTTCGACCTGGACGCGGTTGCCGCTGTGAACTGGACAACCGGTATTCAGCCAGAGGTGAACA